>JBDGRG010000070.1:0-3551 GCA_042218355.1 Bradymonadaceae bacterium
CAAGCCCCGAAGGGGCGACAGTACGTTCGGGGTGCCCACAGAAACCGAATGGACCGGACCCGAACGCCGACGACCGCCTTCCGATCTCACCTCGTGTCGGCCTGATCCGAACCTCCGAGTAACGACCTTCGGTTGTCACCCGGTGTACCCGCAGACGCCCATGCGCGGAGAATTGACGGCGGGGAGGAACATCGGGTGGCCGCAGTCGTGGTCGTCACGGTGGTCGGAGCAGACCAGGCCCTCGCCGCGGTGAAAGCACGCGGTGCAGACCTCGTCGGCCTGATCGCCGCAGACCTCACAGGGCAGTTCGGGCGGCAGATTTCGGGCGACACACCAGACCGGGCCCGACGTCGAGTCCGGTATGTCGGCCGTGTCGACGGCGTCGGGCCAGGTGACGCGCCCGTAGCACTTCAGCGACAGCCTCGTCGACGAGCCGAAATCGTAGATGTACTCGAACTCGGTGCCGTCGCCGAGGACCTCGCCCATCGGCACGTTCATGCTCTTTCCGCTCGGGCCGAAGCCGCCTCCCCCGCCGCCGCTGGCGTACCGGGCGCCACCGATCTGGAATTCGCTGAGGTGCCCGCAGCACTCGACCCAGGTCGACCGCAGAAAATTGTCGAGGTGAGTGAGTGTTCCGTCGAGTGTGGCCAACGCGTGCAGCCAGTGGGGCGCCCATTCACCCGACGCCCGGATCAGCAGGCCGTCGGGCGGTTCATCGGACCGAGCGTCCCGTTTGCCGAGACAACTCTTCAGATGCCGAGTCATCCCGGTATTGGAGAACTCGTCCCCGCAGATTCGGCACTTGCCGTCGGGAATGTCGACCATCTCGAACCTCCTCTCCAGAGTGAGCCGATTATCGGTCGGAACAGACCCCGAACTCACCGAGGCCTGTACGTAGAACCCGGAACCTCCTACACAGCATCATCCAACTCGACATCCTCACCGTACCCCTCGACAATCGCGAGGACAATCGATGTCGGACAATTACAGCGATATTCTCCAGCGCATCGAGATGCGCGGCGAACCCTGGAATGCCACCGAGGACTTGAAGGAGATCCTCTCCGAGGCGGACCCGGATCTCGTCGAACGAGCCCTCGACTCGACGGCGCAGGCGATGGACGACGAACTCGCCGAGATGCACGTGGAGATCGCAGTGGACGCATCGCGGTCGCCGCAGACGCGATCTCGGGCGGCCATCGCGCTGGGTCCGGCCCTCGAGACATGCGACATGGGGAGCTGGGAGACGAACTGGGACCCACCTCCGCTCAGCGAGGACTGCTATCGAGAGGTCAAGTCCGCCCTCGACGAGCTCGTGCGAGACGAAGAAGCCCCGAAGCTCGTGCGCCGGCGTGCGTTCGAGGCGGCCGTGCGTTCGCCGGAGGACTGGCACCGAGAGTTCGTCGACGACATCCGGGATGCCGACGACGCCGACTGGAGGTTGACGGCCGTCTTCGCCGCGCGTCGGCTGGGGATGTCGGAGGTCGTCATGGACGGGTTCTCCGATCCCGACGAGCGGATCGTCCGAGAAGCTTGCGAGGGTCTCTCGCATTTCCACCCGGAGGGCTCCGTCGACGCCTGCAAACGGATCGCGCAGGACGCCTCACTCGAGACGGAGACTCGGATTTCGGCTCTCTGGGGGCTGGCGGCAACCGGTGCGGACGGCCTGTACGGATTCTTCGAAGATCTCAAATTCGACGCTCGAGACGCCGACATCCGGAACGCGGCGGACGAAGCCCTGGACGAGTGGAACCAACAGAACCGCATGAGACGAGAGGCCGAGGAACTGGGCGACCTGCCGGAGTTGTGAATCACCGCGCCCCCCGGCAGGGTCGTTGTCCTCGTACGGCGGGACGGACCGCCACTCACCGCCCGGCCAGTTGTTTGTACGTGAAGGGGACGTCGTGGAGTTCGTCCTCGGGGAGTTCGTCCTCGACGCGCTGACGGAGGTCCTCGTAGACCTCCTCGGTCAGGGCCAGTTCGGCCTCGGTGCGGGCGAGATCCCCCTTCAGCCCGACGCAGAGCCGCCAGGGGTGGGGCTCGTCCTCGTCGGCATTGGTGCCGATCGCGACCTCGACGGGCAGTTGGTCCGCCCACCGCTCCAGAAACAGCTTGTAGATCGCCTGCTCGAGGACGGTCCGGACCCGGTCGGCCGTCGCCGAGGGCTGCGAGGCCTCGTACACCCCGACCTCGATCTTCGCCGCAATCGTCTTCGAGACGTCGTCCAGTTCAGCGTCGAAATCAGACATCTGAGTACGCTCGAGAGACCCGTCGACTGTAGACAGCGAGTGGATGCCAGTCCGAATGGACCGAGCGGAGGGTATCGCACCGCCGAATCCCCGTCCACCGCGTCGAGCGTGCGAAGCAAACTCAACGCCGACAGGGGCCAGGCTCGCCGCAGCGAGTTCAGCTCCGAAGCCGCTCGTGCAGTGCGTCCCGGGCACCGTCACGGTCGAGATGAGCCGACACCCGCCCTCCGCCGAGCCCGACGGCGTAGCACGCCAGCGGTCGATCGGCGTCGATCCGCATCTCGCGGCGCAGGCACACCTCGAACATGTCGAGGGTCTCGATCATGCCGAGCCGGTCGCGCCCCAACGAGCGATCCTCGCCACCACTCGAGCCGAGGAGTCGCACGTGCGCGT
Organism: Bradymonadaceae bacterium; assembly: GCA_042218355.1. Classification (GTDB taxonomy): domain Bacteria; phylum Myxococcota_A; class Bradymonadia; order Bradymonadales; family Bradymonadaceae; genus CAJXPB01. Next base: position 2,640 of record JBDGRG010000070.1, read on the forward strand.
CACGCCCCCGATCGGCTCGAACCAGGGCCCGACACTCCATGCGTTCGGCAACCTCGACGGCGATCCGGCGGGGAACCCCCGGTAGGAGACGGGCCTGCGTTCGACGCCAATTCTCCTCATCGACGCGACGCCAGTTGACGGAGAGACGCCCCGGATCGACCGGCAGATGCCGGCGTAATTCCCAGGGCAACGCCTCCCGGTCGATGTCTGCAAGCGGCACCGACGAGGGCGCCGCCGGAATCAACAACACCCAGTCGGTTCGGGCGTCCGAGCGGTTGCGCACCCGCCAGAACGACGCCCGAGTCACCTCACGGGGGGTCTCCGCCTCCAAGATGTCGGTGTAGTCGAAGTGCTGCGCCATGTGAGAACCTCCATGGTGATCGACTCGAAAACTCGACCCGGCATTACCACCTCGTCCACCGCGAGCGCGGCGGACAGGTTGGCGGGCTTCGTCGGGCCGGTCCCTCCACCCGTCTGCATGGAACGCTGTAGAAGTGTCGCCGGAAATCCCGGCGCGGTACGAGACGCATTCGGGTACGCGAACGAACTGGCCTCGCCACTATCGGTGGTCCGGCGAGCGGCCTCCTTCTCCTCGCTCCGGCCGCTGCCGGCCTCGTCCACCTGCGGACGCATCGGCGAGTTCCTGTCGCAACTCGTTCAACTCCTCGTAGATACGGAAGACGACGATGGCGAGTTCACAGTAGACCCGCCAGAGCAACACGCCGATCACGAGTAAGATACCTCCACCGATGGCGCTACCGACAGCCGTGGCCACGCCATCCTCGAAGAGACTCACACCGACGACGCCGACATACCCGACGCCAGCGAAGAGCAGTCCCAGGTAGAAGACGACCTTGATGAGCCTGCTGCTGATGAACGATTCGAACTTGAAGAATTTCATGGCAAGTCCCT
>JBDGRG010000071.1:0-4284 GCA_042218355.1 Bradymonadaceae bacterium
GCCGGTCCCGAGGAGGATGCGCGACGGGCCTTCAAGGGAGCCGAGCCCAAGGAGAGCGGGGCGACGACCACCGCCACCGTCGAGGCGGTCGACGAGTCGCCCCGGACGCGAGAGGGAACCGACGAGGTCTATGTCCGGCTGCATCCCGAACAGCGCGAGGCGCTAGGGGCCGAGCCCGAGGATCTGGTCCACGTCTCGGTCCCCGGCGCCTGGCACGGGGGCCTGTTTTCGCTGCAGGGACGGGTCGCCGAGGGGACGAGCGAACGGGCGGGAGCCGTGGTCGTCCCGAAGCCCGTCCTCCGGGCAGCCGGGCTGGAGGATGGCGGCGACGTCCAGGTGCGCCTGCTGGGTTGATCCGGGGGGCGCTGTCTCTAGTATGGGCGCGTTCGCCTGCTCACGGCCCGAGAGAGTCGATTCTCGTGAACGATCTGAGCGGGAGCGAGCTGATGTTTCCGAGGTCGAAGCGGTCAAACGGAGGCCTGTCCGGAGGATGACTCGAGGATGGACCGCGATGAAATCGCGAAGACTCAGCCGTTATCCGGGACATCGGCTTTCCGCGTTCAGCTCTCTCGAGAGCGGTCGACGCATCGGGCCTGTCATCCGTTTCGCTCGGCTCTGGAGACGAGAGTGTGAAGAGGATCGTCGAGGTGGTGTCGTCCGCCCTGAAGGCGGTGTTCTCTCTGCTCTGGGACGCCGCGAGGGGCTACGCCAGTGCCCACGGCACCCACTACGCCGCGGCGATGGCCTTCTACATGATCTTCTCGATCGCGCCGCTCGCGCTGATCGCGACGGCGGTGACCGGCCTGGTCTACGGGCGCGCCGCGGCCGAGGCCGAGATCATCGCTCGCGCCGAAAAGCTGCTCGGCCCGAACGTCGCCGACGTCGTCGGTCGGCTGATCGACAACTGGAAGGACCGCGAGGCGGGCGTGTTGGCGACCCTCGTCGGTGCGGTGGTCTCGATCTACTTCGCCTTCCGGGTGTTCTTTGCACTCCGGGACACGCTGAACACCCTCTGGAGCGTTCGCCTTCGGGGGGACCTCGGCTTGCGGGGCTACGTGCGGACGTACGGACGGTCGTTTCTGGCGATGTTCATCGTCGTGCCGCTCCTGCTCGCCTCGCTGACTTTCAGTGAAGTCCTCACCCGTATCACACCGTACCTGGAACAGTGGGTCGGAACCTGGGCGAACTGGGGGGCGACCGCGTACATGGCGATCTCGTTCGTCATGCTGATCGGGATGTTCGCGTTCATCTACAAGTGGCTGCCCGACGTCGACATCGCCTGGCAGGACGTCCTCGTCGGGAGCTTCGTCACGGCGGTGTTCTTCGCGATCGGCCGGTCGATGATCGCGCTGTACTTCATCAACACCACCACGACATCGGTCTTCGGGGCCGCCGGATCCCTGGTCGTGGTCCTCTTCTGGGTCTACTATTCGGCCCAGATCATCTTTTTCGGCGCCGAGATCACCGAGGTCTACGCCGCGCGGTACGGAAACGGGATCGAACCGAACGACGCGGCGGTGCGCGTCGACCTGCCGGGCGCGTAGACGTGGCGATTGGGCAATTGGGCCATTGGGCGAGTGGGCCTGCGGGCGGATCCGGCGTAATTTGGACGCGCGTTTGAACTCGGAGGGGCTCGAAACGGCCTTCCAAAGCGTTCGCAGGACGCGCCGAAGACGCGGGCGTTCGACCCGACTTCCATCGGTTGCTGGCGTGCGGGTGGGCGGCGTCTGACGGCGAGCGTTCGGCCCGGTGTGCGCCGAGCCGGGGCCCGATCGCCCAATCGCCTACCCGCCCTATTGCCCCTTGCGAAGGTGATTGACCCGTCGATGCGCGGCCCGGATCGGTTCCGGAATCTTGTACGTCGGAGAGACACGGAGGATCTGCGCGGTCGCGGCGTCGAGCGTGACCCGGTGGCCGACCGAGACGTAGATCGGGTTGACCTCGTCTCGGGTCCGGAGCGCACGACCGACCCGTTCGCCCTCGTGCTCGAGGGGGCGGTAGGCGCCCTTCTGGGGGCGCGGTTCGTCGTGTTTACCGACGAGGACGCTCTTGGCGGAACCGATCGTCGGGAGATCGAGCCAGACGCCGAGATGACAGGCCAGACCGAACCGGCGCGGATGGGCGTAGCCGTGTCCGTCGCAGATCAGCAGGTCGGGCGACTCCGACAACCGGTCGAGTGCTTCGAGTACCGCCGGCGCCTCCCGAAACGACAGTAGACCGGGGACGTAGGGGAACGTCGCCTCGGCGTGGACCGAGGCGACCTCGGTGGTCTCGAGCGTCCGGGCGTCGAGGACGACGACCGCCGCGAAGAGTTCGTCCGACCCCCGTTCGAAGGAGATGTCGGCGCCGGCGACGGTCCGCACTTCGCCCTCGAGTGGCTCGCGCGCGACCCGCCCGCGAAGTCCCTGCTGGATCTCGCGCGCCCGTTCGGTCTCGACGTTCCAGTCGTGCATCGGTGCAGAAACAGGGGGTGGGGAACGGGGAAATAGGGGATGGGGAATCGGTCCGCGTGAGCCTGCGCTGCGCGGGGACACCGGCGCGCCGTCTGCTTCGTTTTGCCCGTCTTCAGACCTCCAGTCGTGCCACGGCCGGCCGCCATTCACTGGGTTCGACGCGGTCGGCCGCCCGGCCCGGTGGAAGGTCGACAGACTCGCCGTGCAGACGGGCCGCCAGCCGGTCGGCCGCCGACGGGATGCGCAGCACCCCCTTCGAGCCGAAAGCGCCCAGTACGTAGAGATCGTCGAGGCCGGGGACCGGGCCGACCAGTGCGCGGTTGTCGCGGTACTTCGCGCGGATGCCTCGCCAGACGCGGTGAACCACGGCCGCTCGATAGGGCGGATACGATCGTTCGCACCGGGCCCCGACGGCCCGGATCGCCTGACGATCGGTCCGGTCGAAGAGCTCGGTGTCCCTCCACCACGACGACCCGGCGATCCATCGCCCGTCGCGCGTCGGGGCGACGTGTCCCCCGCCCGCATTGACGATGCAGCGCAATGCGACGCCCGGAGGCGGGTCGGCCACCACCAGCTCGCCGCCCCGGCCGTGCAGGTCGAGGTCGGGAAACCACTCCGTCAGGCCGCGCCCGACCGCCAACACGACGCGGCCGGATTCGATCGTGCCTGCAGTCGTCTCGACGCGCCAATCGTCGCCACACCGGACCAGCCGTTCGGCCAGTCCCGTCCGCAGGTCGGCGCCGCGGTGGCGAAGCTCGGTGCGCAGCGCCCGTCGCAGAGCCGGGAGTTCGACCAGCCGAGCGGGCCGGTACATCAGCGCTCCGTCGAAGGATTCGAAGCCGTCGCCGAGCGGACCGAGGCTCCATCCGCGCACTTCTCGGGCGTCGACCCAGCTCGGCAGGTCGTCCCGGTTCGTACGCCAGGAGTCACGGAGGTCGTCGCCGACGTCTCCCTCGAGAAAGGGTCGGACCATCGGGAGCGAACGCACTGTGCCCCGCGGGGCCAGCGCCTCCCATTCGGAGATCGTCTCGACACTAAACTGGCATTGCTCGAGGGTTTCGGGGGCCGGGTCGATGCGACGGCCGGGAAACGGGTGAAGCAGGACGCCGGGGGCGTCCGAACCTCGTCGCGGCCCCCCCGCATCGACGAGGGCGAGGTCGGGGCCGTCCCCGTCGACGCTCGAGGCGCGGCGAGCGAACTCGAGGCCCGCCAGTCCGCCTCCGATCACGGTGATGTCGGCGGTCGCACTCATCGCTCGTTGCGAGGTATCGAGGTATCCGTGCGGGTCTTCAGTGCAGCCAGAGGTTCCAGCTCTGGTGGGGTCGCAAGGCGGGAAGCTGGATGCGAGAAGCGTCGTTTGCGTAGCCACAGCTTCCAGCTCTGGCGGTTTGCGTCGTAAACGTCGGCGTCAGTCGACATCGAGGAGTTCGTACGGTTCGAGCGCCTCCGGCGACGGCGATGCGAACGTCACTTCGCGCTTGCGGCCCGTCCCGGGGGCGGTGGCGACCGCGAAGCCGGCCTCGGCCATCGCCCGTTTGACATCCGACGCCGCGCTGTACGTCCCCAGCAGCGCATCGTCTGCGATCTGCTCGCGGGCCATCTCGAAACACTCGACCGTCCAGGACTCGGGCTCGGCCTTGGGCCCGAAGGGATCGTAGTAGACGGCGTCGGCACTCAGATCGGCGTCGAAGGTCGTCCATTCGCGAAGGTGCAGGACGAGTTCGATCCGGCCGTCCGGGCCCGAAACCCGGACGGGAGAGTGCGGCTCTCGTGCCGACGCGAGCGCGCGGCGCGCGAGGGGGGCTCGGTGGTGCCCGTGTGCGCCCGCCTC
>JBDGRG010000071.1:4294-7879 GCA_042218355.1 Bradymonadaceae bacterium
CGGAGCGCGTTCGACCGCGTGGTAGGTCATCCGGGCGCCGGGGTGTTGTTCCCGAAGGTGTCGTAGTGTCTGAACGAAGTTTACCCCCGCTCCGAATCCGAGTTCGAGGATCGTGACGGGGGAGGCGCGGTCCAGCGGGTGCGTCCCCTCGACGAAGACGTGTCGAGATTCCTCGACGGCCCCGTGCGTGGAGCGGAAATGCACGTCGCGCTCGGGATCGTACAGGGTGTGGGACCCGTCGCCGGTCTCGACGATGCGGAGTTCGTCACTCGACATCGGCCGTGTCCGTGTAGAGAGAGGAGCAGCGGGCGAGCGCCCCGTCTTACACGCGAAAACCCGACGCTCTCGCACTGCGCGAGAACGCCGGGTTCGAAGGGGACCGAGGTGGCCGCGGCTCTAGAGGTCCGTAGGAACGGCACCCGGACCACGGTGTGGGGGGGATTATGCCGATCCACCGTCCACGGCCACCTCACGATCAAGTATACGGCGGTGGGCTCGGATGTCAAGTGCTTTGTTCGGCTGCGCACACCTTCGATCGCGGCGCACCCCACACCGTTCCAGCCACCGGCGGCCGACGCTTCAGTGCCGCCGCACGCCCGGATCCGGGCTGAGGCAGCGAGTGTAGGCCGGTTGAGGCCGGGCGCGCGGTCACCGCGCCTCGTGAACCAGTGCCGGCGCGTCGCGGCACTCCGCGCCCAGACCGGGATCGTGTGCGTTCACTAGCGACACGTCGTCGAACCGGGCGTGAAAGCTGCGGAGATCCTTCAGGGTGGTTCGGGCCAGGTCGACGTCCTCGGCAAAACTGCGCGGCATCGGTCCGAGGGGACGCGCTCGGGTGATCTGCTCGAGGGTAAAGGCAGCGTCCCCGACGTGCAGATACTCCTCGCCGTCGGCGAAGGTCAGCCGGAAGCCGACGTGATAGGGGGTGTGCCCCGGGAAGGAGACGACACGAATGCTGCCGTCGCCAAACAGATCCAGACCGGCGCGGTCCTCCGAGAAGGGGTCGGGTCGATCGAACAATTCGACCTGCTCGTAGCGCGATTCGTACAGCGAGGGGATGTAGCCCTCCATCTTGGCCCGGAAGTCCGGGAGATGGTTCGCCAGATCCCACTCTCGTCGGGCCGAGTAAAAGAGAGTCCCCGGCAGATCCGGCATCCCGCCGGTGTGATCGACGTGTAGATGGGTGAACAGCGCCCGCCCGACGTCCTCCGGGGCGAATCCGATCTCCTCGATCCGACCGACCACGCCCCACTCCGGCGAAAATTCGAACCCGAGCAGGTCCATCGTCGTCGCGGTCCCCGACCCGACGGCTTCCAGGCCCCTTCGCCCCAGCGGAGCATCGATCAGGATCGGCCCCATCGAGTCGTGTTCGACGAGCGCCCCCAGCAGGGGCATCCGGACGATCTCCCAGGATTCACCCGACTCGAGCAGCGCCCGGGGGACCGGCGCGTGCCCGCAGTGAAATGTCCACAGGCGGGTCAGCATCGCGCCACCAACTCCCCCTCCTGCATGTCGAGCGGGGCGTAGATCTTGTCACCAATTCGATCCGCCGGATCGCCCTCGAGCTGGATGCGGAGATAGTCCTCGGTCATGCCGTAGTCGTTCCCTTCGACGACGATCTCGGCAGCCTGACCGACGCGCCGCTCGCGGTACCGTTCGCCCTTGCGCTGGCCGAGCTCGCGCAGCTCCTTGCTGCGCCGATTCTTGACCTCCGGGTCGACCTTGTCGTCCATCTCCGACGCGGCGGTGTCCTTGCGGCCCGAGAAGGGAAAGACGTGCAGATAGGTGTAGGGCAGCTCCTCGACCAGCTCTCGGGTCTGCCGGAAGTCCTCCTCGGTCTCGCCGGGAAACCCGACCATGACGTCGGCCCCCAGCCCGAGATAGGGGAGTCGCCGGGCGATCTCGCGGACTCGATCGCGGTAGTCCTCGCGGGTGTGCCAGCGGCGCATCCGCCGGAGGATGCGGTTCGACCCGGACTGCATCGGGATGTGCAGGTGCGGGACGAGCCGACCGCCGGAGGTCGCCAGCAGGTTCAGCAACAGCTCGTCGATTTCGGTCGCCTCGATGCTCCCCAGTCGGAACCGCACGCCGGGGACCTCCTCGAGCAGCCGGGCGCACAGCGTCGACAGCGTGTGCTCCTGCTCGGCCCCGCGGGGGCTGAGATCGCGGCCGTAGTGGCCGATGTGGATGCCGGTGAAGACCAGTTCGCTGTGGGTCTCCGACAGCCGTTTGGCCTCGGCGACGATGTCGTCGGGGTCCCGCGAGCGACTGTCGCCGCGGGCGAGCTTGGTCGCACAGAATGCGCAGTTGCGGTCGCAGCCGTCCTGGATCTTCAGCCAGCCGCGCGTGCGGGGCTGGTGTTCCTCGAGAAGCTCGGCGCCGACCGGCTCCTGATCGCGTTCGGCGTAGGGGGCCTCGGGGACGATCTTTTCGCCGACCTCGACTTCGTCGTGGCCCTCGACGATCGCGTCGACCGCCGGCATCTCGACGTAGTCCTCGGTCCGCTGGGCCGCCGAACAGCCGGCGACGAGGATCTCCAGATCCTCGTTCGCCCGCTTGGCCCGGCGGATGTTCTTGCGCGCTTTCCGGTCGGCCTTGTGCGTGACCGTGCAGGTGTTCACCACGCAGGCGTCGGCCTCCTCCGGCGCGTCGACGATGTTCGCCCCCCTGGCCTCCAGCTCCTGCCGAAAGGTCTGCGTGTCGTACTGGTTGGCCTTGCAGCCGAACGTGATGAGGTGGACGTCCATGGAGTCTTCAGTCTGAAGTCGACAGTCTTCAGTCTGAAGTCGACAGTCTTCAGTCTGCAGTCGACAGTCTTCAGTCTGCAGTCGACAGTCGTCGAGTAGTCGAGTGGTCGTCCGGCCGGCGGTGCTTCAGCGCCGCCGGTTGTCCTGCACCGAATCAGCCGGTGGTTTCAACCGCCGGAAACCCGGCCGGCGGTGCTTCAGCGCCACCAACCGCCCCTCCGGCCGGCGGTGCTTTAGCTCCGCCGGCTGTCCTGCACCGAATCAACCGGCGGTTTCAACCGCCGGAACTGGGTCGGCCGGTTTCCGGAGCATAGAGGGTTTTCGGCGGTTCCCCATTCCCTGTTCCCCATTCCCCATTCCCTCGATTACTCGCGTTCGATCGCCTTCGCCGACTGCGCGTGCTCGGCCTGATAATTCTCGGCCTTCTGGATCTTCCAGCCCAGGCACGTGCCCCCGGTGATGCCCAGGAAGAGCACCGTGAAGGTGACGAAGACCAGCCGGCGCTGGAACTCCACGGGCTCGAGCCCGGCCTTCAGTTCCGCTTCGTCGTCCTCCCCGCCGGTCTTTGCTTCCGCAGTCGTCATGGCTCGCGCCGAGGATGGGGTCGTCGAACACCCGGAACCTCATGCATAACACCGTGTTTTGCGCGGGGGCAAGTGGGGTCGCTGACTCGGGCACGATTCGAGGTGCCGAGCGAGTGGCGAGAGGCGAGACGCGGACTCGGCGAGGGACGTAGCCGGATCTTCCCGGCTCTGGTGGATCGAGGAGGTATCGAGGTATCAGGGGATCGAGGTATCGGGGAAACTGGGGGGCGCGCGACGTAGCCCGAGCTCCCGAA
>JBDGRG010000071.1:7889-11829 GCA_042218355.1 Bradymonadaceae bacterium
GGTGCGGTCCCGCGGCTTCTCGCTACCCCTGGGCTGAAAATTTGCGTTGACAGATGTGCGAGTCGGCGTGTGGGGGCAGGGGCGAGATGTTGGGGGCGCGCGATGTTCTCGGCTCTGGTGGATCGAGGAGGGATCGAGGGACGGAGTGTAGGGGGGATCTTCAAGATAGCCAGAACTTCTCGTCGTGCATTCCGGGGCGATTTCTCCGCTGAGTTTCAGTCACCGCCCGTAGCTCTCCGGAGAACGTAGACGCCTCTGGATGGGTCCCGCTCGGGCAGGCCCAGATCGGCGGTGTCGTCGCACGCTGCGGCGGGTTCCAGGTCGAGGTCGTCTGCGGCCAATTCGACCTCGTCGTGACCCCCCTCGCCGGTCATGCAGACGATGTGGCCCCCGTCGGAGACGCGCCGGCAGGCGACCTCGAGCCACTCGGGCGGCGCCCGAAACGCTTTGGAGACGACCCAGTCGAACGTCGCGTCGGGGAGGTCCTCGATGCGGGCTCGTTCGATCGCGATGCGGTCGAGTTCGAGGCGCGTCCGGGCGATCTTCAGGAACGTCGAGCGGTCCTGCCGGGGCTCGACGAGTGTGAAGGGGAGGTCGGGGTACAGGATCGCCAGTGGTATGCCGGGCAGACCGGCGCCGGTGCCGACGTCGAGGACCGACCCGTCGGGGGGCGCCAATGCGGCGGGGACGAGGCTGTCGAGCAGCAGGTCCTCGACGATCTCCGAGCGCGTCTCGGCGCCGACGAGGTTCATCGAGCCGTCGAACTTCTCGATCCGATCGACGTAGGTCTCGAATCGCCCGCGGCGGCGGTCGTCCCACGGCAGGTCGTGCCGCGAGCAGAACCTCGCGATGGGGTCGAGGGCGTCGATCGGCCGGATCCTCGGCGAGAGTCGGCGAGTTAGCAATTGAGCGATTCAGCGATTGAGCAATTGAGCCCGCGACCGCACAACCGTACGACCGCACAATCGTTCGAGGAGACGAACCCACGATCGCTCACGAACCCCCGACGCTGCGGCATTCTCAACTCGCATCGCACGCCACTGCCGTTACTTCTCGCTTCTCGCCTCTCGCATCTTGCCACACATAGCACCAGAGCCGGGAAGCTCTGCCAACGTCGCAGGCCGAACCGGCTTCCCTATTCCCGCCCCATCGGCGGCCGATCCTGGTCGGTGCGCACGTCGCTGTCGGGGGGCTCTTCGGTCGTCGACCCGACGCGGGGCGGATGCGAGCTCAACTCGAAGGTCAACTCGCCCTCCTCCGCGTCGATCGCGACGAGCTTGCCGTCGTGCGGGCCCGGACGGGAGACGAGCAGTCGGCTGATCGGCGTGATGACCTCTCGTTCGATGGTGCGTTTGAGTTCGCGGGCCCCGAATTTCTCGCTGAACCCCCGCTCCTCCAGCAGCTTCCGCGCGGCGGGGGTCGTCTCGACGTCCAGATCTCGACGGTCGAAGCCCCGGCGGTCCATGAACCGCTCGAGCTCGACTTCGACCAGCTCCTCCATCGCCTCCGTCGACAGCGGTGTGAAGACCAGGATGTCGTCGAGCCGGTTGAGGAACTCGGGGGCGAAGAATTCGTCGAGTTTGTCGCGGATGTGGGAGGCGCGGGCGCGGCTCCCGTCGGCGCCCGACTCGAAGCCCATGGGCGCGATCGAGGTGTTCGAGGCCCCGAGATTGCTGGTCAGAAAGATGAACGTCTGCCGGAAGTCGGTCGTCCGGCCGTTTGCGTCGGTCAGCCGTCCGTCGTCGAGCAACTGGAGAAACAGGTGGAAGACCTGCGGGTCGGCCTTCTCGAATTCGTCGAACAGCAGGACCGAGAACGGCTGGTTGCGGACCTCCTCGGTCAGCAGGCCCTCGCGGTCCTTGTCGTGGGGCGAGCCGATGAGTTTCTCGACGGCGTACCGGCCCTGATATTCGCTCAGATCGAACCGGGAGGCCCGGTCGCGGTCGCCGAAGATCCGCTCGGCGACCAGCTCGGCGAAGAAGGTCTTGCCGACGCCGGTCGGCCCGACCAGAAAGTAGACCCCGAGCGGGCTGTCGGGGTCGGCCATGCCCGCTTTGATCATCGCCATCCGGTCGACGATCGCGTCGACGGCGCCGTCCTGATCGATCAGTCGGTCGGTGAACCAGTCGCGCGTCTCGTCGAGGTCCAGCGCGACGTTCTCGTCGATCAGATCCAGGCTCAGGCCGGTCTCCTCGGAGAGACACGCCGGAATCTGGTCCCCGGAGACCTCGACCGGATCCTGATCCTCTGGGGCGTGTCGGCCCGCGTAGTCGACCAGCGCGTCCTGCAGGTCGCAGGCCCGGCCCGGCGGTTCGCTACGGGTGTAGAAGCTGCGGGCGAAGTCGACGATGTCCTCCAGACAGCTCTCGTCGGCCGTGACCGCCCGTTCGCCGCGGACCTCGTAGTCGTCGAGCCGCTGGCGGAGGACGGCGATCGTCTCGCTCTCGGACATCGGTGTGACCGAGACCTGCCGGAACAGTCGCAGGAAGCCCGGATTCGAGCTGAGACCATTCTTCAGTTCCTCCTCGGTTGTCTCGGCGACCATTGTCAGCTGGCCGCGGTGCAGATACGGCTTGAAGAAATCGGCGAAGTTCTCGTCGCTCTTCGAGTGTGCGCCGGCGCCGAGCAGGTCGTTCGGGTTGGTCAGGTAGAGGACGACCTTCTCGCGCTCGAGGATCGCCTCGGTCATCTCCTTCAGCTTGGTCTCCCAGTCCCCCAGGTAGCGCGTCCCGCTGATCAATTCCGACGTATTCGTCTCGAGGACCTGCCAGTCGTCGTCGAGGTCGTGCAGACGCCGGGCGAATTCGTGGATGATCGCCGTCTTCCCCACGCCGGCTTCACCGACCAGCAGCAGACTGCGGCGGGCCCCGGAGTCGGTGCAGTGGTCGACCAGCAGATCGACGGTCTCGTCGCGGCCGTAGGCCCGGTCGAGGAAATCCCACTCGTCCTCGTCGGCCAGCAGTCGGCCGTACTCGTCCAGCTCCTCGGTCGACGACTCCGACGACTCGCCCAGCCGGAGGTACTTCGCCAGTGTGCGGTAGACCTTGTGGAGTTTTTTGTTCTCCAGATAGTTCAGCACCAGCCGCCGCTCGCGGGCGGTCAGCTCCTCGCGGACCAGCTTGTAGTGGCGACGTTCCATCTCCGGCGCCAGCCGATCCAGCGCCTCCTCGGCCATCTGCTGCATCTCCTTGTCGTTCTCGAGGAAGGCCTTGAGGATCGTCGGCACGGCTCGGGGCGAGCCCTCCTCCTCGAGCAGCGACAGTGCCTGCTCGCGGACGCCGTAGGCGTCGTCCTCGGTCAGGCATTTGATGAGCAGGTTCTCGAGCTTCGGGTAGCCGAGATCCTTCAGCGCGATCAGCGCGCGGTAGCGGACGTCGGCGTCGTAGTCCTCGAGGCAGGCGCGGACCGGTTCGACGACCGATTCGTCCCCGAGAATGCCCAGCGCAAACAGGGCCATCTCCCGGACTTCGGCCTGCGGGTCGTCCAGCAGATCGACCAGGTCGGGGACGGAATGTTTGTCGCCCAGTCGGCCGAGGTTGGTCGCCGCCGCCATCCGACGGCGGTAGTGCCAGCTGTCGAGTTCGCGGCGGAGCAGCGGGATGATATCCGATCCGAGACCGTACAGTTGGTCGCGGTACTTGCGGTACTCCTCCGGGTCGTCGGCGTCCTCGATCCGCTCGAGGATGTCTCGGGCGAGTTGTTCGTCGTCGGGTGACGAGCTCATCGGTAGGGGAGGCGTGCTCGGGTCGGTCCAACGGCTCCTGACAGCGGGGCAGTGTAGCCAGCCCGTGGATGCGGCACAACAATTGGGCGCGGTTCGGTGTTTCACATCGACGGGTACGTCTCCCGTCCACGTCCAACGTCCACGTCCAACGTCCACGTGACCCGTCCAACGTCCACGTGCCCCGTCCACCGTCCACGTCCCACGTCCAACGTCCAC
>JBDGRG010000072.1:0-4526 GCA_042218355.1 Bradymonadaceae bacterium
CGCCAGTTCCCGGTCGCGTCGGCGGCGAGGATGGGGAGTTCGTCGCCGAATTCGACGAGGACCTGGCGGCAGATGCCGCAGGGAGCGGCCGGCGAGTCGGGGGAGACGACGCAGAGGGCGGCGAAGTTCGAGTGGCCGTGGGTCACCGCGTTGCCGACGGCGTTTCGTTCGGCGCAGACCGAGGCCGCATTGCTGACGTTTTCGACGTTGCAGCCCTCGAAGACCTCGCCCGAGATGGTCAGCAGTGCGGCGCCGACCGGATGGTCGGAGTAGGGGGCGTGGGCCCGCTCGTACGCTCGTTCGGCGCGTTCGAGCAGTTCGGCCCATCGTTCGGCGGGAACGTCGTCGAAGTCGTCGAAGGGGATCGACATGGGTGGCGGTACGTCGTGGGAACGGTAGAGGGTTCGGGCGGGCGACGGGCAGGCCACGGAGGCGCGAAGGCGAGTCGATCTTTTCGATCGACGGTCGAGAGCTCGGCCTGCTCTCGAACTTCGGCGAGTTCCTCTCCGGGGACGAAATCGAGCGGCGGCTCTCCTCGAACATCTGTTCCGAGGACCTGTCGTGTACTCTGCTCTCGTTCTCTGCGCCGTCGGGCCTGTGCAGTCGCCTCGCGGTCTCCCCGCGAACGGTGACCGGGAACGGGAGGCGGAGGCCCCGTTGGATTACAGGCGACCGACGATTTCACGCATCAGATCGGCGAATTCGTCGCGGATCCGACCTGCGATTTCCTCGACCTCCGCATGATCGAGGGCCTCGTCCCCCAGGCCGGCGCCGAGATTGGTGATGCAACTGATGCCGAGGACGCGCATGTCCATGTGGTTTGCGACGATGACCTCGGGGACGGTCGACATGCCGACGGCGTCGCCGCCGATGGTGTGGATCATCTCGATCTCGGCGGGCGTCTCGTAGCTGGGACCGGCCATCCCTGCGTAGACCCCCTCGCGCAACGAGAGGCCGCAGGCCTCGGCGGCGGCCCGCGCGAGGTCTCGGTAATCGACATCGTACGCCTCCGACATGTCGGGGAACCGTGGCCCGAATCGCTCGTCGTTGGGACCTCTGAGCGGATTCGCCCCGGTGAGGTTCAGGTGGTCGGTGATGAGCATCAACTCGCCGGGCGAGTAGTCCGGATTCGCACTTCCCGCCGAGTTGGTCACGACGAATCGGTCGATCCCCATCGCGCCGAAGGTCCGAACCGGAAAGGTCACCTCCCCGGGCGTCCATCCCTCGTAGTAGTGCACTCGGCCGCGCATGACGACGACGTCTCGGCCCTCGAGTTCGCCGAAGACGAGTTCGCCGGCGTGCCCCTCGATGTCGGAGACCGGAAAGTGAGGGATGGCCTCGTAGGCAAACGCCCGGTCGTCCTCGAGTTCGTCGGCCAGCATGCCGAGCCCGCTGCCGAGCACCAGCGCCATCTCGGGCGTCCCGTCGATCCGCTCGTCGAGCCACTCGGTCGTCGTCTGAACGCGGTCGTACAGTCGATCACCACGAACGTCGGAGGGCATGTATCGTGGATTGCCGGGCCGGTTGCAAGATCGCTGCGGTCTGGGCCGGTCGGTCCCGAAAGCTGGGGGGCGGCGCGAGGCCGACGTTGCCCGCGCGTCCTGCGCTGGCGATTGGATCGGCCCCGACCGAGCGTTGCCCTCTATCCGTCGAATCCCTATAAACCGCGCGCTGGCCGCGACAATCGGATTTCCATCCACCGAGCAGCGACAGTCATGAATCTGCAGGAACTGGTACTGAGGTTGCAGGACTTCTGGGTCGATCGCGGGTGCGTCCTCCAGCAGCCATGGGACGTCGAGAAGGGGGCCGGAACGTACAACGAGGCCACCTTTCTGAGAGCGCTGGGCCCCGAGCCCTGGGACGTGGCCTACGTCGAGCCCTGCAGGCGGCCGGCCGACGGCCGATACGGCGAGAATCCGAACCGGATGGGGGCGTACTTCCAGTTCCAGGTGCTGTTGAAGCCGAGTCCGGCCGATGTCGTCGACCAGTACTGGGACAGCCTGCGGGCGATCGGCATCGACCCGCTCGAGCACGACCTCCGGCTGGTCGAGGACGACTGGGAGCAGCCCACACTGGGCGCCTGGGGGCTGGGCTGGGAGGTCTGGACCGACGGGATGGAGACGACCCAGTTCACCTACTTTCAGCAGGTCGGGGGCATCGAGCTCGACCCGGTGCCGACCGAGATCACCTACGGCATCGAGCGGATCGCGATGTTCCTGCAGGACGAGGAGAGCGTCTACGACCTGTCGTGGAACGACGAGGTCGACTACGGCGAGATCCGCCACCGCGAGGAGGTCGAGTTCAGCCGATTCCACTTCGACGAGGCGGACGAGGACCTCCATTTCGGTCGGTTCGACCGGTTCGAGGAGCAGGCCCACCGCCTGGTCGACCGCGGGCTCGTGCTGCCCGCCTATGACTTCGTCATGAAGGCGAGTCACACCTTCAACATCCTCGATGCCCGCGGCGCGATCAGTGTGACCGAGCGGCAGAAGTACATCGGTCGGATCCGCGATCTGGCCGAGAAGGTCGCCGAGGCGTACGTCGAGCAGCGCCGGGAGATGGGGTTCCCGCTCTTGGATCGAGCCGTCGAGTAGTCGAGCCGTCGGGCCGTCGAGTAGCCGGAAGCTGTCGAGCGGTTGAGTAGCAGCCGCTTGTAAGGGCGAGAGGCGTATTTACTCGTTGTCACTCGGGAGGACGTGGTGTCGAAAGACGGCTCTGAGAATCCCTGGCGGCAGGTCATGGAGACGCGCCCCCACCACGACCTGGAGATCTGGAGGCTCGGCATTCGGCTGGTCGGACATGTCTATCGCGTGACGGACAACTTCCCGGATCGCGAGCGATTCCATTTGCAGGATCAGCTTCGGCGCGCGGCGACTGGAGTTCCGAGTAACATTGCCGAAGGGAGTGCACGAGATAGCGACAGGGAGTTCGCCCGGTATCTCTACATGGCGCGTGGTTCGCTCGAGGAGATCGACACGCAACTCGAACTCGCCGGTGAGCTCGGGTATCTCGACGATTTGGCGCTGGACGAACTTGCAGTAACTTTCGAGAACCTGAGCCGCGGGTTGGACGGTTTGATAAAGAAGTTACGTGCGTAGGCACTTCGTGGTTGGGCTCGACAGCTAGACGGCTCGACCGCTCGACAGCTACAAACCCGGCAAGGTACAACCACCATGGAGCTCATATTCGAGATCGGCTGCGAGGAACTTCCCGCTCGGTTCGTCGATCCCGCGCTCGAGCAGATGCGGGGGTTCTTCCGCCAGAAGTGCGAGCAGGAGCGGATCGAGGTCGACGGGATCCGGACGGTCGGGACGCCCCGGCGGTTGACGCTGCTGGTCGAGGAGCTGGCCGAGTATCAGGACGACCTCGAGACCGAGCAGACTGGACCGCCGGCGGAGACGGCCTTCGACGAGGGGGGCGAGCCGACGGCCGCCGCCGAGGGGTTCGCATCGGCGCACGGCGTCGACCCCTCGGATCTGTACGTCGCCGAGACCGACAAGGGGGAGTTCGCGGCACTTCGTGTCCGTGACGAGGGCGAGCGCGCCGTGGATCTGCTGCCGGCGATCCTCGACGAGCTGATCCGGGAGCTGGACTTTCCGAAATCGATGCGCTGGGCCGACCACACCGAGCGGTTCGGCCGGCCGGTGCGCTGGCTGGTCGCCGTCGCCGGCGGCGAGGTCGTGCCGGTCTCGTTCGCAGGGGTCGACAGCGGTGCCGAGACGCGCGGGCACCAGTTCAAGGCGCCCGAGCCCTTCGAGGTCCGCTCGATCGACGAGTACGAATCGGGCCTGAAGGAGGCGTGGGTCGTCCCCGATCCGGAGGAGCGGCGCGCGCAGATCGAGCAGAAGCTCGACGAGCTGGCCGACGAGGTCGACTCCGAGGTCGTCGACGACCCGGAGCTGGTCGACGAGGTCGTCCACCTGATCGAGTATCCCCTGGCGACCCGGCTCGACTACGACGAGAAGTACCTCGAGCTGCCCCGCGAGGTGCTGGTCACCTCGATGCGCTCCCATCAGCGGTACTTCGCCTTCGAGGACCCCCAGACGGGCGAGCTGACCCCGCACTGCGGCGTCATCTACAACACGCCGGTCGAGGACTCGGACGTCGTCAATCAGGGGAACCTGCGCGTGCTCCGGGCGCGGCTCGAGGACGCGATGTTCTTCTGGGAGAACGACCGCGAGCGGACGCTCGAGAGTCGGCTCGAGGACCTCGAGCGGGTCGTCTGGATCGACGAGCTCGACGAGACGACGCGCGACCGGGCCGAGCGGATCGCGGATGCGGCGAACCGACTCGGTGCGCGATACCTCGACGATGACAACTACGCCGCCGCCCTCGCGAGTTCGAACTTCAGCGACGCGTCGGCACTTGCGGCGCGCGCCGGTCTG
This sequence comes from Bradymonadaceae bacterium, assembly GCA_042218355.1. Taxonomy (GTDB): domain Bacteria; phylum Myxococcota_A; class Bradymonadia; order Bradymonadales; family Bradymonadaceae; genus CAJXPB01. The sequence goes on from JBDGRG010000072.1 coordinate 4,386, forward strand.
CTGAGCAAGTCGGATCTCGTCACCGACATGGTCGAGGAGTTCCCCAAGCTCCAGGGCATCATGGGACGTGAGTACGCTCGGGCCGACGGCGAGCCAGAACCGGTCGCCGACGCGATCGGCGAGCAATATCTGCCGGGCGGA
>JBDGRG010000073.1:0-1587 GCA_042218355.1 Bradymonadaceae bacterium
AGGTCAACCGCTGGGTCCGGACGGAGATGATGGCGGTCGCGGCGTAGATGGCCGCCACGCCGGCGCCGATCAGCAGGCAGGGAGTGGTTTGAGTCATGTCGGGTCGACGGTCGAGTCGTCGAGTCGGTCGAAGATCTCCTGGCGGCGCCGGCCGTGGGTCAGTTCGCCGCGCGCCGCCGTCGAGACGAATCGGCCGGAGCGTCCGGAACCGGCCAGCTCGAAGCATAGCTGCCGGGCGATGCATCGGACCAGCACCCCCCGCGGTTCGAGTTGATCGGCGAGGTGAGCCGCGATCTGCTCGACGAGCCGTTCCTGGAGCTGCGGTCGCCGCGAAAAATGGTCGACCGTCCGGTCGATGCTTCCGAACCCCGTCATCCGGTCGGCCGGGAGATACGCGACATCGATCCGGCCGAAGAAGGGCACGACATGGTGCATGCACATGCTGTGGAACGACAGCTGTTGGACGAGCACCGGTTCGGACTCGCCCTCGGCCGACTCGAAGGTGGTCAGTTCCGGCGGGTCGGAGTCCAGTCCGGCGAACCGGTCGCGCAGCAGGTCGACGAATCGCTCGGGAGTCTCCGTGTACTCCGGGTCGTCCTCGGGGTCGAGCCCGAGTGACGTCAGCAGCGCCCGTGCGTGTTCGATCGGCTCGTCGGACATCGAAAGGGGCTGGACGGCAGAAGCGTGGTCAGACGAGATCGGTCTGCGCGGCACCGCTCTCCGGCGGAGCGACGTCGAGGTGGTCGAATGCCCGTCGTGTGGCTTGCCGACCCTGAGGCGTCCGCTCGATGAAGCCGCGCTGGAGGAGAAAGGGTTCGATGACCAGTTCGATCGTCCCCGGCTCCTCTCCCATCGCCGATGCGAGTGTCTTTTTACCCGAGGGCCCGCCGCCGAACTTGCCGCAGAGCGTCTCCAGGTACTTGCGGTCGACGTTGTCCAACCCCTCGCCGTCGACCCCGAGTTGTTCGAGGGCGTAGTCGGCGAGCTCCCGGTCGATCTCCGTCGCCTCGCGGACCGTGGCGTAATCCCGGACCCGGCGGAGCAGGCGGTTGGCGATCCGCGGAGTCCCGCGGCTCCGCTCGGCGATCTCCCGGGCCCCCGCCTCCGTGGTCTCGACGCCCAGGATCGCGGCCGAACGCTCGACGATCTGCTTCAGCTCACCGGCGTCATAGAGGTTCAGCCGCCACTTCGCGCCGAAGCGGCTGCGGAAAGGGGCGGTCATCAATCCCGCTCGCGTCGTCGCCCCGATCAGCGTGAACTGCTCGAGGTCGATGTTGATGGTCTCCGCCGCCGGCCCCTCGCCGACGACGACGTCGATTTGAAACTCGTCCATCGCCGGGTAGAGCTTCTCCTCGACCACCTGAGCGAGCCGGTGACACTCGTCGATGAAGAGCGCGTCGCCCTCGGAAAGCCCGGTCAGGATGCTCGCCAGGTCGCCGGGCCGTTCCAGGGCGGGGCCGCTGCTGATCCGGATGTCGACGCCCATCTCACCGGCCAGGATGTGGGCGAGGGTCGTCTTGCCCAGTCCGGGAGGGCCGGAGAGGAGGACGTGGTCGGCGCCGACCTCCTCTGCCGTCTCGAGAATGC
>JBDGRG010000073.1:1597-3742 GCA_042218355.1 Bradymonadaceae bacterium
TGGTCGAGGACCTCGTCGTTGATCCGGGCGGCCTCGACCATCACCTCGAGGTTTTCGGTCACCTGGCCCTGGCCGACGAACTCGTCGAACGTCTCCGGACGGAGCCCCGGTTCGTCGCTGGGTTCGTCCGGACCCGCCGAGGGATCGACGGGGCGGGAGTCGGTCGAGGCGGCAGTTGTTTCGCTGACGTCACTCGACTCGATGACTGGCCCCTCCGAAGTGCTCTGTCCGGCGGGTTCGTCGTCCATGACGGGGGTCGAACTCCGTGAATGGAACGGTGCGTGAGTCGAGGTTTCGGTCGGAAGGTGCCGTGCGTTCGGTCCGCCAGCGCAAGATGCGCCGGCAAGGCCGAGGCGTCCTCTCAATTCATCCGGGTCAATGCCCGACGGACGAGCTCCTCGATCTCGCTGGTGCCGTCGATCTCCTCCTCCACGTCCTCGACGGCCGCGTCGATCGTCGGGCCCTCGTATCCCAGATTCGACAGGGCCGACCGCAGGTCGTCGATCGCGTCGGCGACGCCGTCCCCCTCGTCCGGTGGAGCGATACCTTGAAATTCGAAATCGCTCAACGAGTCCTTCATCCCCAGAATCAGGCGCTGGGCGGTCTTCTCCCCGATCCCTTTGACGTGGGTGAAGCGGTCGACGTCGCTCGACTCGACCGCCCGGACGACTTCGTGTGCATCCAGGTCCGACAGGACTCTCAGTGCCTTTTTGGGACCGACGCGCGAGACCGACGTCAGTTCCGAAAAGAGCTCCTTTTCGGGCATCGATTCGAACCCGTAGAGGTCGATCGCGTCTTCGCGGACGGCGGTAAAAATGTGGAGCGTCACCTCGCCGTCCTCGGCGGCACGCGCCCCCGTTCCGGTCGGGACGCGAACTTCGTAGCCGACCCCCCCGACGTCGACGATCACCGTTCCGGAGGTGACGGGTTCGAGTTGGCCGGTGAGTCTGCCGATCATGTCCGCGGGCGAGTGAGCGAGTAGTCGAGTAGTCGAGCCGTCGGCCGTCGAGCGGTTGAGTGACAATCGCACAACCAGTGCTTCGCGACGCGCGTCGAGGATTCGGACGCTCGATCGCAGCGAATACCCCGACCGTTCCCAATCCCCTTCCCCGTTCTTCCCATCCCCTTCGTCCCCCCATTCCCTATTCCCTGTGCCCCATTCCCTGTTTCGTGTGGCACAGCGCGACGGCCAGCGCGTCGGCGGCATCCTGGGGAAGGTCGCCCTCCAGATTGAGACGCATCTTGACCATCCGCTCGACTTCGGTCTTCGAGGCCCGTCCGTGTCCGGCGACGGTCTTCTTGACGTCCGCCGGAGCGTAGTCCGCCAGCGGTTTCTCCCGGTGGCGAACCGCGAGAACCGAGACGCCCCGTGCGTGTCCGAGCTTGATCGTCGACTGGGCGTTGTATGCGGTGAAGATGCCCTCGATCGCCACCTCGTCGGGGCTGAACCGATCGACGACGCGCTCGACTCCCTCGTAGATCAGCGGGAGTCGGTCGTCGAACGACGGGGCGGATTCGGCGTTGATTCGGCCACTCGCGACGTGACGCGACTCGCGGCCCGTCGATTCGATGACTCCGTACCCCGTGAACCTCGAACCCGGATCGATACCGAGGACTCGCACGTCTCGCCGCTCCGGCCGCACGAAAAGCCGACGGCCGGAGGTATCCCACCCGCCGTCGCTGGACTCTCGACGGCGAGTATTCTGCATGGATGTTCAGTGTCGGTCAACCCACCGGTCCGGGAGGACCGGTGGAGCCATTCAGCGATTGAGCCATTGAGCGATTAAGCGATTGGGCGATTGAGCCCACGCCCGCACGACCACTGTCTCACGACACCTTTTCTGAGTACCAGCTTCTCTGAGTTCTCTGAGCCCTTTGCGGCGATGGGCCTCACTGCGTTCGGCCCAGCTGTCGAGCGGTCGAGCCGTCGAGCCGCCAACCGCACGACCGAACAACCCCGCACAACCGTGCCCCTCCCTCACGACGGCGTGCGGTCGTCCGCCGACGCAACGCCGTCGTTCCCATTGCGTCTCACGCCTCCTGTTTTCTCCTCTGAGCTCTCTGAGTCCTCTGCGGTTCGGTACCCTCTGTGCTCTCTGAGCCCTCTGCGGTTCGGTTACGCACTCCGCCCTCTGCGGTCGTCCG
>JBDGRG010000073.1:3752-9862 GCA_042218355.1 Bradymonadaceae bacterium
TTCTCCATCTCGTCGCGGGTCAACTCGACGGTCTGGGTCGGCGTCCGGATCGGTTTGCTCTCCTTCACCTCGTAGTCGGCCGCCCGGAGCTCCTCGTCCACCTCGTGTAGCTCCTCGAATCCGGTCGTCAGAACGTAGACGTCGATGTCGTCCGGGTCGTCCTTTTCGCTCTCGGGCGTGTAGGTCGACTCCTCCATCTCCTCGGCGCCGTACTCGATCGCCTCGAGCAGGAAGGCGTCCTCGTCCGCAACCGAGTCCTGGGTGACCAGCACCTGTCCCTTTCGCTCGAACTGCCAGGCGACGCAGCCGTCCTCGCCCAGGTCGCCGTCGTAGGTGTCGAACAGGTGTCGCAGCTCCGCGACGGTCCGATTGTTGTTGTCGGTCATCGCCTCGACGAAGACGGCCACGCCCTCGGGACCGTATCCCTCGTAGGTGTGCTCCTCGTAGTCGACGCCCTCGAGCTCGCCGGTCCCCCGCTTGATGGCGCGCTCGATGTTGACCTTGGGCATGTCCGCCTCGTGGGCGCGTTCGATCGCCACCCGCAGGCGGGGGTTGTACTCGGGGTCGCCGCCGCCCTCGCGCGCGGCGACGGTGATCTCGCGGATCAACTTGTTGAACAGTTTCGCGCGACGGCGGTCGCGCTTCTGCTTCTTGTGCTTGATCTTGCTCCACTTGTTGTGACCGGACATGGCGGATGCGGCGAGGAAGTCGCGGCGACGAGACTCGTGGCCCCCTCGACATGGAACGATTTACCCGGACGGTCGGGCTGTCAACCGGGGGCAATTGTTCCGAGGGGCGCGCCGATCGTCGCGGGTCGGTCGACCGATGTCCACGGGATTGAAACCGCCGCCTGCACGGCGGTTTGTATCAACCCGCGACGCTGACCCGGTGCCGGCCCCTGCCTCGATCGGTGCCGGCGGTTCGGAGGTCGATCGCGGCGGAGAGCATTCAATTCCGTCGGCGGGCGATGCTCGTGGCTCGATCACTTTCCGAGCTCCCTAGAACACCCGCCCACCGCTCATCATTCATGATCCACGACTCATAACTCATAATTCATAATTCATAACTCATAACTCCTACAGTTCGTCGAACCACTGCTCCAGGGCGTCGCGGATGGCGTCCCGACATCGGCGAAACGTCTCGATGTCGTCGCCGACCGGGTCGGGGATGCCGTCCTGGGCGTGTGGGTGGTCGGTCCACTCCCAGAGCCGGACGAGCTGGTCGTCGATGTCGCCCAACTCGCCGCGAAGGAATCGCTCGTGGTCGGGCGTCATCGGAACGATGTACTCGGCGTGTTCGAGCAGCCGCGGAGAGACGCCCTGCGAACGGTGTCCCTCCAGTTCGACTCCGATCTCGGCGAGGACGCGGATCGCATTTTCCGATGGTGGCCGACCGACGATTCCCAGCGTCCCCATCGAGACCAGCGCCACGGGGACGCCGCGATCGTCGAGTATCTCGGACGCGAGCGCTTCGGCCATCGGCGACCGGCAGATGTTTCCGCTGCAGATGAAGGCGATTCGGGTGGTCACGGGTTTGTCGTGGTCGAGTCGTCGAGTGGTTGAGCCGTCGAGCCGTTGAGCGGTTGAGCCGTCGAGCTACAACCGTACGACCATTGCCAGCCGATCGAATGGAGAGCTCTCCACTGCGATCGCCGTTCGAATCGCCCGCGCGGATCGCCATTCCGGCCGGCATCGCTTTTGCGTCGCCGGCTGTTCGAATCGCCCGCGCGGATCGCCATTCCGGCCGGCGTCGCTTTAGCGTCGCCGGCTGTCCCGGGGGGACTCAGCCGGCGGTTTCAACCGCCGGTCTCGGGTCGATCGGTCGAGCCGTCCAGTCGTCAATGAACCGAATGGTTGCTCGCTACTTCCTTTCCTCTCCTCTTCAACCGAAGAACTGCCCGTATTCGTCGGGCAAATCGCGCTCGACGTCCGCCCGTTCGATCCGGTCCGTCAAGTCGACTCCGTTGAGCGTGTGCCAGTACAGCACCCGGTCGTCGGCGACGTCGAGTTCGCCGCTCGCCAGCGCCGCGAAGGTCTTGCCGGTGTAGGTCGGTTCGAGTTCGAAGCCGGCATGTTCCTCGGCGAGCTCGATCGCCCGGAGACCCTCGTCGGTCGGGACGCCGTAGTCCTCACCGAAAAAATCGTGGACGAGCTCGAGATCGTCGGGTGTGATCGTCGGTACGTCCTCGATGCCGATCTCATCGAGTCGTCCGGCCGTCTTGCGAGCGAGACGGACCACGGTCGGAACGTTGGCGATCATTCGGTCGACCACGCGGACGCCCACGACGCGCGAGTCGAGCCCGGCCAGGCGGAATCCCAGAGTGATTCCCGCCAGGGTGCCGCAGGTGCCGGCAGCGACGACGACCGTCTCGGGTTCGGGGAGTTCGCCGGCCTCGACCTGATCGGCGAGCTCGAGCGCGGCGTTGACGTATCCGAGGACGCCGACCGGAGAGGAGCCCCCCGCCGGAATGTAGTAGACGTCGGGTCCCCGGGCGAGCCATTCGCGTATCTTGGTGCGAAGGACCTCGACCGGAATCTGGACCCGGTTGCCGACCAGCGTCAGATCGGGCCGCGTGGTACTCAACGCCCGGAGATTGTCGCGGACATGCTCGGTGACCGGTTGCGGAAAGTGCAGGGCGGCGGGCTCGAGGCCCTGCCGTCGGGCGTAGATGCAGGTCGCCAGCACGTGGTGGCTGCCGACGGCCCCGACGGTCCAGACGTCCTCGTACCCCTGTTCGACGGCATCGGCGAGGAGGAATTCGAGCTTGCGAACCTTGTTTCCCCCGTACAGCGTACCCGTGCGGTCGTCGCGTTTGACCCACAGACGCGGCACACCGATGGCATCGCCCAGCGGCCGGCACCGTTCGACCGGCGTGGGCAGCTGCGCAAATTCGAGCTTGGGTAACGCCGAGGTCGGCGGGTACCGTCTGGTTAGAGACATGTCGCTCATCGACGCATTTCTCAGTCCAGCGAGGTCAACGATGTCGGCCGACGAGGAGCAGTACGACGCGGAAACCGGGACGGTCTGGGTGTATTACGAATTCGACGATCCCGAAACACTGATCCCGAACGACGAATTTCGCTCGTGGATCGAGGTGTTGAATCGCGGCGAGACCGACGACGGCCGCGAAGTCGAAGCCGTCAACTACGTCTTCGCCGACCAACAGGCCGCGGAGTACAATCAACAGGCGCTGTCGTACGCGAATTTCGGGATCTACGTCGGCTCGATCGGCGACTGCGAGGAGATCGAGGTCGATGGCCCGGATTTCAGTACGCAAGAGGACTTCGGCATCGAATAAGGACTGAGTCACTCGGTCACCAGTGACTCAGTTGCTCGCGGTCGTGGCGCTCTTCCGGGCACACGGCGTTCGGGGAAGGTTGTACCGGTCCGGGCAGGCGTCCAGCCGATCCGCCACGCCGTCCCGATCGCGGTCGGACCAGCAGCGATTTCCGACACCGTCGCCGTTCGTATCCCGCTGTTTCGGGTTCGGTAGCAACCGACATTCGTCGCTTCCGTTCGGAAGACCGTCGCCGTCCGTATCGTTCGTGCAGGCGTCGCCGGTACCGTCGTCGTCGCCGTCGTCCTGATCGGGATTGGGGGCCTGGGGACAGTTGTCGGAGGCGTCGCCGATGCCGTCCCCGTCGAAGTCGGCCGCGCAGACCCCCGCGGGCTCCGAGCGACCAGGGGACAAGGATCGCAGATGTCGCCGAACCCGTCGCCGTCGATGTCGGACTGATAGGGGTTCGAACCGGTCGAACAATTGTCCAGTGGATCGGGGATACCGTCCCCCTCGGTGTCCGACTCACAGGCGTCTCCGCGACCGTCGGCGTCGCCATCGCTCTGCCAGGGGTTCGAGACGGACGGACAGTTGTCGCAGGCGTCACCGATTCGGTCGCGATCCCGATCGTCCTTGCTCGGATTCGACGTCCGCGGGCAATTGTCCACAAAGTCGTCGACCCCGTCTCCGTCGACGTCCGGTCCGCAGTCCGAACCGGCGGGTACCGGCCAGGCCGAACACGAGTCGGAGCTGTCGGCCGTTCCGTCGCCGTCCCGGTCGCGTCCCTGTTTGGTATCGCACCGGTTTCCCAGTCCGTCGGCGTCGTCGTCGAGCTGGAACGGATTGCGGACGTACGGGCAGTTGTCCTCCCCCCAATCGGCGTCGTCGCGGTCGTAGTCTTTCGCGCAGGCCTTCCCGGCCGGGCGACCGTCGGCGAGTTTTTGATCGGCGTTCGAGACCACCGGGCAGACGTCGCACAAGTCACCTACGCCGTCCCGGTCGGTATCGGTCTGGGCCGGGTTCGTCCGCCAGACACAGTTGTCCGACGAGGGGGCGAGGCCGTCGTCGTCCCGGGACTTGCCGTTTGCCGAACGGCAGGCGTCCCCGATGCCGTCGTCGTCGCTGTCCACCTGGTCGCCGTCGGGGGTCTGCGGGCAGACGTCGGTCAGTGACGGAATGCCGTCGCCGTCGGGATCCCCCCAGCCGTACTCCCATTCGCAGACGTCGCCCAGCCCGTTGCCGTCGAGGTCGCGCTGGAGCGGATTGGGCGTCCGACGGCAGTTGTCACGCCCGTCGGCGACGCCGTCTCCGTCGGTATCCGAGTCCGGTCGACACGACCCGGGCTCGATCCCGGGAGTCAGCGGACACGGGTCGCAGGCGTTGGCGATTCCGTCCCGTTCGGCGTCGACGGGCAACCACTCCGGGGTCGCCTGACAGGAATCGATCGCGCTGCGTCGAGGGCCGGCGCTGGACCACCCGTCGCCGTCGAAATCGAGCCGTCCACCGCGTTCGCAGCGGTCTCCCTTCCCGCTGTCGTTCTTGTCGATCTGTTCGAAGTTCGCCTCGGCCGGACAGTTGTCGCAGCGGTCCCCGAACCCATCCCCGTCGCGGTCGCTCTGCGGCGGATCGGCGACGGTCGGGCAGAGATCGGCCCGGTCGGCAATGCCGTCGCCGTCGGCGTCTGCGTCCTCCGGGGCACAGAAGCCGTCGGCGTCGCGCGAGGCGTTGGGGATCCGCCGACAGGCGTCGCAGACGTCGCCGTCGCCGTCGCCGTCCACGTCGGTCTGCGTGGCATTCGATCGCTGGGGACAGTTGTCACAGGTGTCGCCCAGCCCGTCGGCGTCGGCGTCGGCCTGCGCCGGGTTGGGGGTCGAGGGGCAGTTGTCGTCCCCGTCGGGAATTCCGTCCCCGTCGTCGTCTCGACCGACGTCGGCATCTCTCCCGATCTCGGCGTCCGCATCGACGTCCGTGTCGCCGAGTACCTCGGAGCCGCCGTCGGCAGGTTCGCTGGGCTGGATCACGACTGCACATTTGCCGGCGATGCACTCGCGGTCGGCGGGGCAGTCGCGGCTGGACCGGCACTGGCGCGCGCCGTCCCCGGCCGTGCCGGAGGAACAACCGACCGCAGCCGCCACCAGCACGGCCGTCAGCAGACCCCCTGCAGCCAGCGCGGAATGCGGCGGGATTCCGGAGCCCGATGTGGCTGATGTCGCGGCCATCGTGTCACGGTGAAGGTGACCTTCCACACCGAGTGTACGCTCGGTGCGCCGATTTGTCACCGGGACGGACGGGTGCGCTCACGACCCGTTGGTCGCGACCACTGGACGGGAAATGGGGCGGGGCCCCTGACAACGCTCGACCGCTCACTCGTGAACGCATCCGGGACGGGCGTTCGCGTTGACACGCCGATCGCGTGGGCACTACGATTCGCGGCGATCTGCACTTCGCGAGGTGGCATCCGGGTCCGTCACACCCGCCGTTCCGCGCCTCTCCAACCGAGTTCGCAGGGATGCACATCAACCGAAAACTCGGCGACTACATCCTGCTCCGGCGGCTCGCGGTCGGCGGACAGAGCGAAGTCTTCCTCGCCAAGAAAGAGGGGCCGGGCGAGTTCTCTCGCAACGTCGTCATCAAGGCGTTGCCCACGAAGTACCGGGACAATGAACAGCTGATCGATCTCTTCACCCGAGAGGCGTTTCTCTCGGCCCGGTTCTCACATCCCCATGTGATCACGGTCCACGATGCACGGATGCTCGACGGCGAGCACTGCATGATCATGGACTTCGTCTCGGGCCAGACCGTCGCCGACATCGCCCAGCGGGGCTACAAGGCC
>JBDGRG010000073.1:9872-12932 GCA_042218355.1 Bradymonadaceae bacterium
AGTATCCCGTCGTCCAACGCGACGTCTCGCCGCAAAATCTGATGGTCACCTACGAGGGGGTGACGATCGTCTTCGACTTCGGAATCGCCAAGATCGTGGGGCGGGAGGAGGAGCAGGACGTCCTGGCGGGCGGGAAATACGCGTACATGAGCCCCGAACAGTGCCGCAGCGAGGAGGTCGACCAGCGGTCGGACATCTTCAGTCTCGGGGTCATCCTGTACGAACTGAGTGCCGGCACGCGGCTGTTCCGTCGGCCCTCCAAAGAGGAGGTCGTCCGGGCGGTGACCGAGGAGGAGATCCCGCCACCGAGCAGCTTCAAATCCCGGTTCCCCCCGATGCTCGAGGACGTCATCATGAAGGCGCTCGAGCGCGATCCCGACCGGCGCTATCAGCGCGCGGCCGAGATGCGCGACGAGCTGCGGCGGGTGATGGAGTTGCGGCCGACGAGCGAGATGCGCGACGAGCTGGGCAATTACGTCGGCGGGTTGTTCGAGGAGGAACGCCGGGAGATCGCCGAGGTACTCGGCGAGGCGAAGGAACTGGACGAGCCCCCGAGGCCGCGCGGCGGGATACCGCTCGAGGAGCTCGGCCGCCGCGAGGGCCGGCGGGAGGGGAGCGATCCCGCGGTGCCGCTGCCCGAACCCGACGAGCGCGAATCGAATGTCTCGGCACGATCAGACGAATCGGGAGCCTCCGAGGCCGAGTCGTCGGACCGGCGGGCGGAGGGTTCGACCGACTCGGAGGATCGGGCGGCGACAGCCACCTCGGCCGACGGCGAACGTGGGCCGACGGAACCGGAGGTCCAACGCGAGCTGGAGCAAGCTCGCGGGCGAGTCCGGGCCCTCGGGGTCGCACTCGTCGTCATCGGCACGGTCGCGGCGACGGCGGCCCTGCTGACCTTTCTGGTCTACGCGGGCTATCTGGAGACGGGCGCGTCGGCTGCAGCTACGGTGGGGGTCGTCAGGGAATAGGGAATTGGGAACAGGGAGAAGGGAGAGGGGAGAAGGGGGAAGGAGAAAAGGCAAACCGTCAACGGCTCTGCAACCAAGCTCAAGAGTTCGGTGCGCCGGACCGTTCACGACGTTTCGTGCATCTTAAGGACCTGGACCCCTCGGTATGTATTCGCATTCTCCCCGATGATCCAGCATAAAACTGTTTCATCTCCTTTCTTGTCATCGATAATTTTTACTCTTCGGCTTCAGGTTCTCCCGCAGCGGGCGGCACCTCAATTTCGTCGAGCACCTCCTCTTTCGTTCGGATTTTTTCCATCATTCGTAGGAGTTTTCGCAAACTCTCTCTTTTCCTAGCGCCATCTTCTACCCCCGTCCAAATATTATCGATTACTCTCTCTATCCAATCCGAATCTCTATCGTCCGATTCTGGCTGCGAGCGTCTAGGCTCTTCTCCAAGGGCTTTCGCAACTAATTTTGGGGCTGCGTCGATTACTTTGGAGAGCCGGTTGGCGTCCGGTCCGCCCGCCTGTGCCATCGTCGGCCGGCCTCCGCCTCCGCCGCCGACCAGTTGCGCGGCATCGCTGACGATCGAACCGGCGTTCAGGCCCGGCTCCTCGACGAGATCGTCGGTCACCAGACAGACCAGGGCGGCGCTGTGGTCGACCTCCGCGGCGAGCAGCCCGACCCCCGACTCCAGTTCGTTCCGCAGGCGGTCGGCGTAGGTGCGCAGTTCGTCGCGTGTCTCGACGTCGACCGTCGAGGCGACCAGCGGAACACCCGCGACCTCCTCCGCCGAGTCGGCGAGATTCGACGTCTCGAGGGCGGCCAGCTTCTGGGCGAGTCGGTCGGCGCGCCGCTCGAGATCGGACTTCTCCTCGACCAGCGACTCGGCCGAGTCACGGGCGTTTTCGACGTCGGTCTTCAGGACGTCGGCGACGTCCTCGAGCGTCAGTCGGTCGTCCTGGAACTCCTCGTAGGCCCGCTCGCCGGTGACGGCCTCGATGCGCCGGATGCCCGCCGCGACCCCCGACTCGCTGGTGATCCGGAACAGATTCAGGTCGCGGGTGTTCTCGACGTGAGTCCCGCCGCACAGCTCGACCGACTGCAGATCGACCTCCTCGTCGGTCACCTCGACCACGCGGACGATGTCGCCGTACTCCTCGCCGAAGATCGCCATCGCCCCCATCTCTTCGACCGCCTCCTCGCGGTCGACGTTCGGATGGACCCCGACCTCGACGCCGCGCTGGATGATCCGGTTGATCCGGTCCTCGATCCCCTGGAGCTGGTCGCGCGTCAGTGGTTCGTCGTGGCTGAAGTCGAAGCGCAGCCGATCCGGAGCGACCAATGAGCCCGACTGGAAGATCGAATCGGAGATGTCGTCGCGCAGGACGTAGTGCAGCAGGTGGGTGGCGGTATGATTGGAGGCCGCCCGCCGCCGATGCCGGGCGTCGACCGACGCGTGGAAGGTACGCGCGAGATTGTCCTCGGTCGGGTCGCCGTGCTGGAGTTCGGCGCGATGGACGACTCCGGCGTCGGTCTCCTGCGTGTCGGTGATGTGGAAGGCGACGGAGCCGTCGTCCGCCTCCAGCCGCCCCCGGTCGCCGACCTGTCCTCCCGACTCCGCGTAGAAGGGCGTCTTGTCGAGAACGAGGTCGTACCCCTCCTCGGTTTCGCGGTACCGGACGACGGCGGTCTCGGTCTCGAGACTGCGCTCGCGATAGCCGTGCGGATCGTGGCTCGAATCGGTCGACTCGTCGTACCCGACGAACTGGCTGTGCTCGCGGTCGCGCACCGTCGTCCACTCGCCGACCTCGATGGTCGCCTCTTCGTCGTCGCTCTTCGATTTACGCTGATGTTCCTCCCAGTGCGACTCGTAGCCGGCCCAGTCGATCTGGAGGTCGCGCTCCTCGGCCATGATTTCGGTCAGATCCGGTGGAAAGCCGTAGGTGGCGTGCAGCTCGAAGACCTCCTCGCCGCGCAGTTCCTCGCGGCCCTCGTCCTCGGCCCGCCGGGCGGCCTCCTCGAACAGCTCGATGCCGCGGTCGATGTTGCGCAGAAACCGCTCCTCCTCCAGACGGATCAACTCGGCGGCTTCCTCGCCGGTCGC
>JBDGRG010000074.1:0-280 GCA_042218355.1 Bradymonadaceae bacterium
CGGTACCGTCGTCGCGGGACAGCGCTCCCGCGACCTCGGCGTCGTATCGGCTGGTGCGCGCGAACGCCCGCTGTGCGAGCCGCCGCCGCTGGGCGGCACGGTCGTCGGAGGCCCGGAGACCCTCGAGGAGTTCGGTGTACTCGGAGGGCGCGCTGGCCACCCACGTCGACGTGTGGTTCTTGGCTGCGGCTCGGAGCAGCGCCGATCCACCGATGTCGACGGCATCCGGGGCCGCCCGATCCTCGGCTGCGGACTCTGAATCCGCGCTGGACGGTCCGGC
>JBDGRG010000074.1:364-12305 GCA_042218355.1 Bradymonadaceae bacterium
GATCGCCGGATGGAGCGTCTTGACCCGACCCTCGAGCAGTTCGGGGACGCCCGTGATCTCCGAGACCGGCGTCGATTCGACGTCCGCCTCGGTGAGCAGCCGGTGCGTACCCCCGGTCGCCAGTAACCGATAGCCCCGTTCTGCCAATGAACGAGCGAATGGCACGGCATCCGTCTTGTCGGCGACGCTGATTAACGCGTGCGGGCGGCCGGTCTTCATGGAGGTTCCGTAGAGGGGAGGACCCATCGGGCGACTCGTCCGACCCGCCGAATCTGACCTTCGAGCGCGCTCGGATCAACCTCGCCGGAGGTGCAGACGTCTGACGGGATCGGTCCCGCGGGCCTCCGACCGGTCCGCTCGTTCGCGAGGGCCTCCTACTTGCGAGTCGAGCGCTGTTGCGTGCAGACGCGAGGGCTCGCCCGCAGAACGCCAGTTGCCACCCGGACTCCCCTCCGTGTTACGTGTGCGCACGCTGGGTGAATTCACTTCCGACGGACATCGAACCGATGGCTACCGACGACGCGCTTCTGAAACTCGGACTCCCCAAGGGACACATGCGCGAGGAGGTCTTCGCGCTGCTCCGCGACGCCGGGATCCGCGTCCGCGACGCCGACCGCAACTACCGGCCGGTGACCTCGCTCGACCACGCGGATGCGAAGATGATGAAGCCGCAGAACATCATCGGGATGCTGGAGGGCGGTTCGCGCGACGTCGGGTTCGCGGGGGCCGACTGGGTCGAGGAACTCGACGCCGATCTCGTCGAACTCCTCGACACCGGACTCGACCCGGTCCGTGTCGTCGCCGCCGCTCCGGAGGACCTCGTCGCCGACTCCGCCGATCTGTCGGCGGTCGACCGTCCGGTCGTGGTCGCCTCGGAGTACGAAAACATTACGCGCGACTGGATCGACCGCACCGGGCTGGACGCTCGTTACGTCCGTTCGTTCGGAGCCACCGAGGCCTTCCCCCCCGAGGATGCCGATTGCATCGTCGACAACTCGGCGACCGGGCGCACCCTCGAGGCGAATCATCTCGCCGTCGTCGACGTGCTGATGGAGTCGAGCACCCGCCTGTACACGACCGAGGACGTGCTCGACGACCCCGACAAGGCGTCGGTGATCGACGAGTTCGTCCTCCTGCTCGAGTCCGTACTCGAGGCACGCGACCGCGTGATGCTCGAGGTCAACGTCGCCGAGGAGAAGCTCGAGGAGGTCGTCGACGTGCTCCCGTGCATGCGCGAGCCGACCATCGCATCGCTGAGTCACGGCTCGGGGTACGCGGTGAAGGTCGCCATGTCCCGATCGGAGCTGCCGACCGTCATCCCGGCCGTCGAGGCCCGCGGCGGGACGGACGTCGTCGTCACGTCGCCCTCGCACATCGTCACCTAGAGGCCCGATCACGCGCACGACTTCCGGCGGTGAATCATGTCGGACGACACCTCCAGCCGCCCGGACGACGCCTTCCGACCGGTCGACGGCGTCCGCCGGCTCAGCCAGTACGAGGTGCCCCGACCGGGGCCGCCCGCCGAGGTGCGCCTCGACGGGAACCTCGGACTGCGCACCTCCGAGTATGCCGAGATCGACGACACCTGCGTCGAGCCCGGCTCGATTCGCCCGTACCCCGACGACAGCCCCCTGGTGGGCGCGATCTGCGACGCCTTCGATCTCCCGGAGGAGCGCGTCCTCGTCACCGGCGGGGCCAACGGCGCCATCATGCGCGCCTGTGGCATCGCGCTGAACCCGGACCGCTCGATGGTCGTGCCGGAGCCGACCTTCTCGCTCATCCCTCGGTTCGGCGTCGCGAACGGGGCGGACGTCCGTTGCACCACCTGGTTGGAGGGGGACTACCCGGTCGATGGCGTGCTCGACCTGGCGGACGACGACACCGGACTGATCGCAGCCGTCACGCCGAACAATCCCACCGGTCTACTCGCCTCGCGCGGCGCACTCGAGGCGGTCGCCGACCGCGTCCCCTCGGCGCTGCTCCTGCTCGATCACGCCTACGTCGACTACGCCGATCAGGACCTGACGTCGATGGCAGTCCGGCGGGACGACGTCGTCGTCACGCGCACGCTCTCCAAGGCCTGGGGAATGGCGGGGCTTCGGGTCGGCTTCGCCGTCGCCGCTCCCGACATCGTCCGGGCGCTCGATTCCGTCGGGAACACCTACCCGAACGCCGGACCGGCCCTCGAGCTCGCAAGGCGGCGGCTCCGTGGCGGCCGCGATGCCGTCGATGCACACGTGCGCCGGGTGCGGCGGCACCGGGGCGAACTTCGCGACCTGCTCGGCGAACTGGGGGTGCCGACGACGGATTCTCGGGCGAACTACGTCTACGCGGTCTTCGACGACGACGAGTGGGTCTGCCGAGCCCTCGCGGCAAGGAACCTCGCCGTGCGGATCTACGACGGCGACGGGGGGCGCGAGGGTGCACTTCGCATCACCGTCCCCGACGAGCGGGCGACGATGGACCATCTGGAGCGGGCGCTCCGGACCATCGCCGAGCCCGAGGCGTTGGTCGTCGAGTTGGGCGATGTTGCCGGTCGGTCGGCCTCCGAGCCGAGCGCAGCGGTGGCAGATCGGCTCGAACGGTTCGGCGATGTCGCGGGTGACCGGCCCCTCGCCGCGCTCGTCGGCTGCGGGGAGGCGGGAGTTTCTCCGGAGCCGGAGGCCCTCGAGCGGAGCGGGGCCGTCGACGCCGCCGTCGAGGGCGAACCGACCCAGAGCGGGAGAACCGACGCCCTCGAGCGGCTCGCCGAACGACTCGACGTCGACCGCGCCTGGCTGGTCGTCGGTCGGCCCGAGACCGCCCGGGCGGCCCGGAGGTCCGATTCCCCCGCGGTGCTGCCGCTGGGAGCTCCCGATTCCGATTCTGGCGATGATCCGGGGGCGCTCGTGCAGGCGGGATGTGCGAAGGTGCTCGACGACACGGACGAGCTCCGCAGACGATGGATGGCGACCGAAACGACGAGGTGAGCGATGACCGAGCGAAGTGCCAGCGTCGAGCGGACGACGGGAGAGACCGACGTCTCCGTCTCACTCGACCTCGAGGGGGCGGGAGACTGTGAGGTCTCGACGGGCGTCGGGTTCCTCGACCACATGCTCGAGACGTTCGGATACCACGCCCGATTCGATCTGCAGATCGACTGCGAGGGGGATCTGCACGTCGACGACCATCACACGGTCGAGGATATCTCGCTGGCGCTGGGGCGGGCGCTGGACCGGGCACTGGGCGATCGGGCGGGGATCGCCCGCTTCGGCGAGGCACACGTCCCGATGGACGAGGCGCTCGCCCGTGCCGTGGTCGACCTCTCCGGACGGCCGTACGCCGTCGCGGAGCTGTCGCTGGATCGGCCGTCGATCGGCGAGTTGGCCTGCGAGAACGTCCCCCACGTCTTCCGGTCGGTCGCCACTGAGGCCGGGGCTGCAGTGCACGTCGACGTGCTGCGGGGCTCGAACGATCACCATCGGATCGAGGCGGCCTTCAAGGCGTCGGCACTGGCGTTCCGCCGGGCCGTCCGGCGGACCGGTGGCGACGAGGTTCCGAGTACCAAGGGGGTGATCGAGTGACTCGTCGCGTGGCCATCGTCGACACCGGAGTCGCCAACATCGCCTCCATGGAGGTGGCGTTTCGGCGTCTCGATGCCGAACCGGAACTGACCGACCGGCCGTCGGTCGTCGAGGGGGCGCCCTACGTCGTCCTCCCCGGCGTCGGGAGTTTCGGCGCGGGGATGGAGATGCTGCACGACTCGGATCTCGTCGCCCCGATCCGCCGGCGCCTCGATGCGCGCCGGTCCACGCTGGCCGTCTGCCTGGGCATGCAACTGCTGGCCCGAACGAGCGACGAGGCCCCGGGGGTCGAGGGCCTCGGCGTCGTCGACGCGTCGGTCGACCGGTTCCCGAACGACGTCCGCGTGCCGCATTTCGGGTGGAACGAGGTCCACGCCGGCGAGGACTGCGAGTTGCTTCGGGACGGCTTCGCGTACTTCGCGAACTCCTACCGATTCTCGGAGCTCCCCGACGGCTGGGCCGGGGCCACCTCCGAGTACGGAGGGCGATTCGTCTCCGCGATGGAGTGCGGGCCGGTGCTCGCCTGCCAGTTCCACCCCGAACTCTCGTCCGACTGGGGGCTGGATCTGCTCGAACGCTGGCTCGAACGAGGAGAACAGCCATGTTGACCGTCCGCGTCATTCCCTGTCTGGACGTCGACGACGGTCGCGTGGTCAAGGGCGTCCAGTTCCAGAACCTGCGCGACGAGGGAGATCCCACCGAGCTCGCCGACGCCTACGAGGAGCAGGGCGCCGACGAGCTCGTGATGCTCGACGTCTCCGCGACGCCGGAGGGCCGTCAGGCGCGGGGCGAGACGATTCGCCGCGTGCGCCGGCGGCTGGCGATCCCCCTGACGGTCGGCGGCGGGGTGCGCAGCGTCGACGATGCCGCCGAGCTGCTGGCCGCCGGAGCCGACAAGGTGGCCGTCAATACCGCAGCGGTCCGCGATCCGTCGATCGTCGAGCGCCTCTCGTCGCGCTTCGGCAGCCAGTGCACGGTCGTCTCGATCGACGCCAAGCGCCGGGAGGACGAGGGCTGGGACGTCGTCGTCAGCGGCGGGTCGGAGACGACCTCGCGCCGGGCGGTCGAGTGGGCTCGCGAGGTCGACGAACGGGGCGCGGGCGAGATCCTGCTGACGAACTGGGACCGAGACGGGACGAAGCAGGGCTACGATCTGGAACTTCTGCGCCGCGTGACCGATGCGGTGGAGGTGCCGGTCATCGCATCGGGGGGCGCCGCCGGTGCCGACCATCTGGTGGAGGCATTGCAGGCCGGCGCGGACGCGGTCCTCGCCGCGTCGATCTTCCATCGGGGGGAGACGACCGTCGCCGACGTCAAGGAGCAGCTCGACGACGCGGGACTGGAGGTGCGCCGATGATCGTACCGTCGATCGACCTGCAGGACGGCAACGCCGTCCAATTGGTCGGAGGAGAGGAGCTGGCGATCGACGCCGGCGACCCCGAGCCGATCATGGAGCGGTTTCGCCTCGCCGGTGAAGTCGCTCTGATCGATCTCGATGCGGCCATGGGGGAGGGTTCGAACGTGGAGACCCTCGAGCGGTTGGTACAGATGGGGCGCTGCCGGGTCGGCGGGGGCATCCGCGACGCTGAGACGGCCCGCGAGTGGCTCGATCGAGGAGCCGATCGCGTCATCCTCGGGACCGCCGCCCGCTCCGAGATCCTCGACCAGCTCCCCTCCGACCGCGTCGTCGCCGCGCTGGACGCCGTCGACGGCGAGGTCGTCGTCGAGGGATGGACGGAGCCGACCGGCGAGGGCGTCGTCGAGCGGATGCGCGAACTTCGGGAGTACGTCGGCGCGTTCATGGTGACGTTCGTCGAGCGCGAGGGGCGGCTCGAGGGCACTCGACTCGATGCCGTCGACCGTCTGGTCGAGGCGTCGGGTGAGGCCGATCTGACCGTCGCCGGTGGCATCGCGACGACCGACGAGATCGCCGAACTGCATCGTCGCGGCGTCGACGCTCAGGTCGGGATGGCGCTGTACGAAGATCGGCTCCATCTCGCCGATGCGATCGCTGCGCCCCTCGAATCGGATCGCGAGGACGGGCTCTGGCCGACCGTGGTCTGCGATCGGCGCGGGCGGGCTCTCGGCCTCGCGTACTCCGACCACGAGAGTCTCCGGGAGGCGGTCGACCGCGGGCGCGGCGTCTACCACTCCCGAGAGCGCGGCCTGTGGGTGAAGGGCGAGTCGTCTGGAAACGTCCAGCACCTCCGCCACGTCGACCTCGACTGCGATGCGGACACCCTCCGGTTTGTGGTCGAACAACAGGGCGAGGGGTTCTGCCACGAGGATACCTGGACCTGCTGGGGAGAGGACCGCGGGCTCGGTCGGCTCGAGCGGATCCTCCGCGACCGGGCCGAGCGGGCGCCCGAGGGATCGTACACCCGCAAGTTGCTCGAGGACCCGGACTTGCTCCGCAACAAGCTCCTCGAGGAGGCGGGCGAACTCGCCGAGGCCGATTCGACCGAGGACGTCGTCTGGGAGGCCGCCGATCTCCTCTACTTCGCGATGGTGGCCGCGGTCCGGGGCGACGCCTCGCTCGAGTCGATCGAGGCCGAACTCACTCGACGGATGGAGCCGGACGAACGATGACTGCGCCGACTCTCGAACGCCGAAGGCTCGCCGATCTCCCCGAGCTGCGACGCGACCCGTTCGACGAGGGGGCCCTCGAGGAGGCGCGCGACATCGTCGAGGACGTCCGCCACCGCGGGGTCGAAGCCGTGCGCAAGCACGCCGAGCGGCTCGGCGATCTCGAGTCGGACGAGCCGCTATTCATCGATCCCGACGGGCTCGAACGGCGAGCGGCGGAGGTCGATCCCGAGGTCGAACAGCTCTTCCGACGGACGGCCGACCGGATTCGGGCGTTCGCCGATGCACAGCGGGAGGCCCTCGACGACATGGAGACCTCGATCCCCGGCGGACGGGCGGGACACGACGTCGCGCCCGTGCCGTCGGCCGGCTGCTACGTGCCCGGCGGGCGCTACCCGCTCCCGTCGACGGCGCTGATGACCGGCGAGACCGCCCGGACCGCCGGTGTCGAGGAGCTCTGGTTCGCCGCGCCGACCGATGCACCGGCGGTCTGCGCCGCGGCGTCGATCGCTGGTGCGGACGGATTGATCAACTGTGGCGGGGCGCAGGCGATCGCCGCGCTCGCCTTCGGCGCCGACCGCCTTCCGGCCGCCGACGTGGTGGTCGGACCCGGAAATCGGTGGGTGACTGCCGCCAAAAAGCTCGTCGCCGGCCGCGTCGAGATCGACATGCTCGCCGGTCCCTCCGAGCTCGTCGTCTTCGCCGATGCGTCCGCCGACCCGGCCGTCGTCGCCGCGGATCTGCTGGCACAGGCCGAACACGATCCGGATGCACTGCCGGTCCTCGTCTCGACCGACGGGACAGTGGTCGACGAGGTCGAGCGCGCCCTGGCGAGCCAGCTCGAGGATCTACCCACCGCCGAGACGGCGCGGGCCGCTCTCGACGGTGGTTTTGCCGTGACGGTCGACTCGGTCGAGGAGGGCGTCGAGGCCTGCGACCGCATCGCCCCCGAACATCTCGAACTGTTGGTCGACGGTGCGGAGGAGCTCGCCGACCGATTGCGTCACTACGGGAGTCTCTTCGTCGGTGCCCGAGCCGCCGAAGTACTGGGCGACTACGGGGCCGGCCCGAATCACACGCTCCCGACGGGCGGGGCGGCGCGGTCGACCGGCGGCTTGTCGGTGTTCGATTTCCTGCGGGTGCGGACCTGGATGCGGATCGACGACGCGGGGGCCGCGGAATCGTTGATTCGGGATGCGGCGGACTTCGCAGAGATCGAATCGCTGGAGGGACACGCCCGCTCCGCACGCCGCCGACTCGAGACGGACGACGATTCGGAATGACGGTTCGGCTCGGCCCAGCAGCTTAGCAGCCCAGCGGCCGAGCGGCTCACTTACTCGACACCCTCGTTGCTGCTCGCTGTCCGTCGGTACGGATGCAGGAAGTCGGCGAGCCCGCTCGGACTGCGGGTCGACACCCAGATCGTCCCCTCGCCGCGGAACCGGCAGACGTACCCCTCGTCGCCCAGCGACATCAGTCCACCCATCCGCTGGACGTTGTAGTTCAGGCCCTCGGTGAACCCGACGATGTGGTGGTTGTCGACGACGTATCCCTCGGCGCTGCCGTCCAGCTCGACGGGGTGGATGCCCCCGTAACTGCCCAGGAACAGCGGCCCCGAGCCGGTGGCGCGGCCGAGGAAAAGGCTCGAGCCGCTGAAGAAGCCCTTCGCCCCCTCCCAGCTCGAGTCGATCTCGATCCCCGGTCCCGAGGCGACGAAGTTGTCCGATGTGAACAGCACGTCGTCGCCGCCGTCCATCTCGACGATCTGCAGGTCGCCCTCGGCGGGCGGCGAGATCCAGAGCGTCTGGCCCGGTTCGGTGGCCTTGAACGTGTTCTGGAAGAGGCTCTCGCCGGTGGTCGCGGCGCGCTTGGCGGCCTGCAGCATGCCCCCGCGAGTGCTCGTCTCCATCTCGACGTCCGAGTCCTTCGCCGCCATCGCGCTCGCCTCGACGACGATCTCCTCGCCGGGCTCGTCGAAGACCACGCGCGCCGTACTGAAGCTCGGGTCGGCCTCGATATCGTACTTCATGCTCGTCTCCTGCTGAGGATGATCGACGGGAGCGACCCGTCGGGCTCGTCAACCGATCTCGACCTCTGCTCCCTGTTGTTGCTTCGGGGGCAGCTTCGGCCCGATCCGTTGGCCGAACTCGTCCGGATGGCGCGTCTGGAACCAGGCTCGGCCGTTGCCTTGCAGCCGAAACACCCGGCCTTCGCCCGACAACATCGAGGCGACCAGGCCGCCGCCGGCCTGTTCGGTCGTCAGTTCGACCGACGGCTCCCAGGCGACCATGTGACCGCTGTCGACCACCATCGACCCGTCGACCTCGACCTCCTCGATGCCGCCGAACGCCCCGAAGATGATCCGCTCGTCCGGGCCGCGGGCCTCGACGCCGAGGCGGAACAGCCCCTCGCCGCCCAGCCAGCCACTCGACCCACCCATCTCGGCGTCGACGTCTCCCCCCTCCGAGTTGGCGATGTAGGCGCTCGACTGCAGCTTGAGCCCGCGCTCGGGGATGGTCATCGAGACGATGTCCCCGGAGAGCTTCTGCGAGAGCAGCACTTCACCCGTCCCGCCATGCGCGGTGAACGTATTCTTGAAGAACGACTCGCCGCCGAGGGCCTGTTTGGCCGCGTCGGCGACCTGGCCGAGCAGCCCACCGGAACTCCCCCCGCCGGAGGTATCCATGCCGGTCTGCATGTCGACGCCCCCGGACATCCCGACCATCGCGCCCGGTTCGGCCTGGACGGACTCGCCCTCCTCGAGTCGAACCCGCGCCAGCGTGTTGACCGGCCGGTAGAGGATCTCGATATCCATCGTCACGCCCTGAAATCGGAGAAACGTGCGAAATCGTCGACGTCAGTTCGGGAGCACCGACTGGATGAAGTTGACCAGTGCGCTCTCGTTTCGGGTCTGGATGTAGACCGTCCCCCGGCCCTCGAACTCCTTGACCAGCCCCTCGCCCGAGGCGAACAGCCCCATCAGCCCGCCGCCCGACGTCGCCCGGTGTTTGTCCAGCGAGTCGTCGTAGGCGAGGATGTGCCCGTCGTCGACGACGTACGAGCCGTCGACCTCGATCGCCCGGATGCCGCCGTAGGCGTTGAACCAGACGTCCCCGTTCCCCTTCGCCTTCAGGTGGAAGGTGCTCTTCCAGGGGAGTAGTCCCTTCAACCCCCCGAATTCGACGTCGATGTCGACGCCGTCGGTCGACGCCAGGTAGGCCCCGTGCGACAGCCGCAACTTCTCTCCCTCGAGCTGGTGGCGCTTGACGTCGCCCGACATCGTCGGCGCCAGCCAGACGCTCCCCTCCGAGTTCGCCCGGTAGTGGTTCATCACCACCGACTCCCCGCCGAAAATGCTCCGGACCATGTTCCAGAGGAACAGCCAGATCTTGGTCAAAAAGCCGACGTCCGGATCGGCCGAGACACTGGCGTTCAGGTCGACGTCGTTCGACATCGCGACCATCGCGCCCGGCTGCGAGACGAGCCGTTCGCCCGAGTCGAGGTCGACCTCGAGCATCGCGAAGCCGGGGCCGTGTTTGATCGTCGACTGCATCGTCGCTCCTCCGCGTGCGGGGGGGGCCGCCCGAACGTGCTAATTGAATGCTCGCTGACCATCTCCCTAACGTGTTCACCGCCAGATGTCCAAGCGCGTCGGCTGCGCTGTCGGTCGGCGATGGGCTGGCTCGGGACCGGCCACGCGGAGCGCATCGTCGGGTCTCCGACCCAATCAGCCAGCCCCTCTCAATGTGTTTGCTGGGCGGTGCGCCGCTGCGAGGGCGAGAGGTAGGGCGAGGGATCGCGGGCGGCGGCGACGGCGCTGTTGACGCGGGTGGTCTGCAGCGGCGTCATCCGCAGGGACTCGAGGACGGTCCCCTCCAGCGCGTGGTTGTCGTCGTCCGCCGCGTACTCGAACGAGTCGTCGGTGACTGCTGCCGATTTTCCGAATACCTCCCGGGCGTCGTCCAACCTCGAGCGGTCGCGCACGAAGACGCGGGCTGCGGCGTCCCGCTGTCTCGCCCGGCGGGCCAGCTTTGAAAGGGAGGTGACCGACGAGTCGTAGGTGACCTCGACGACTTCGCCGCCCTCGAGAAACCCCGGCCGCGTCCGGATGACCCCCTCCAGCCGGCCGAGAGCGGCCTCGCCCGACCAGAAGCAGTACATCCCGAATAGCGCCGTCTCGCGGTGGCCCTTCGAGGCCTTCTCGCGGGCCAGTAACTCGAGGTAGGTCGGAACCTCGCGGTCAGCGTTCTCGAGCCCCCGGATCATGGTACGGACCGTCGCCGCTACGCTGTAGTCGCCGTACAGCCGCGGCGCATGGGCCTCCCGATCCGGTCCAACGATCCGCACGGCGGGGTTGTTCCAGGTCGGTTCGCCGAACGACTCGAGCACCCGCCGGTCCTCGCCCTTCTTGTTGTTGAAGATCGCGACTGGGACGAAGGCCTCCTCGATCGCGTCGGCGACCAGCCGGTTCGCGAGCACCCGGCGGCCGTAGCCCCGCACGGTCGAACACCCTGGCACCTCGGTGAAGAGCACGAAGAGCGGTTTGCCCGACTCCCGCGAGCGCTCCTTCGCCCGCTCGAAGTCCCTCAGCCAGTCGACCTCGCCGAGTTCGACTCGGTCGTCCCCGGCGCGGGCCGGAGTCGAGTGGCCCGTTGCGAGGGCCCAGGTGCCGACCGCGAGAAGGGCCGAGACGACGGTGAGTCGCTGGCTCGTCGGTGATACCATCGCGTTCGACGGGTTGACCGCGAGATTATGAACCCGGGAGTCGCGCAAACCGCCGCCGGCGAGATATGCGGGCACTCGCCGCTGCGGACGGAACAGAGAGATTACCAGCGCGCTCGTCGAGTCTCCAGTTACATCCGTGGCGTGGAGGGCGACGTCCAGGTCGAGTGCTGAGAGGACGCCGACGGCCGGATCAGCCCGCCGGGAGGAGCAAAGCGAGCGCATCCAACCGTGCGACCGCCCGGCGGCGGGAATCGACTGCCGGCGGTCCATGTTGCACCGGAGGGAACGACGTGCGATCGTTCCAGTTGCGAGTCTCCCCAGACGGAGCAGACCGATGGCGACCGACCCCCAACCCGAACAACCCGACCTCGAGGCCGACCGGGCCGATGACGAGGGGGACGAGCGGCAGACGGACCACGAACGTCTCGAGGACGAGGACCGCTCGGACGCTCCGCAATCCGATTTCCAGCGCGTCGCCGACGAGATCGGACGTCGGTTCCGCGGGGCGCTCGACCGGCTCGCGTAACGATCCGGGGCTGCTGTGGCCGTTGTCTACCCGACCCGCGGCGACGTACTCGAGATCCACCGAAAGGAGCTCGACGTATCCGGGGGTGCAACGGGAGTACGCGACGAGTCTGGCATCGATGCCGCACTCGAGCGGATGCAACAAGTGCTATTCGGCGAGGACGCCTATCCGACCCTCGCCAGCGAGGCGGCCGCGTTCTTCCAGACGTTGATCCTACGGCATCCGTTCGTCGACGGGAACAAACGCACCGCTGTGCGGACGACCTACGCGTTCCTCGAGATCAACGGTCGACGCGTTACGGCGAATCCCGAGGAGACGGTCGAGCTCGCCCAGGCGACGGCCGCCGGCGAGCTGGATGTCGACGAGCTGGCCGACTGGTTCGAGGAGCACACGGCTCCGAAAGAGGACGGCTGAACGGTCGCAGGGATGGTACGTATGCCCGACACTCGACGCTGGCCCGCGCGTCCGCGGCGACCCGCACGTGATTGCCGTTTGGAGGCGCTGCACGATTTTTACCTGTGTGGGGATTCGCGACGGATCA
>JBDGRG010000075.1:0-10150 GCA_042218355.1 Bradymonadaceae bacterium
CGTCGACCCGCCGGGTCCAGGGCTTTCCGACGTCGTGGAGCAGGGCCGCCCAGCGCAGCGCCCGTTCGGCGGGCGCCCGCTCGACGACCTCCAGCGTGTGAGCCCAGACGTCCTTGTGGTGGACGGGACAGGATTCGTGGAGATCGGTCAGCGCCTCGACCTCGGGCAGCATGAACCCCAGCGCCCGGGTCCGATGGAGGAACGACAGCGCCGGACGAGGGTGGTCGCCGACGAGAAGCCCGTCCATCTCCGCCAGCCACCGCTCGCGGCTGATTTCCAGCAGGTGGCCGGCACGGTCGGTCGACGCCGCTTCGAGGGCGTCGGACGGTTCGAAGTCGAATCGGCTCATGAAACGCCCGACACGGAGGATGCGCAGCGGATCCTCGGCGAGTGTCTCGTCGGGGTCCCCGATCACTCGGAGCACGCCGCGGTCGAGATCCTCCATGCCGTCGTACGGATCCAGCAGCTGGCCGTCGCCATCCAGCGCCATCGAGTTGATCGAGAAGTCCCGGCGGCCGAGATCTTCGTCGATCGTCTCGCCGAATTCGACCTCCGGATGGCGGCTCCCCCGGCGGTACTGTTCGTCGGACCGATACGTCGTGATCTGGCAGTCCTTCATCTCGTCGGTTCCCCCCCGCAGAACCGTCCCCACGGTTCCGAACTCCGCGCCGAGGTCGTACGTCGAGAAGCCGTGCTCTCGGAGGATCTCGCGAGATTCCTCCGGACGGGCATCGGTGCAGAAATCGAGGTCGTCGAGTTCGTCGATCGCCTCGCCCAGCGCCCAGTCTCGGACGGCGCCGCCGACGAGGTAGAGGTCGCGGCCGGCGTCGTCGTAGGCGTCGAAGAGTGCCTGTACGTCGGATGGAAACGTGACGTCGGTCATCGATCGATGAAGAGCTGTCGATAGCGGCGCGCGGCCCGCTCGTGGTCGCCGCGGCGTTGATCGACGAGTGCCTGGAGCACGCGGACGTAGTCTCGGTTCGCGTCGCCGCTGCCGGTCTCCTCCTTCAGGCGGTCGAGGGCCGAACGGGCAGCGCCGTGGTCCCCCGCGTGGATCAGAGCTGCGGCGCGGAACCATCGCAGGAACGAGGCTTCGGGGTTGGCGTCGAGGGCGCGTCGGGCGAGATCGGCGGCCCGGCGGTACTTGCTGTTCAGCAACGCGAGGGCCGTGTCGACGACGAGCTGGAGCTGGTCGACGGCCTCCCGGCGATCCTCCGAGAGGACGAGTTTTCGGGCAGCGGCCAGTCGGGCCGCCTGGAGCTGCCAGTCGTCGAGGTCGAGCGTCGGGGTCGGCTGACCCGAGGAGGTGTCGAGCTTCGACCGGAATTGACCGGTCAGATTTCGATACATCCGGTTCTGGAGGGTCCGCAGGTCGGGGCGGGCGTATCCGGTCCGAAGCAGGGTCCGGTACAACCCCCAGGCGCCCCCACCCCCCTCGGTGTACGCCGGACCGTTGGAGAGCTTCTCGCGCAGCGCGTCGAGTACGTCCTTCTGAATCGACGGGAGCGTCCAGACCTTCTTCCCCGCCCGGTTCGCCGCCAGTTTTCGCTCCGATCGGACGTCCTTCAGGTCGGCGGAGTCGGGGCTGAGCCGGATGTAGTCGTCGTAGTAGACGACCGCCCGGGCGTAGTCTCCCCGCCAGAAATAGGTGCGTGCCAGGTCGCGGTACAGTTTGGGGCGATCCGGGGTCAGCTGGATCGCCTGGACGTACAGGCGGGCTGCTCGCTGGTATTTCTCGGCATTGTACGCCTTGCGCGCCCGTTCGTAGAGTGCCTTCGGGTCCTGGCCGAACGGGAGGGGGCTCTGGCGTCGATCCGCAGACGCGTCCGACGCCTCGCCCTCGTCGGCCCCGTAGGCCGGCGAGCTGGCGAGGGTGGCGAGCCCCGCGACGAGCAGCACTGCGCAGATCCGGCCTCGCATCACAGTTCCTCCGGAGGCTCGGGTTCGAAACCGAACAGATTCGGCAGGGCGACGCCGCCGCCCAGACTCACGACGTGTTCGGCACCGAGCCCGGGATTGAAGTAGTCCTGGAGGTGATACCTCAGCGAGGCGAACCAGTTGGCGTTGAAGAAGTACTGGGCGCCGATTCCCAGCGTCCAGAACGCCTCGGTTCGACTGAGTGTCAGCCGGTCCGCGCTGTTCGGTTCGACGTCGACCCACTGGAACGCGATGCCCGTCCCGAGTTCGATGCTCGGGGCGATGTTTCGAAACAGGTGTCGGTACGTCAGCTGAAAGGGCCGCAGCTGGAGTCGTCGAAGACTCTCGACGGACGCAGTGGTGGTGTCGCCGGCCCCCGTCTGTAGTTTTACCCGCTCGTCGATCCGGCGCATCCCGAGATAGGAGATCGAGAGAGCCGTCACGCCGAAGTGGCGACCCGTGTACGCCAGATCGAGGCGCAGCCCGTTCGGAGCGAGCGTCGGGCGCGCCCCGTCGGTGAAGCCGTCGAATTCGTAGTTCGTACCGCCGGCCGAGCCCCGCGCGTCGCGAAAACTCGACGGGTGGATGCTCTGGTCGAAGGTCAGTCGCGCGACGTAGTGGTTGACGGCGATCTGATCCTGGTCGACCGAGCGGAGCAGGGGATTGTCCCGCTCGAGCGGGATCGAGCGACGGATGGTCTCACCGGCCTGGATCTCGACGGTCTCGCGATGTGATTCGTGCCCGTCGGCCCGGACCACCAGTTCGTGTTTCCCCGGCTGGAGTTCGATCTCTTCGCCGGCCCGACCGACGTTCTCACCGTCGATCGAGACGGTGGCGTTCTCGGGGGCTTCCTCGACGACCAACAGCCCGGGTTCGCGCTGGAGACTGCGGTCGACCGTCGTCGATTCGCCCCCCGTCACCTCGAAGGTCCCCTCGACCGGGCGGTACTTCGTCAGCTCGAGTCGGTACGAGTGTTCGCCGATCGGCAGGCGGGTCTGGACGGGGGAGGTGCCGACTCGGTCGCCGTCGATGAAGACCGTCGCCCCCGACGGTTTGGTCTCGATCGTCACCGCCGAGGAGACATCGAAGACGGCGCGCGCGACCTCGAAAGCGAGTTTCTTCGGGGTCGGAGCCTTCAGGCTCGAGCGCTCGGAGACCCGACCGCGCCGGTCGAGAAGCTCGTACCGCGCCCGCAGGGGACCCTCTGCGCCGGACCCGGAGAGCGAGACGCGGATGACCGTGTTCAGTCCGATCTGTTCGTGAGCGGCCGTCTCGGGGGAGACGCATTCGGAGAGCCCCTCGAAGCAGAGCGGAAGCTGGCCGGGATGATCGGAGAGATAGGTCTCGAGATCCGCGGTCCCGACCAGATGTCGGCGCCGCTCCCCGGAGAGCGCAGACCGCAGGTTGGATTCGAACGTCGCCCTCAGATCGCCGGTTTTCTCGGATCGATGAAAGATCCAGAGGACGACGGCTGTTTGGCCAGTCCCGCGGGGGGCGGATGGGTCGCCATCGCCGGACGAGTTCGAGGACGGGCTCGAGGTTGCGCCGGAAGTGGAGGCCGGCTGTCCGCTCGCGGGGCTCGCGGTGAAGAGGAGTGTCACCGCGGCGAGAACGACTGACAGAGGCCAGCGCCGGGCTCGTCTTTTTGGGCGGCCCCTCCGGTCTCTGTTAGTATCGGTCATGCGATTCGGGTCTGCGACCGCAGGAGGTTGCGCATGAAAGAATCCCAGGAGTCGATCCAGACCGTTCGCGACGCGCGGCTGTTTTTCCGCAACGAGCTGACGGCCGCTTTCGACGAAGTCGAGGTCGATCCTTCCGAGGAGACCGAGGCCTATCTCGTCCACCTGCTCGAAGGCTTCACCCGCCTGGATTCAACCGACGCCTCGACGATGGGATTCGACGAGCCAGCCGCCTACATGCTCGGGGAAGCCAAACAGGCCCCGGGCGGCGAACGCATCTCCTCGTACCGGCGGCTCGGCGACGCCAGTCTCTTCAACTGCGGTTTCTTCGAGGGGTATCTCGACCGTCGACTGGTCGATCCGTCGTACTACCAGGACATGGGTCGGCTGGCCTACCACAAGCTCAGTGAACTGCTGTCGTTCAAGCAGTCCGACCCCAACAGTGCCTTTCAGAGCATCTTCGGGGAGCTGGCGGTCGACTTCGACCGGGTCGTCGCGGCGTTCCAGCATCTGGGCCGGCGGATCGACCCGGACCGCGTCTCGGTCCCCGAATCGTTGCAGGAGGACGAGGGTGAGTCGTCGGGCCGCGAGTCGCTCGAGCGGGTGGCCAGGAAACTCGGTCCGGGAAATTCGGACGACTGACGCGAGCCGACGGAGCGCGCTGCTCCGTCAGGTCCCGGTTTCGTCCCCCTCGTCGGTATCCGTGACCTCGCCCTCGAAGGCATCCGAGGAGAGGACTTCGCGCAGCTTCTCCTTGCTCGTCTCGTCGAATCGGACATAGCCCTCGGCGACCTCCCGGAGGGCGTGGACCAGCTCTTTGTTCTCCGACGGGAAGATCCGCTCCGGTCCCTGCCCCTTTCGGAGCTCGCGGGCTCGCTCGGAGGCCAGCAGAACGAGTGCAAATCGATTTTCGACCTCTTCGAGGCAGTCCTCGACAGTTACTCGGGCCATGGTGGTGTCGCCCTCGCGTTGCGGACAGAAAACGTGGCGGGTGCCGCCGTCGGACGGCAGATGTCTCGCGAACGAACGATAGAAGCGGCGGCATCGGCCGTCAAGTACCCGGTTCGGAGCACTGCTGGAGGCGCCGGCCCGACGACCGTAGCCGGGTCCGTAGGGGGCTCGGATCGTCGACCAGCGCAGATGCCGACTGGTTTTTCAACATCCCCGGAGCGGTGGCCATCCCGGCGGATCTGATCGGACACCGCGAGCATCTCCGCCGCCGGCCGACAGCAGCGTCGACCGTGCGTCCAGCGCCCTGACGCGACCGCCCGCTCGGAGCTGGAAGGGCTGGCCACGCATCTTTCTGCGCGTTCGGGAGCGTTCATCCCATGGAGTTGGAATCGTCCGCTGTCGGTCGTGTCGGGACGGCTCCCTCGGGCGGACGGCCGGTCGGCTCCGGGTCACTGCGACGCGCCGTCCGACGACGAGGCGTCTTTTTCGGGCAGGACGAATTCGATCCGCGGCGTCGGTGCGTCCGAATCGTCGCCGGGCTGTTCGATTGCCGTCGACAGTCGCGCCTTCGGTACGCCGGCGCCGACGAGATATTCTCTCACGATGTCGGCGCGGGTTCGTGTCTCTTCGGCGGGTGTCTCTCGACGGTACAGCCGGATGACCAGGGGGCCGAGTTCGGATCGGGCGGTCATCGTCTCAGCGAGATGGTCGAGGGTTTTCTGGGACGAGGCGGTCAACGCCGGCGTCTGCTCCTTCGACTCGAATTGGAGGGGGGTGGCCAGTTCGACGCGGTCACCGGTGATCGTCAGTTTGTCGCTGGGACATCCGGAGTTGGCCTCGATGCCCGACTGGTCGGGACAGCCGTCGTCGGCGTCGCCGACCCCGTCGCCGTCGTTGTCGTCGTCGGGGCAGCCGTCCTGATCCTCGTAGTCGTCGGCGTCCTCGGCCGTCCGGGCGCAGTCGTCTTCGCCGTCGGCGACGCCGTCGCCGTCCGCGTCTCCCGCTTCGTCGGGACAGCCGTCCTCGTCCTTCCAGTTGTCGGCGTCCTCGGCTTCGTCCGGGCAGGAGTCCTCGGTGTCTCCGACGCCATCGCCGTCGTTGTCCTCGTCGGCACAACCGTCCCGGTCCCGGTAACCGTCGCGGTCCTCCGCTTTTTCGACGCAGTCGTCGACGTCGTCGCGCCGGCCGTCGCCGTCGGTGTCGGGGATGGTCGCGACCGGTTCGGGATAGAACCCGAAGCGAACGCCGATCGAGAGAAACGGGCCGCCGGTGTAGAGGGCGTGTTCGTCGGTCGTCGTCCCTCCCGGTCCCGTGTCGGAGGGGTCTTCGATCGCCAGGCCCTCGGTGTTCGCGTCGAACGGGATCCACTGGTTGAATCCGACGCGCAGAAAGGCAGCGATCAGATCGCTGGCGTAGTAGCGGACCTCGGTGACGGGCCGGAGCGTGACCAGTCCGGCGCGCAGTTTATCGGCGGGCGAGGCGGTCAGTTTGACCGATCCGAGCCCGACCCCCATGCCGAGGGCGAATTCCCAGTCGCCCCGACGGAAGGCGAACGCCGGTTCGAGCCCGCCGTAGACGGCCAGCAGTTCCGGGTCGGAGCCGATCGGGGTCTCGACGGTCGTGAAGACGGTCAGACGGCTCCCCTCGAGCAGGGAGGCCTCGAGCGCGAAGGTGAAGGAGGAGGCGCCGCTGACGTCGAGCGGTTTGGCCTCGCTGGGCCGGAGGAGATGGTCGTTCCAGCGGCCGAAGTCGTTGAAGAAGTTTCCGAACGCGACGCCGCCGCCGTACGAGGGTTTCCACTCGTACGTGCCGTGATCGCTGGTCTCCTTCGCACCGCCGGCATTCGCCTCGTCGGTGTCGTCGGGAGTCGGTTTCTCGTTCCCCTTCGCCTCGGTGGTCTCCGACGAAGCGGACGTCGAGTCCGAGGAAGCTGCGTCGGATTGTGCGAAGCTCGGACCGGCTGCGACGAGCACGACGCCGACCGCCCCGACGCATGCCAGAGATTGCACCAACCGCCGATACATACACCCTCCGTCGATCGAGATTCGGGTTGCGGACGGTATGTTTGTACCGGGACGGGGGTGAAATGCAACAAGTCGACCCGTCTCCCCCAGTGTCCGTGGGCACTCACTGTTTCCGGTCGACGTTCGTCACGTTCAGCGGCTTGGTCTGGAGTTTCCAGACGATCCAGTAGTCGCCGCGGTTCCGGAGGCTGAAACGGGTCTTCAGCTTCTTGGTGAGCGTCGGGGCGTTCCCGCGGCGGAGGGTCAGGGTGGCGGTCGCCGGAAAGCGGATCGGCCGCGGCCCCTCGAGGTCGGCCAGATGAAGTCCGATGCGGTACGACCGGCCGCGCTCGACGGCCCCCAGGCGGATCGACTCGTGGCCCCGGTAGCCGTCGGCGTTCTCCTGGTCGCCGTCGTCCCCCGAATGGTAGCCGTCGTCGAGCCGGTTGGGTCGCGTGCGCCAGTTCTGGTGCAGATGATCGGCCGAGACGTCGGCCTTCGGGTCGCCGAAGCTCGGAAAGTTCCCCTGCTGATCGCTGCGGACGAGGTGGAGATCGAGGTCGTGATCGGCTCGCCACTGACTCTCGACCTCCAGCTGGAACGGTTTCGGACGGACGACGACGTCGATCGAATCGGTCGAGCAGCCCTTCTGACCGGTCGATTGGTCGCGAACGGCCAGGGTCGCCGTGTAGGTGCCGGCTTTGTCGGGTTTGAACTGTGGCGACGCCCCCTTCGGATTGTTCAGCGAGGCGCTACTCCCCCCCGGAGTGCGCAGCGACCACGTGTAGGCGACGTTGCCGCTGGGAGCGCTGCTCGACGAGCCGTCGAGTCGGAGAGTCTCGCGTGCGGCGACGGCGCCGATCGGCCCCTCCCGCATCTGCTCGTCGCGGTTGGCCACCCGGCCCTCGACCTCGGCGACCGGGCAGCCCCCGCCGCTGCCCTTCAGGTCGATCTCCTCGCGCCCCCCGTTCCGCTCGTCGCTCCGGACGATCAGCCGGCCGCTGACCTCGGCCTTGGTCTTGGACTGGAAGACGACCGGGAGTTGGATGGACTTGCCCGGGGCGAGTTTGAACGGTGCGGAGCGGGCCCCCGAGCCGAGTTTGAATGCATTGCGCTGATTTTTGGTGAACTTGATGACCGTCACGGTCGTCGTGCTCGACGTGCTGCAGTTGCCCAGACGGACGTTCAGTGTGCGCGATTGACCCGGCTTGACCACACCGAAGTTCAGCGAATCCGGTGTGTTGTAGAGGCATGGTCCGGAGGGTTTGTTGCCGGCGTTGCCGCGCAGTTCGATCTGAATCTTCGATTCGTCGCCGTCGTCGCTCCGGACGATCACGCTGTTTCGGTATCGTCCCGAGCGGGGGGGATTGAACGAGACCGTGTAGGACGCCCGATCGCCGCGCCGCAACGTCCGTGGGGTCGAGGGCCCCGAGACCGCGAACCCGGTGCTCGGGGTCTGGTTCAGGCCGACGTCCTCGAGTCTCAGCGGGCCGCGGCCGACGTTTTCGACGACGAGCGTCTCCTTCGACGTCGCTCCGACCGGCAGACCACCGAAATCGACGGCGTTCGACGGGATCACCCGGATCTCGGGGTCGGCGCCGGGGGGCACGTCGGGGGAAGTGTCGGGGGAGACGTCGACCCGAGGCGGGGTGTCGGGCGCGACGTCCGTCGGAATCGGGAGATCGGGGGCGACATCGGGGCCGGCGTCCGGCGGGGTCGGGGTATCCGGAGCGACGTCGTTCGGGGGCGGTGTGTCCGGACGGACGTCCGGCGGCGCCGGGACGTCGCCCTCGGTATCCTCCGGCGTCGGGACGTCTCGATGGATTGCATCCGGCGACGTGTCGGGGCCGTCGGCCTCGCCGCCGTCCGGCGAGGGCTCGCCCGGGAACCCGCAGCGGCCCTGCAGGCAGACTCGTTCGCCGGTGCAGTCGTCGTCGGACGAACAACCGGAGATCGAACTCTGACAGCCGGCGGCCAGCAGCACTGCCGCGGTTGCGACTCCGAGCGCCGCCGTGATCCGGGCGCTGAACTCCTTCATGATAGTCGTCCCGTGGACTGGCATGGACTGACGAGACCGGGCGAGCCCGACCGGGTAGGTCGATCTGCAAGAATGGTACCGTTCATCCGTCAACACCCGGGGATCACGGGATCTCCGCCAGTGGGTCGTCCCCGTAGTACTCCTCGTCGCTGAGTTGGCCGCGGGCACTCCAGAGCAGCGGGAAGGCGCGCTGATCGAGTGTCGACTGGAGATAATCGACCCCCGGGGAACCGCCGGTGCCGGTCTTCGTACTGATCAGCCGTTCGACGACCCGGACGTGGTGGAACCGCCACAGCTGGAGCTTCTGATCGTGGTCGACCAGCGATTCGGCCAGCTGGTAGAGCCGATCGTGGCCTCGGGGATGTCCGTAGATGTCGGCCAGCGTCTCCGACGTCCGACGGGTATCATCGCCGGTCGTGGAGGCGTCTGGCGGGGGGAGGGCGACGTCGAATCCACGCCGCCGCAACAGACGGTAGAAGGCGTCGCGCAGATCGGGTTCGTCGAGGCGCCGTTCGAGTCGATCGCGCTGGTCGTCGGTCAGCTCGACGTAGTCGAGAACGTCCGGTCGGTCGATCCCGGTGAGAAACTCGAGTTCGCGGAACTGGATCGACTGGAAGCCCGAGGCGGGTTTCAGTGCGGCCCGAAAGGCGAGGAAGTCCCGCGGGCGCATCGTCTCGAGGATGTGGATCTGCTCGACGAGGAGGTCGTCGATGGCGGTGACCCGATCGAGCAGGCGGGTGGCCTCGTAGACGTCCCCCTGGTCCATCCGCTCGCGGACGGTCTCCAGTTCGAAGAGGATCTCCTTGAACCAGAGTTCGTACGCCTGATGGATGGTGATGAAGAGCAGCTCGTCGTGGGCCGGCGGGTCGCTCTCGCGGTTCTGGAGCGATAGCAGCTCGGGAATCTTCAGGTAGCTTCCGTAGCTGAGCGTCACTCCCTCCCCGTCGGGGGACCCCCCGTGGGCGGGGCAGCCACTGATGTCGTCTCCGTCGGTCATCTCGGCAGCGGGGCGGAGGGTCGAGGTGCGGGGCGGCGGGCGCTCAGTGCAGTTCGGAATCGGTCTGCTCGAGGACGTCGCCGATGGGAGCGGTGAACAGCTCGGCCAGTCCGTCGACGAGCGCGGCGAGTTCGGGGTGCGTCCCGATGCCGGACGACTCGACCGCGCGGCGGTGTTCGGTGTCGAGATCTCCGGCGGCGGCGTTCAGCGCCCCCGATTCGCGGAACCGCTCGGCGGCCCAGTCGACGTCCGACGCCGAAACCGACTCGCGCGGTGCCTCCAGCAGGTCGATCAGACGGTCGACCTCCTCCTGCGGGGCCCGTTCGGCGAACCGGACCACCAGCGCGGAGATCTTTCCCTCCCGAAGGTCGTTGCCCCGCTGATCGCGGCCCTTGTCGCCGTACAGGTCGAGGATGTCGTCCTGGATCTGAAATAGGACGCCCAGGTGCTCGGCGGCCGTGGCGACCGCGCGCTCCAGCCCGGGGGGGGCGCCCGCAAACTGAGCGGCTCCCCGAGCCGGGAGGACGAACAATCCGCCGGTCTTCCCCTCGACCATCCGGCGATA
>JBDGRG010000075.1:10160-19969 GCA_042218355.1 Bradymonadaceae bacterium
TCTCGTACTCGCGGTCCTGGCCGTCGATGACCGACAGCGTCTGGCGAGTCGTCGTCCGGTACAGCGTATTGCGTGTCGCGGCGCTGCAGTCGAGTCGGTCGATCAACAGGAGTGGCCAGTAGAGCATCGCGTCGCCCAGATTGATGGCCCGCTCGCTGCCGAAGGTCGACCAGACGGTCGACTCCCCGCGGCGTGTACGATCGCCGTCCTGGAGATCGTCGTGAACCAGTGTGGCGTTGTGCAGCAGTTCGCAGGCGGCGCCGAAGGGGAGCAGCGCGTCGGGATCGGCCCCGAGCCGCCGGCCGACGGCCAGCGGGAGCATCGCCCGGAGCCGTTTCCCTCCGGTCTGGAGGTGATGGCGACCCATCTCGACCAGGGGGGACCCGTCCTCGGGGATCGACTCGATGGTCTCCTCCATCAGCTCGAGGAGGGGGGGAGCGTACCGGTCGCGCAATGCCAGCAACTGGTCTTTCATCGGCGGTGTGTTGTCTCGGAGGAGGCGATGGGCCCGCCGATCGGGTACCACACCGGCCGTCGGCGCGAAAACCGAGAGTTGACAGTCCCCGAGAAGTCGTCGAGAACGAGGGGCGCGACGTTCGCGAAACGCGCCGATTCGCTCCCCGAGCCAGTCGTCCCGTGAATTCCGATTTTCACCAGCTCGTCGAGGAAGTCGACGACCGTCTGTTCGAGGGATCGTTCGACCGCGCCCGGACGGCGATCGAGGAGGCACGCCGTGAGGCCGGCGATCACCCGCGTCTGGACGCGCTGGAGGCGGAGATCGAGGTCGAGGCCGGTCGGATGGAGCGGGCGCTCCGTGCGGTGGAGGCGGGACTCGACCGGCTCGGCGGGGAGGGCGACGACGAGTTGCGCGCCGAGTTCTGGGCGCTTCGCGGCGACGCGTTGTTCTACACCGATCGGGACGAGGAGGCGCGCGAGGCATTCAACCGGGCGGTGCGGCTGGACGGTTGGCTGTGGCCCGCGATCGTCGGGCGCGCGACGGTGCACGAACACCTGGGTTACCTCCGGGCGGCGAAGCTCGACCTCGACCGGGCGCTCGAGATCGATCCGGCGGCCGCCGAGCCCCGGGCTCTGCGAGGGAGGATTCACCTGTACGAGGGAGACCTGGAGGCCGCCGAGTCGGACTTCGACCGCGCCCTCGAGGTCGACCCGGACGATGTCGAATCGCGGTTGCAGCTGGCGCGGCTTCGCGCCGACGAGGCGGCGCGGTCCGAGGCGATCGAGCTGCTCGGGCCGCTGTTGGACGGGGAGCCGGTCGAGGATCCGGCCGTCGGTCTGCCGGCGGCTCTTCTGAGAAGTCAGCTCCGGGTCGACCTGGGGGATCACGACGGTGCCCGGGCGGACGCCCGACGTGCGATCGAGATCGCCGGCGAGCAGCCCTGGGGCTATCTCCAGCTGGCCGCCGCGCGGATCGCGGCCGGCGAGCCCGGCGACGCGATCGCCGCGCTGAAGCGAGCGGACGAGCGGATCGATCGGCCGCGCCGCGTGCCGGATCTGTCCGCACTTCGGGCCTCGGCCTACCGTCATCTGGGCAAGGTGGAGAAGGCCGAGCAACTGCAGCGTCGGGTCGAGGGCGTGGCGCGACTCCCGGAGATCGTCTACGGGGAGGCGCTGAATCCCGCCGAGGACGTGCCGATCGATCCGGACAAGCCGTTCGATGTTCAGCGCCTGCTGGAGCAGTTGTTCGGGGACCCCGAGGCGGCCCCGGACGGATACGAGCAGAAATTGAGGGAGTTGCTCGATCGTGTCCCGGAGCTGGTCGACGAACACCCCGATGCGGGGGAGATCGAGATCGAATTGCCGCCGATCGAGGAGGGAGGGCCGTCCCCCGGTCACCTCCAGCTTCAGGTCCGGCACGAATGAATGCGTGTCGCCGAGGATTCGAACGGAGGAGTACGGCGTGCGAGAACCGCTCCACGAGGACGAGGAACTGGAGGTCGACTTCGGCATCGAGGAGGAGACCGACCGCGCGTTCGTCGAGATCCGGACCGATGCGGTCGAGCCGGATCTGTCGGTCGAGGACGCCGTGGTTGTCGCTGTCGGCGGGACGATTGCGGAACTGGAGATCGCCGATCCGAATCGGGCGCGAGCCCGGCTCGGGTCGTGGCCCGACATCGAGCGCGAGGGGCTCGAGCTGATGATTCGGGTCGGCGAGTGGTTCGAACGCTGGGAACTCGAGTGACGGCGTCGGGCAAACCGACTTTCTGACCAGCTGCCAGATGCGAGCGCTATCCTACGACGCATTGCTCGACGAACGGTCGGAGTTCGACCGCCTCGTCGACCGGACCCCCGACATCGACCGCTTCTGTTCGTCGTCGTACTGGAGCTTTTCAGCCTTCGAGACGCTGTTTGCCGACCACGAGGCGTGGATCCGCCGGGCCGAGGACGTCGACGGATATGTCGCGCTGGCGCACGGTCGACATCCTCACATCGGCAATTATCTCCAGCCCTTCGAGGCCTCCTGGGGGCTGGCCTCGCCCTTCGTCGCCGGTCGGGCGCGGCCGCTGATCCGCGAGTTCGTCCGTGAGATTCGCGACCCGGGGCTGGACTGGAACATGCTGTTTCTCTCCGGCTTGTTCGAGCAGTCCCCGCAGTTCCGGGAGCTCGTGCGCCGGTTGCGTCCCGATTACGAGCTGGGCATCGGCCCGCAGATGGCGCGCAACGTCGCCTCGCTCGAGGGGGGCTTCGAGGACTACCTGGCCCGGCGAAGCTCGAAGTTTCGCTCGAATCTACGCCGGTCGAGGCGTCGTGCGGAGGAGGCCGGGCTCGAGACGGAGTATCGTTGCGACCTCGAGGCGGCGGAGGCGGTCGAGTCGGTGTTCGAGCGCATTCTGGACGTCGAGCGCCACAGCTGGAAGGCGGATCAGGGGACGGGGATACTCGACAGTCCGATGCGCGATTTCTACGAGCGCATGGTGCCGATGCTCGGCGGGGACGGGGCTCTGCGAGTCAGCTTCGTCGTCGACGGCGGGACCGACGTCGCGTACTGTTTCGGCGGGGTCACGGGTGACCTCTATCGGGGGCTGCAGCTGAGTTATCACGACGAGTATGCGGACTATTCACCCGGGAATCTCGCACAGATCACGATGATCGAGGGGCTGTGCCGCGAGGGCATCGAGACCTACGACATGGGACAGGCGATGGAGTACAAGGAGCGCTGGGCGGAGGCCGAACGCGAGAGCCTCGCGCTGATCGTCCGCCGGTGAGCCGGGTTTGACAGCTCTCCACGCGTGCGGCTACCCGTGCCCGCCATCGCACTGTCGTCCGGTTGCCGCCACCCCGAGGGACGATGTCACTCCGGAAGCTCCGGTTTCTGGTTCCGAGCGCGCTGACGCTCGCGAACATCTCCGCTGGCATTTTCAGCATCGTCGTCGCCCTGGATGCTCGCAGCGTCACGCAGATGCAGCTGGCTGCATGGGCGATCGTTGCCGCGATGATCTTCGATCTGCTCGACGGACGGCTCGCCCGCGCGCTCGATGCTCAGACCGAGTTCGGCGCGCAGATGGACAGTCTGACCGATTCGATCAGCTTCGGAGTTGCACCGGCGATGCTGATGTACGGCTGGGGGCTGCGCGGGCTGGGGCCCGTCGGGCTTCTGTTCGGGCTGTTTTTCGCCAGCTGCGCGATCGTCCGGCTGGCGCGATTCAACGTCCGCTCGAATCACGAGCAGGCGTCGGCGTACTTTCGAGGACTGCCCACACCCGTCGCCGCCGGGGGAGTGGTCTCGGCGGTGTTGGTCGTCGCGGCCTGGACGGGCCGGGCGACCGCCGGCGAGCACTGGTATCCGGCGGTCTTGTCGGTCCTGTTGGGCGGCCTGATGGTCAGCGGCGTGCGGTTCCGCACCTTCAAGGATGTCGACTGGGGGACGCCCACGCTGATCGCCGCCGCGGTGGGGGCCGCTGCGCTGGCGACCGTCGTCGTACTGGGCGAGCCGGGCGTCGCGCTGGGGATCGGGCTGCTCGGCTACACGGCCATCGGAGTCCTCGTCGGGTTGATCGACGGCATCCGGTGCCTGCTGGAGGACCGCGACGACGGCGGTCTCGCTGCGCACGACGAGGAGCTACTGGCCGACGTCGGGGACGACGATCACTGATCGGCGGTCGACGCCCGGGGGTACGGGGTGTCGAGGAGGAGATTGATGCTCGAGAAGACCGGTGACGGCGGGGAGCTCGAGGAACGGCTCGAGGAGCTGTTTCTCGAACAGATCGACGACGACGTCTGGGAGCGCATCCGGACCCTGGACGCGGGGCAGAACGAGTACGGATACGACCCGTTCGGCTTCGAGCCGGAGTTTCTCAAGTACGTCATCCCGTTCGCGCAGTTTCTCTATCGGACCTACTTTCGGACCGAGGCCCACGGTCTCGACCGCATCCCCGATTCCGGGCGCGTGTTGCTGGTGGCCAATCACACGGGTCAGATCCCGATGGACGGGCTGATCGTCGCCTCGGCCTGCCTTCTGGACCGTCGCCCTCCGCGGATGGCGCGGAGCATGATCGAGCGGTGGGCGCCCGAGGTCCCCTTCGCCTCGTACTTCCTGGCCCGTTGCGGGCAGGTGGTCGGCACGCGGGAGAACTGTCGGCTCCTCCTGGACCGCGGGGGCTGCATTCTCGTTTTTCCCGAGGGGGTCGGCGGGATCAACAAGACCTTCGAGCGGGCCTACGAACTCCAGGAGTTCGGCCTGGGGTTCATGCGTCTCGCGCTGGAGAACGACACCCCGATCGTTCCGATCGGCGTCGTCGGGGGCGAGGAGCAGATGCCGGCGATCTGGAACGTGGAGTCGGTGGCGAAGCTGCTGGGCATGCCGTCGTTCCCCGTCACGCCGACGTGGCCGCTCCTCGGGCCGGCTGGAGCCATCCCGCTGCCCACGAAGTATCACGTCCTCGTCGGTGACCCGATGACGTTCGAGGGCGAGCCGGACGACGAGGATCGGACGGTCCGGCGGAAGGTCGATCGCGTCAAGTCGGCGATCCACGATCTGATCGAGACGGGTCTCCGCGAGCGGAGAGGAGTCTTCTTTTGAGTTCGCGCATTCCCAGCCAGCAGGTGCTCGTCACGGGCATCGGGGGGCACTTCGGTCGGGCGGTCGCCCGCCGACTGCACCGGCGGCACGACCTGATCGGCGTCGACCGCCGCGAGATCGACGATCTTCCGCGGGACATCGAACTCGAACACGTCGATATCCGGCGGCGGGCGATGGAAGACATCTTTCGGCGCCGCGACATCGATGCGGTGATCCACCTGAACATCATGCACGACCCGCGAACGCGTCAGGAGGAGCATCACGACTTCAACATCGCGGGGACCAAAAAGATCGTCGAACTGTGCGCCGAGCACCGGGTCCCGAAGGTCACGGTCCTCTCGAGTGCGAACGTCTACGGCCCCGATCCGGCCAACGATCAGTTTCTGACGGAGGAGGCGCCGCTGATGGGGGGGCAAAATTTCGGGATGATCCGGGATCTGATCGCGCTGGACATGTTCTGCAATTCCTTCTTCTGGCGCCATCCCGAGATCGAGACGGTGATTTTGCGTCCCGTGCACATCGTCGGGCGAGTCAACAATGCCCCGAGCCGATTTCTCCGGCTCGAGCGCCCGATCACGATCCTCGGATTCGATCCGATGGTCCAGCTGATCCACGTCGAGGACCTGGTGACGGCGATCGAGCTGTCGCTGACTCCTGGCATCCGCGGAGTCTACAACGTCGCCGGGCCGAGCCCCGTCCCGCTGTCGCTTCTGCTCGATCGGCTCGGCCGCGATCCGGTCGCTCTGCCCGAACCCGTCGCGCGCGCCGCTCTCGAGGCGGGGTGGTCGCTGCGCCTGACGAACTGGCCGGTCCCCGAGATCGATCACATCAAGTACGTCTGCATGGTCGACGACTCGCGGGCTCGCGAGGAACTGGGATTCTCGCACGAACACGGGATCGACGAGATCCTCGCCGAGGTCGAGAAGATGCCGCTCCTGTAGGCCGGCGTGCTGCGCCTCTGGCGATGAAACGGGTCGGGGGGACGCATCCGACCGGGACGCGAGCCCGCGATCGCCGCACCAAGTGAGCGAATCAGCGATGGAGCCGTCGAGCCGAGACGGCTCCATACGCCGGCGGCGTCGGGTCCTCACGATGCGTCCGGGCGACACGCCCGTTCGATTCGATGATCGTGAATCGCTCGTTCGCGGCCTTCAGCGACGGAACGTCCGTATGCAGGGGGCAGTGTCGCTCGGTCGCTGCGAGCGGGTGTCATCGGGGACTGACGACTGACAGACGGTCGCCGGCAAAGGGAGAATTCGGTTGGGTTGCAATGGGCTAGCAAATGTCTCTCGGCGACGTCCGGGGGCTTGACGTCTCGGGAATCGTTCGAAATACAGGGCGCGAAGATCGCCAGTCCGGGGGGAGTCCGGGGCGGGCACCGGGGGGTAACCTTGGGTGATACTCGTATCCGAACTCCCTTCAGACAGGAGACGATCATGGCCGAGAACAACCGGGAAGTCGACCTCGACCAGGACGTCTTCACGACGTTCGAAGTGGCCGACATCTGCAACGCGAACATCACGTCGATCAAGAACTGGATCGACGACAACGAGCTGAAGGCCCACCAGACGCCGGGCGGGCACTACCGGGTCAAGAAGCGAGATCTGCGGAAGTTTCTCAACAAATACCGGATGCCGAATCCGTTCCGCGAGCGAAAAAAGAAACGGATTCTGGCATTGTACGACGACGGCTCGATCGTCGATGCGCTCGAGGGGCACTTCGGCGACGTCCACGAGTACGACCGTGAAACGGGTTTGACCCGGGCGCTCCTGATCCTCGGGGACTGGAAGCCCGAGGCCTTCATTCTGGAAGACGGGCTCGACGGAGCGGAGGCCGTCACAGTGGTCGAGGCGGTCCAGAGCCTCGAGAATCTTCGCCCGATCGACATCATCGTGGTGCACGACGGCGACGAGGACTACGCCGATCGGCTCGAGGAGGCCGGAGCTCAATCGGTGGTTCGGTCATCGGAGGGGCTCGATCCGATCCTCGAATCCATCGAGTACCGCATTCTGTGACGAGTCGGAGGGGGGACTGATCGGAAACCGTGGGGACGTTTTCCCGCCGGCCGAGAGCCACGTGGACCGCGCTTCGAGCGTCCCGACTCGACCGTCCGCTCAGAGCTGGAAACTCCCGCCACGCTTCTTCCAGCCTAACCTGAATCGTTCGACCCACGGAGTTGGATCCCCCCTCGATGGGCTGTCTCCCGTCGCGGCGAGTCAGGTGCGGCGGGCCTTGACGGTGATCGCCTCTCGCGAGGTGCTGTCCGTGACGACCTCGAAGCCCGCACGCTCGAGCCGCTGGAAGAGCTCGTCGCGTTCGAACCAGTGAAAGCTCGTCGGCACCTCGGAGAGCCGCTTGGCGATCCGCTTGAGCAGGTTGCCGTCGGCCAGAAAGGTCCCGATCACGCAGATGCCGCCCGGCTCCAACACCCGCGCGAAGTTGCGCAGCGCCTGGTCGATGTCGCTCATCAGGTGGAGCCCGCCCGCGCAGTGTAGCCGCGAGAAGGTCTCGCGGCCGATCGGAATGCGAGTGGCGTTGCCACGGAGCAGGAAGACGCGGTCGGTGATCCCCTCGCGGCGAAGATAGGTCCGGGCGTGCTCGAGCATCGGCCACGACAGATCCATTCCGACGACCAGCGAGCGGTCGTCGTAGCCCGGGACCGCACCGGCGATCTCCTTGGCGAAGTGCCGCGTGAAGTTCCCGGTCCCGCAGGCGACGTCGAGGACGGTCGAGTCGCCCCCGAGGTCGAGGTACTCGGTCGCCAGCGCGCGCTCCTCTCGCATGGTGCGGTCGGAGACGAGCTTGGTCAGGTTCGGTCGAGCCCAGTCCTCGTAGACCTGGGCGTACAGTTTCGACTCCATGACCATCTGGGCCAGTCCGCCGCCCGACGGACTCGGAGGGGCGAGATCGGCGATGCCGTCGCGGATGCGATAGTCGCGCCGACAGGCCGTACAGGTCAGTGTGTTCCGGCCGCGGTCGAACTCGTCGTGCCCGCAGGCCGGGCAGCGGAGCCGCTCGATGAACCGGTCGATCCGGGGCCGGGGGATCTCCTCGCCCGCGGTCGCCTCCTCGGCGGCCTCGTCCTCGACCTCCTCTCCCGGCTCCTCGTCGGCCTCGCGGACCGCCTCCTGAGCGTGATCGATCGCCTCCTCGACCTCGTCGGAGGCCTCCTCGGCGACCGCCGGTTCGGCCGGCGATTCCTCCCCTTCGTCGAGTGGAGTCGTCCGGTCGACTTCCTTGACTCCGACCGACGAGTCCTCGGGCTCGGCCGGCTCTTCGGCCTCTTCGAGGTCGATGTCTGCCTGCCGCGCCAGCTCCTCTTCGGCGGCCCGCTTGGCCTCCAGCAACTCCTCGGCGGACTCGAGGATGTCGCCCTCGCGGGCCTCGCCGATCCCGTCGAGGTCGGTCAGCCCCTGACTGCGACCGACCTCGACCAGTTCTTCGATGCTCTCGACGCCGAGTTCCTCGTACAGCCGCTTCGAGACCGCCGCACCGACGTATTGAACCGCGCGCAGCTCCTCCAAA
Source organism: Bradymonadaceae bacterium (assembly GCA_042218355.1). Lineage (GTDB taxonomy): Bacteria > Myxococcota_A > Bradymonadia > Bradymonadales > Bradymonadaceae > CAJXPB01. Next base: position 18,724 of record JBDGRG010000075.1, read on the forward strand.
ATATCGTCACGTTCAGACATGAGACTGGATCCCGTGGTGAGGCGATCGACAACGAGCCGTGGACGTGCGACTAGGGTTCGTCGAGAAACGCTAGTATCGGGTCACTAAAAAACCGCGGTGAAGGTGTCAACTGGCGCCGATCCCCGGGATCCAGCGGTCGCGGCGTCCCGACGGAACTGGCGTCGCCGGTCAGGGGCGAGCAACCAGCACGCGATCGCGGTCGCTGTAGTCGGTCTCGATCCGGTACTCGCCGAAGCCAGCCTCGCGTGCCAGATTGCGCACCGCCCGACCCTGGTCGTGGCCGATCTCGACCACCAGTCGGCCGTCCTCTGCCAGACGATCTCGGGCGGTGGGCAGGAGTCGCCGGATGACGTCGAGGCCGTCCGGCCCGGCGAACAGAGCCTCCTCGGGTTCGTGCTCACGGACGTCGATCGCGAGTGATTCGCGATCGTCCTCCGGCACGTAGGGGGGGTTCGAGAGGATCGAGTCGAGTGGAAACCATCGCTCCGGGAGCGCCTCGAGCAGGTCTCCACGGTAGAAGTCGATCCGATCGTCGAGGCCGTGGCGGGCGGCGTTCTCGCGCGCCAGGTTCAGCGCGTCGGCGTCGACGTCCACGGCGGCGACCTCGAGCCGAGGCCGTTCGTTGGCGACGGCGATCGCGATGGGGCCGGCGCCGGTGCCTACGTCGACGACTCGCCCGGGTTCGTCGGGGAACTCGTCGAGAAACGTCTCGACCAGGACTTCCGTCTCCGGCCTCGGGACGATCGACCGGTCGTCGGTCTTCAGATCCATCCCCCAGAAGGGCCGATGGCCGACCAGATAGGCGACCGGTTCGCCGGCCGCTCGGCGTTTGACCAGCTGCCGGAACTCGCCTCGCTCCTCCTCGTCGACGGGAGCGTCCGAACGAGCGTACAGTTCGACCCGCTCCATCTCGAGCACGTCGCCGAGCAGCAGTTCGGCGTCGAGCCGTGGAGACTCGGAGTTCGCCTCCTCGTCGAAAAATCGAGTCGTCCAGCGGAGGAGTTTGCGGACGGTCCAGGGGGGACCGAGATCCTCCGGACGCTGGTTTTTTTCGCGGGCCATCGCTACATCCGGGTGTGGAAGTCGTCGGACGTCAGTCGTCGGTCGACCGCCGGAAGGATAGTGTCGCGGGTCGGGGGACGTCGAGCGGTCGACGGACAGTCCCCGCGATCCGTTCAGCGAGTGACGATACTCCAGGTTGAAAACCTATGGGCCGATGAGTGAT
>JBDGRG010000075.1:19979-24854 GCA_042218355.1 Bradymonadaceae bacterium
TCAGGGGTTTTTCGTTGCGATCGAGGGGCTGGACGGGGCGGGAACCACGACGCAGACCGACCTGTTGGTCGATCGTCTGGTCTCGGCCGGCATCGGGGCCCACGCCACGCGCGAACCGTCGGACGGGCCGATCGGGGCACTGATCCGACAGATGCTCTCGGGTCGCATCCGGGGGAGCGTCGGGTCGGACGAGGAGTTCGGGCGAGCGACGCTCGCCCTCCTGTTCGCCGCCGATCGTCTCGATCACCTCGATTCGGAAGTCCGTCCCGCACTGCGGGAGGGAGCGACGGTCGTCACCGATCGCTACTACTACTCGAGCTTTGCCTATCAGAGCACCGCTGGAGCGGACGGTGAACCGGATCTCGACTGGGTGCGTGCGGTCAACGACCGAGCTCGGCCGCCGGACTTGACGATCTTTCTCGAGGCGTCGGCCGATCTGTGCATCGAACGGATGGGGAACCGCGTCCGGCGGGACGTCTTCGAGGAGCGCTCGAGGCTCGAGCGGCTCGAGCAGCGATACGAGGCGGTCGTGAGCGCGCTCGAGCGGGAGGGACACCCCGTCGAGCGGTTCGACGCCGATCGCCGCCGCCGCGCGCTGGCCGACGACATCTTTCGAGCAGTTCTCGACCGCCGACGATGAGAGCGAGGCGGGGGCTGCTTGATGGGAGCCGGCCGATCCGATAGTGGCTGCCTGCTCGTCGGTGGATCGCGGGCGCGTGTCGGTCGCTGGTCGGACGGTGTGACGATGCCGTCTCCGAGGCGCGCCCCTTCACGTCGACGGCCATTCGGGCGTTCAGTAACCGTTCACTTGGCGGTCAGCACGATTGGGCCACGAAGGCGCAAAGGCGCAGAGAACAAGACGCAAAGTAAAACGACAACAGGCCCTGGCAGCAGATGTTCACGGAGATCAGCCGCTCGGTTTCATGGTCGGAGATGACCGTGCTGAAGCTCGAGAGCAGGCCGAGTTCTCTTTCGTCGATCGAGAACATTGCCTTCCCTTTGCCCCTTTCTTCGTGCCTTCGCGTCTTCGTGGCCTGTCAATCGCACGCCTGAACAAGTACGGCGTTCACACTGCGCGCCAGTGGGCCGGGAGACCCTTCTGATCACCTCATGACCCCCCTCGTCGAGACATTCATCTCGCGTTTCGTCCGGCGTGCGGTCGGACGGTACTACGCCTATATCTCCGCGGCCTCGGTCGTTCTGACTGCGATCGGCATCTGGTTCGTCGCCACGCACTGGAACATCAACAGCGATTTCCGGGCGCTGCTGCCTCGAGATTCGGAGGCCGCCCAGGCGATGGAGGAGGTCGGCGATCGGATCGGATCCGGGTCGTCGCTGTACGTCGTGGTCGATTCGCCCGACATGGCGGCGAACAAAAAATATGCCGCAGAACTCGCCGACGAGCTCCGCCAGATGCCCGAGGTTGCGCTGGCGCACTTCCACGGCGATCGAGAGTTCTTCGAGCGGCACGAGCTCCTCTATCTGAAGGCGAAGGACCTGCGGACGCTTCGCAAACGCATCGATCGGGCGATCGAGGAGGAGAAGAAAGAGGCCAATCCGCTGTTCGCGTCGCTGGAGTCCGAGGACGACAATCAGCCCTTCGTCGAGACCTCGGACATCGAGGCCAAATACGGCCACCTCGCCGCGCGGGCGCCCGAATATCTGGCCGCCGAGGACGGCTACTCGCTGACGATCATCGTGCGGTTCTCCGAGCCGTCGACGGACCTGGCGGCGACCCATCGACTGCTCGATCGGATCAAATCCACGGCTCGAAAGCTCGATCCCGAGTCCTTTCACGAGGATATGTCGGTCGAGTACGGCGGTGGGTTGATCCGACGACGGAACGAGTACCGGTCGATCGTCAGCGACATCAAATCGTCGGCCGTCTTCACGTTCTTCGGTCTGTTGCTCGTCATCGCGCTGTATTTCCGCCGGCTTCGGGCGACGGCCCTGGTGCTCGCGCCGCTGATCATGGGCGTGGTCTGGACGCTCGCCCTGGCGTTCTGGGTGTTCGGTGAGCTGACGACGGTCAGCGCCTTCATCTTTGCGATCCTGCTCGGGCTCGGGATCGATTTCAGCATTCACCTGATCAGCGGGTACGACCACGCCCGGATGGAGGGAGCCTCCACGCTCGACGCACTGGAGCACTGCTACAAAGGGGTGGCGGGGGCGACGATCATCGCGGCGGCGACGACGTTCGCCACCTTCGTCGTGCTTTCGTTCGCCCGGTTCCGGGGACTCAGTCAATTCGGGCAGGTCGCCAGCATCGGGGTAGTCTGTATCCTCGGGGCGATGCTGGTGGTGTTGCCCTCGTTGATTCTGACCTTTCAGCGGCTCTGGTCCCACCGGGTTCGGGGCGGCGAGACGTCCGAGTCGGTCGGGACGATCGCCTCACACGACGTCATCGGCCGCTGGGCCCCCGTGGTGGCGACGCTGACGATCGCACTGACGGGGCTGGCGGCGACCCAGTACGACGACCTGGCCTTCGAAGAGAATTTCCGACGGCTCGGTGAGATCGACTGGCCCTGGGAGGACACCGCCTCGGAGCGTCTCCAGCACCGCCGCCGGGAGGCCCGCACGGCCGCCCGCCGGTTGGGGCGCGACATCGGTATGACCGCCCGCCAGGTGCGCCGGGCGATCGCCCCCGAGTCGTACGAGAAACGCCGGTACTACGAGACCACCCGAGCCAAGTACCGCTCCGCGCTGCGCGGGCGGCGGTCGTCGACGCCGACGTTGTTGCTCTTCGACACGCAGAAGGAGGCGCGCCGCGTCTCCCGAAAACTGTCCACCCTCCACCGCCGGGGGGAACTCGATACGATCTCGTCGGTCACCTCCATCTACTCGTTTCTCCCCGGTCCGCCCGAGAAGCAGAAGAAGCGCCTGAAGCAACTTCGAAAGATCGAGACGCTGCTGGAGGAGGAGGACCTGTCGATCCTCGAGGACGAGGCCCGCGACCAGATCGAGAAGCTGCAGAAGAAGCTCGACGTCGGGCTCGTGACCAAACACGACCTTCCGGCCTGGACGAAGCGGCTGTTTCGCGAGGCCGGCGATCGGCCGCACGCCCCCTCCGAGGGCGAGGACTTCGCATACGAGTACGTCGTCTATGTCAACGAGTCGATCGACCAGATGAAGGGGCGAAAAGCCCGCAAATATCTCCGGCAGCTGCTGCAAGTGCGCCGTTCGACCGACGCCGACTTCCGGATCGGCAGTCAGTCGTTCATCTACGTCCAGATGCTCGACGAGGTGAAGCGCGACGGACCGTGGATGATCGCCGTCGCGCTGGTGATCGTCTTCCTCATCTTGACGCTGTCGCTGAAGAGCGTGCTCCGAGCGCTGGTCTCGATGACCCCGATGGCGCTGGGGATCGCCTGGATGTTCGGGCTGATGGTCTGGCTGGGAATGAAGCTCGATTTCTTCAACGTCATCATCATCCCCGCGCTGATCGGGATCGGAGTCGACGCCGGTATCCACTTCTACCGCCGGTATCTCGAGCGGGGGCGCGGGTCGATCGCGACGGTCCTCCGACTCGTCGGGTCGGCGGTGACGATGGCGTCGGTGACCTCCGCCATCGGATTCGGCGGGCTGGCGATCACCGAGCACGGGGGACTCCAGTCGATCGGTCAGCTGGCGATCATCGGGCTGCTGACCACCTGGCTGTCGACGATGTTGGTGATGCCCGTGGTGCTGTGGTTCGTCGAGTCCTGGGAGATCGAGGCACTGCTCCCCGAGACGTTCGACGGAATCGACTGAACTCGTGAAGCCGATGGTCGATCGAGGCCGCCGCCCAGGGACGGGCGACGGGACGAGTGGCGAGCGACGACCAAGGAGGGTCCGATGGAGGACGAGGACGTATCGAACGATCTGCGCTTGGTTCGCAGTCTTCTCTCCCGTTCCCCGGAGTCGACGGCGGATGGAGCGTCGCTGGCCGGAATCGTCCGGGCGCTGGATCGCCACGATGCCTCGTCCGAGGGGGATGCGTACCGGACCTGGCGGCGACTCCTCCCCTGGCTGGAGGCGCGCCGGGCGGTCGAGTCGGGGGACGAGCCCGGGGCCGTCGCCGGTCGGCTCCGCGAGGCCGGGGCGGTGCGCATGCTTGCGGCGAGGACGGTCGTCCGCGAACTCCAGTCCCGAGGAGTCGCTCCGGACGACCAGGAGGCCATCGTGCTCGCCCTCGAGCGGCTCGTCGACCGGGAGTTCGCGCTCCGGTCCTGTTCGGATGCCGCCGACGACGAGCTGTTCGCCGAGTTGATGGCGGATGCGGGGCTCCTGGCCGCTGCCATCGACCTCTGTGCCGTCGACGACGGTGAGTTCGCCCGGCGTCTGCGTCGGGCCGTGCCGCCGCTGGGCCGGGAAGAGGCGGACTGGCCGGCGCGCAGTCGATCACTTGGAATCCTGGCGGATCTCGAGTCCGGGCGAGCCGACGTGCTGGCCGGAGCCGACGATCTCGGCGATCGAGTGCGGCGCTTCGAGACTGGATTGGTCGACAATCTGCGCCATCAGGGGTTCGGCGATGTCGTCCGCGCGGCGCTGGCGTTCGGCTCGCGACGCCGATGCTCCGTCGAAGAGATCCGCGTGCCGCTTCGCAGCGAGACGTTTTGTGGTTCACCCGCGCGCGTTCGCTTGGCGCGGGAGCTCGCCGCCGTACGAGGTCGAGTGCTTCGATGTATCCGCGGCCGACTGCCGCTCTCCGGATTACATCGGTGGGTCGAGTACCTGACGGTCTGCAGCCGTCGGCTCGCCGAGGAGCTCGGCGTGACCCACGCCGAGGCCGCCGGCTATGCTCACTACTGTCTGCATCTGGTCGACGTCTGCGATCTGGCTGCCGACGGCCGGCTCGCGGCCGAGACGCGGGCCGGGATCCTCTCGGTGGAGGAG
>JBDGRG010000076.1:0-408 GCA_042218355.1 Bradymonadaceae bacterium
GGCGAGGTCGATCATCTCGTTGTCGAGGAACGGAACCCGTGACTCGAGAGAATGAGCCATGCTCGTCCGGTCCTCGACGAGCAGAAAGTCTTCGGGCAACTTGAGCGAGAAATCCCACTCGAGCGCCTTGGCCTGGAGGTCCATCCCCTGCCGGGGCTCGTGGCGATCGCGCACGATCGCCGGGGAGGGGCACCGGCCGAGGGGGCGGGGGCCGGGTCGCCGCGGAGACGCGGTTCGAGCCGGAACGAGGTTGAAGAACGCCGCGGTTTCGGGATCGTGTTCTCGGTGGATCTGATCGCAAACCGTGGGAACACGGTTGCGCCCGGCTGAACCACCCGGTCTCGGTGTCGGCGATTCGTCGACGTCGCCTCCGGCCTGGTCGCCCACACGGGCACGACCGCGGCGGGG
>JBDGRG010000076.1:418-711 GCA_042218355.1 Bradymonadaceae bacterium
CCTCCGGCTTCCACGTCCGAAACGCTCGGGGCACCCGCGAGCGGAGCGAGTGGGTCTTCGGGCGGTTCAGACGACGGCCCTTCGTCGCACGGTGTTGGATTCCACCCGTTCTCGGTTCGACGCGGTCGGGCCACGAACTCTCGCCGATCGGGAGAAGCAGATGCGGATCGAGCAGATCGACATCCTCGGGTTTCGCTGCCTCGACTGGGTCTCGCTGCCCGTCGAGGGGTTTCACTGGGTGTCCGGGGACAACGGCGCCGGGAAGAGCACGTTGCTCGATGCGATTCGGTTGC
>JBDGRG010000076.1:721-4652 GCA_042218355.1 Bradymonadaceae bacterium
CGGACCGCGCCGATCGATGGCGCGATCTGGTCTGGCGCGGCGACCGCTCGAGCTTCGAGCTGGCCGTCGACGTCTCGCTGTCGCAGGCGCTTCGCGAACGGCTGGCGGACAACTCGCTGCGCCGGGGACGATATCAGATCCGGTTCGGTCGCACCGAGGACGACCAGGTTGGGATTCTCGACGAGACGTTCCTGCTGACCGATTCGACGGGACGCGACGAGCCGCGGCAGGCCGATCTCCTCCCCGACGCCGCGCCCGAGACGATCCTCGAATCCCACCGCCAGCAGGACTGGAAGACCGTCGTCAGAAAGGTCACCGACGGTCACGACCACTTTTACGACGAAACGGGATCGGGCTGGGACCCGACGTTCCCACACGGGCCTCAGCGTTCGGCGCTGGCAAACGTCCCGGACGACGAGGCGAAATTTCCCGCGGCTCTACGTCTGCGCCGGCTGCTGGGAGAGGGGGTTCGAACCGTGGATCTCGCCGACCGGGCACTGCGCTCGAGCGGCGGTTCCGACGAGACGACCGGCGGACATACGGTGGACGGAGCGGAACTCGGGCCTCGAATCGTCGAGTTCCGGCGCGAATCGCCCGATGCGTTCGCCGCCTGGAGCGATCGACTCGAGGCCGCCGGCATCGACTTGTCGGTGCGGAGTGAACGTCTCGGGGGAGAGGAGCCCGTCGTGCGACTCGATTTCGACGGGTACGAGTTGCCGTTGTCGTCGGCGTCGATTGGGACGCTTCGGTATCTCGCACTGTCGCTCCTTCCGCGGATCAGCGACGAGTCGGACGTGCTCCTAATCGAGGAGCCCGAACGGGGTCTCGACCGCGACCGTGTCGAGCGGATCGACCACGACCTGGCGCGTGCCTCGGGCGCGCAGGTCCTGGCGACGACGCATTCGGCCGCGTTGGTCGAGCGCGCGGACGACGGCGAGGTGCTTCGCGCGATCCGGCATCCGAGTGGAACGCGGACTGTCGTACCGGCGACCGAACTCGACTGAGCCGTCGAGTTCACAACCGCGCGACCGCACGACCGCGCCGTCGGACGACTGCACGCCGGTCGGTTCGGGCGAGGCCTCGGACATCGAGCCGGTGGCCAACTGCGGTTTGCTCGGTCGCTCCACTGCTCGTCGATCACCGAACGCGACCCCAGAGCCGGGAGATACGGCCGTGGAAGTCACCGACCGATGGCGGGCGAGGTGGGACGACGACGTCGTCGAGATCGAACGGGGGCCGACTCCCGCCTCGATACCGTCGCCGGGAGCGGAGACGACGAGGCTCGGGCACGTCAGCGATTTTCATCTGGGAGCGAAGCTCGCATCCGGGGACGTCCCGTCGGTCGTCGAGCACTGGCTTGCGGATCTGGAAGCAGCGGGGGTCGACGTCGCGGTGGTCACCGGCGATCTGGTCGAGACCCCCGGCGACCGGGTCGGTCTGCTCCGCATCCGCCACCTCCTCGATGCGGCGGACCTCGACTGGGTGGTGGTTCCGGGCAACCACGACCTCTCCACGCCGGGGTGCGACACGACGTTCGAGGAGCTGTTCGGCGGGTATCCGCGCGTCGAGCGACTCGGGGGCGCCGAGTTCCTGCTGTGCGACAGCATGGGGGCGTTCCCCGTCGACGACCGCGGGCCGTTCGAACGGTTGATGGGACAGAAGTTCTGCTACATGCGGGGCCGCGTGGGCGAGGCGCAGCTCGACGACCTCGAGGCCCGACTGACAGGCGAGCCCGACCGGCCGCGCGTCCTCGCGGTCCATCATCGTCTGGCGCCGGCCGACGAGGTCTTCGGTCACCCGGTGTCGACCTCGGCTCCCGACACGGCGATGGTTCCCGCACTCGATGCCGGGCAGGTGATCTCCAGGTTCCGGGAGTGGGGAGTCCGCGCGGCATTCCACGGCCATCGACACCGCCACTGGCCGGCGTATGTCCGGGGGGGCGCCGTCGTGTTCAACAGCGGCAGTGCGACTCGCGGCAAGCCCCAGCGTCGGGGGCGCATCGTGGACCTCGGACGCGGCAGGATCGAGGTTTGCGAAGTCGTGCAGCGGGCCTGAGAGTCCTCAATCGCCGTCCGTACTGCCCCCGGGCAGTCTCGGTACGTTCTGGAGTGCGTCGAGGACGTCACCATTCGGGGCGGAGTCGTTCGAATCGTCGTCCATCAGCGTGTCGAAGACCGAGAGATCCGTCGGCCCCTTTTTTCGGGACGGGTTTTCGAAACAGTGGTGCGACCAGAGTTTGACTTTCTCAACGTCGGGTGTTTCGCCCGGTGGTGGCGTCGTCTCGCGCATGTAGTAGATGTCGAGTGATTCGAGTGTCTCGCCGCGGTCGTGCGCCTCGTTCCACTTCCGGCACAGGTATCCACCGAAGTACTTTCGCTGATTGCTGTAGCTCGCCCGCCAGAGGTTGACGAGATACTTCCGCCAGCGTTGATTCCGAAACGTGTCCGAGACGTCGCTCGGTTTCGACCAGTCGACGGACCTCTTCGAGCGGAAGACGTCGACCGTGGTGCCGTCGCGAAGCTGGCCGGGGACGACGTACCACCCGTCGTCCTTGGAGGGGTACGGCGCGAACATGTCCCATCGCTGATCGAGTCGGAGGTAGACGGCCGCCCGCTGGACGGGCTCCGGGGCGAACCAGGTCGCCCGGACGGTCTGGAGGTTCCAGGCGAACGCGATCAGCAGCGCCGCGCCGGCCGCGAACTGAGCCAGCAGTGGAAGCCGCGGCGAGATGTCGCGGCGCGGCAGCAGCCGGTCGACGGTCCGCGTGGTCGGTTGCTCCGGTGACCGCAGCCGTGTTGCGAGGGCGTCGACGACCCACCGAATCGGCGGGCGATCGACGAGCGCGCCGACGAAGCCGAAGGGCCGGGAGGCCCGGACGAACGCCGCCAGTGCCCTCGCGTCGGTCCGCTCCTCGCCCCCGGGGGGATCGACCCGCCAGGTCCACTCGAGGTCGTCGGGGGGCTCGTCCGCGGGTACTCGTTGCAGCGCTGCCCCCCGAACCATCGCGAACGTGCGGACCAGCTCGCCGACCTTCGCCGCTGCAGTCCCCCGGCAATCGAGTCGCAGGTTCGGGTCTCCCCCCGACCAACGGGCTTCGGCTCGATCCCATATCCAGGAGGGGAGGAGGGGGATCCAGGCGGCGACGGCGATGTAGCTGAAAAGGCCCAGGTGCATGGAAACGGCAAATCCGAGGTGCATCCCGGCGAACAGGACCACGGCGACCACCCGGAGGACGTCGCGGTAGAACGGGACGAGGATCAGCAGCCATCCGATGCCCTCCAGCGCCAGTGTGATCACTGTCAGCGGGCGGTGGAGGAACCGAAGTTGGCGCAACCAGTCGCCGATCGGCGTGGTGAACTGTTCGAGATTCAGCGCGTAGTAGACCGCGCTGAAGTTTTCGGTCCACTCCGGCCCGGTCTTCAGCACGTAGGCGAAGGCGTAGATGAAGCAGAGTTGAACGACGTACGCGACGGTGGCGAAGGAGGTGGTGGTCCGGGGCCGCTGGTCGGTCGAGGAGAGGGCGGCGTCGACCGAGTACCGGGCCCCCAGGGGAAGAAACATCCCCCAGAAGAGCAGCAGACGGAGCAGGATGTCGCCCCCCTGGCCGACCATCGGATTGCGGGCCTGCAAGCCGATCAGGAAGAACCACGAGACAGCCGTCGCGAGGGTCGTGTGGAACCCGGCCATCAGAGCCAGGGCGACCCCGCCCGCGGCCAGGAAGAACAGTGCCTCCAGCGGCGCGGAACCAGTCGCCATGTGAATCGACAGCCAGCCCGAATTCCAGAGGGTCTCCAGCAGCGCGGTTCGGGGGAGGACGCCGAAGTCGGTGTAGAAGGCGACCAGGTCCCGCGAGCGGAGCAGCAGGTCGGCCACGAGCAGCGCTCCGATCGCGATCCGGAACGCCGCGAGGGCGCGGGTGTCCACTCCGAGG
>JBDGRG010000076.1:4662-19954 GCA_042218355.1 Bradymonadaceae bacterium
CGCAGGTCTCTCGCGCGGTTGAGGAGATCCAGGACGACGAGCAGCCCCAGCGTCACCCTCAGCGCCGCCAGCGAACGGAGGTCGAGTTCAAAGGGGCGGCGGATGTAGTGCCAGACGAGTTGCAGGATCGGACGTATGCGCATGCCGGTGCGGGCGGCGCTGAGGGTCGACGTGGCGGCCGGCGGCGCGCAGGTGCCGGATTCAGTCGGCGAGTTCCTCGTCGAGGGCGTCGGCCAGTGCCTCGTACTGCTCGGGATGATTGTAGATCTGGGCCGATACCCGCAATAGCCGGCGCGGCGGGGTCGGTTTGGACTTGACCGGGACGACGATGCCGTGTTCGCGGGCCAGTCGTCGCTCGAGCGGATCGACCTCGCCCACTCCGTCCGGCGGGGCGCCGGGGAGTGGGACCGACGCCATCGGGCCCATCATGTCGTCGGGGACGGGGGGATCGATGCCGAGTGTGTCGCAGAGTCGATCCCGAGCTCGCAGGGCCAGCGCGTGGTTGTGAGAGCGTACGCCCTCCCACCCGTCGGGGACCAGTCCCCCCATGTAGTCGATGGCCTCCGGCACGCAGAGGAAGGGGGTCGGATCCCGGGTCCCCGTCCAGTCGAACTCGGCGTGGTACGCCGTGCGTTCCGGCGTGCCGCCGTACCCGTTGCTGATGACGGGGGGGTGGATCCCGTCCCGGTCGTGTGGATTCGTCCAGAGGAATGCCGCGCCCTTGGGGGCGCAGAGCCACTTGTGGCAGTTTCCGACGTAGAAGTCGAGGGTCGGTTCGAGGGCTTCGAGGTCGAGATCGATCGAACCGGGGGCGTGCGCGCCGTCGATCAGCGACGTCACGTGTTGCTCGTCCAGCACCTCCAGGATCCGTTCGAGCGGCAGGACGACGCCGGTCGAACTGGGGACGTGGTCGATCAGCGCCAGTTCGGTTCTCGGCGTCAGGGCGTCGGTCAGTGCCTCGACGATCTGGCCGGGTCCCTCGAGTGGATACGGCAAATCCGCTCGGACGACCTCGGCGCCGGCCCGGTCCGCGACGAACGTCGCTGCGTTTCGACAGGCCGGATAGGCCTGGTCCAGCACCACAATCTCGTCCCCGGGATCGAAGGCGAGCGACCGGAGGATTGCGTTGATGCCGGTCGTGGCGTTGGACACGAAGGCGAGACCGGCGGTGTCGGAGCCGATGAATGCCGCCAGTTCTCCCCGGGCGCGGTCGAGGGCAGGTCGGAGGTGTTCGTCGAAAAAAGCCACGGGTTGTCGTTCGAGCTGCTTGCGCAGGTCGCTCTGCTCCGACAGCACCCCCTTCGGACAGGCCCCGAACGACCCGTGGTTCAGGTGGATCACTCCCGGGTCGAGCAACCAGTGGCGTGTCCAATCGATGTCGATCGGTTCGTACTCCATGACTTCGGCGGAGACGAGGTCGGGAGCGGGGGCGGCGTTCCGGGCGGTCCGGAGGGTCGGATACATGCGTCAGCGGGAACGATAGGGGCCCGGCCGCATCGGTCAAACACGAAGGGGAGCGGATGCGGTTCCACGAGTGATCGTTCCGAGGAGTGGCAGCAGCGGCCCGCGCCCCACTCCCGCCGAGTCGTCGTTACCAACGGGTCGTGATCGCTTTTGGGGAGAGGTCAGATCGAAAACCGGGGGAATCGTCGCCGCCCGCTCGGAGCTGGGAGCGCTGGCTACGCTTCTTTCCGTGGGCTCTGGTGCGTTCATCCCGTGGAGTTGGAGCACATCCCCCGGGAGTGCGGCGTGAATGTGGACGGGGCTCGATTGCAACTCGGGCACCGGAGTTCTACACTGCGCGCCGCTCGCGACGATCGGATGGACGGCGACCGAGGGTCTGCACGGCGGTCTCTATGACGGACGAACAGGACGGCAGCGAAGTGGAGGGGCGGGAGACGACGGAGCGGCCGGCCGGCACAGCCGATGCCGCGGCCGAACTCTTTCGAGAGATCGAGTTGTTTCAGCTGCTCGACGAGGAGTCGATCGCCGACATCGTCGAGATTGCGGAGCCCCTCGCACTCGAGGCGGGGGAAGTTCTGTTCGAACAGGGCGACCGTTCGGAGGCGATGCATGTTCTCAGAGAGGGGGTGTTGGAGGTCCGTGCGCAGACGGAACTGGGGGAGGAGGTCGATCTTGCGACGCTCGAAGCCGGAGAAGTCGTCGGGGAGATGTCGATTATCGAGGGCGGCGAGCGGTCGGCGACCGTCGAGGCCGTCGCCGACTGCCGGCTTCTCAGCGTCTCACGCAGCGATTTCGATCGACTCCGTCGCCAGCGGCGGCGGGGAGCATACGAATTGTTGCTCGGATTGGCCCGCGTTCTGGGTCAGCGCCGGAGGGACGCCGACACTCGCATCCGGCGGGTCTTCGAGGAGCCCGAAGAATACGTCGACGCCTTCGAAGAACAGGTCTTCGGTGCGATCGGTCGTCTGCGCAAGGGCTGATCGATCGGCCGCGCCGTTCGCCGAGCCTCGGAGGGATCGGCGACTCCCCGTTCATGTTGGGTCAGAGGTCATGGGATGACGGACAGCGACGTGGTCGATGCACTCGGGCGAGGTGCGAGGTTCGAGGAGCTGGATCCCGAACCGCGCGCCGAACTGGCGGACCATTTGAGACGAGAGACGGTGGTTCCGGGGGAACCGATCTGGTCGCCCGGGGAGGCCGGTACCGGTGCCTATCTGCTTCTCGACGGGCGGGTCGAGATCACCTGGCGCAGCCAGCCCGAGGGGCGCGACAGCGTGCAGTACGATTCGGCCGGGGAATGGTTCGGTCTGCCGTATGTGGTCGACGAATGGGAACACGAGAGTGCTGCCAGTCCCCGCGAGCGGACGGAGCTGGCGGTGCTCGACCGCGAGACGTTTTTGGAGCTGTTCGACCAGGGCCACCCCGGCGCGTACGCGGCGCTCGAACGCGCGGCGGTCGAGTTGGTCGACGAGGTACGCGATGCGAATCGGCGCCTCGCGGACGTCTTCGGTCGGCCCGCGGAGACGCTTCAGATGTTGCGCCGCCGCTCGCGGGACTGAACGCGTCGATACGTCGCGGGATCTCGGGATCGATGCGTGACAGCGAGACGTCGGCGCCGACATGGGAAGAGTAGCCGGGAGGTATCAGGGGATCGAGGTGTCGGGGGCCGGTGAGGGAAATCACGATCGGTCGGAAGCGATTGGCGAGAAGCGAGAAGTTCGCCGGGGGGATATCGAGTTGTTCGGGTGGGGGCGTTGCGTGAGCCACGGCATCATGGTGGACGACTTTTGATTCGTCGGAGCGGTGGCGATCTTGGCCACCACTCCGACAAAACGCGTCTACCGATTAGAATTTGAATCCGCATCTTGCTCTGGCGAGCGCAAGTGTGACCTGACGTCCTGGTCGGAGACGCGACTGAGACGAGCGAGGTAGCCGTGACGGAATCGTACGAGACGACCGGGCTCGATATCGGCGTGGGAAACGGGCGGCACGCCGAACTCCTGGCCGAGAACGGCAACGAGGTGACGATCTGGTGCTACGAGGAGTGGCTGCCGGAGGCGATCGAACGCCAGCACGAGAATCCGGAGTTTCTGCCCGGCTACGAGCTGCCGGCGTCGGTCGGAGCGACCAACGATCTCGAGGAGGCGATCTCGGACCGAGACATGATTCTGTCGGTCCCCCCCAGCCACGTCGTGCGCGACGTCCTGTCGGGCGTGGCGGAACGGATGCCCGACGGAGTCCCGATCGTCAGTGCGACCAAGGGGATCGAGAACGAGACCACCATGCTGGTCTCGGACATTCTCGAGGAGATCTTGCCCCAGCGGTGCCATCCGTATCTGGCGTTCCTATCCGGACCGAGTTTTGCCGTCGAGGTTGCCGACCATCAGCCCACGGCCGTGACGGTCGCCTCCTACAATCATCAGCTCGCCAAGCGGGTTCAGGAGATCTACCGCTACGAGAAAGGCAAATCGATACAGAACTACGTCGACAAGTGGGGCGTTGACGATGATCTACGCGAGATCGCCGCCGCGATGTCGGAGGCGACGGGCGACGACACGTACCGCCGACCGATGGTCTTCATGGGCGAGTACGGATCGGGGAAAAACTTCCTCGCCAAGCGCGTCCAGGAGATCTACAGCAACGACTACTTTCGGTGCTACACCTCGACGGACGTCCGCGGGGTGGAGGTGGGCGGGTCCGTCAAAAACGTGATCGCCATCGCAGCCGGCGCCGCCATGGGGCTGGGGCTGGGCCAGAACTCGCTGGCCGGGATGATGACTCGCGGACTGCACGAGATCACCAAACTCGCGGTCCGGCTCGGGGCGGACGCCTCCACACTGAGGGGGCTGGCCGGGATGGGCGACCTGGTGCTGACATGCAGCAGCGAGACGAGCCGGAATCACACCGTCGGACGCAAGCTCGGCCAGGGCATGTCGCTCGACGAGGTGCTGGAGGACATGAACATGGTGGCGGAGGGTGTGAAGACCTCCCGGAGTGTGCGTGAACTCGCCGAGGATCTGGACCTCGAGATGCCCATCAGCCGCGAGGTCTACCGGGTGCTGCACGAGGACAAGGCGGTCGAGACGGCCGTCGAGGATCTGATGGGACGCGATCTGAAACCGGAGTTCCGGGGGTACTTTTAGTTCGAGTCGTCGAGTCGTCGAACGACAATCGCACGACCATTGCCGGCCGACCCGGTTGAGAGCACGCCGCCGCAATCGCCGTTCGACGGGCCCACGCGGGTCGCCATTCCGGCCGGCGGCGCTTTCGCGCCGCCGAATGGCTACAGACCGACGCGCAGGTGGTCCTTCAGCGCCGTGGGGGATTCGCCCGACGGGGGCCGGTCGTCGTCCAGTTTCGGGATGCGACGAACGCCGCGGATCAACGTCGGTCGGGCGCGGCTCGACCCGTTCCGCACGGGGTCGCGTTCGTCGGTCGGGACTCGCACGTGCCGGCTCTCCATTGCGCTCGATGCGGTCGTATGTTTGGCGTATGCACGGCGATGCGCGACGAACCTCCGTGGAATGACGGACGGGCGGCGGCCTGTTGGCATGTCGCGCGGCGAACCTCGAACGACACACCACGATCGAGATGGCAGATTCGAGACAGTTGGAGATTCTCTCGAGTGACGAGATCGACCGGATGCGCCGGGCGGGGCGACTCGCCGCGGAGTTGCTCGCCCGCCTCGGTGGCATGGTCGAACCGGGTGTGACCACCGGTGAACTGGACGACGAGGCGGTGCGGTTCGCGGAGGAGCACGGAGCGGAACACGCGCCGCTCGACTACAAGGGGTTTCCGCGGTCGATCTGCACCAGCATCAACGAAGTGGTCTGCCACGGCATCCCGGATGACGACCGGGAGCTGGAGGAGGGGGATATCGTGGCGATCGACGTGACGCCGGTCGTCGACGACTTTCACGGTGATACCTGTGCGACGTTCTTCGTCGGGGAGCCGGAGCCGGAAGCGGTCGAGCTGGTCGAGGTCACCGCCGAGGCCCTGCGCCGGGGACTCAAACAGGTTCGCGCCGGCAAGCGGATCGGCGACATCGGGGCGTCGATTCAGAACTACGTCGAGTCCCAGGGGTTCTCGGTCGTCCGCGATTTCATCGGACACGGCATCGGACGTTCGTTCCACGCCGCTCCCCAGGTGCCGCATTTCGGGAGCTTCAACACCGGGATGCGGATGCGACCCGGAATGGCGTTCACCATCGAACCGATGGTCAACGTCGGCGACTATCCGACCCAGGTTCTGTCGGACGACTGGACCGCCGTGACCGCGGACGGGTCGCTGTCGGCGCAATTCGAACACACGATCATCGTGGAGCGGGACGGCGTCGAAGTCACCACCGTCCCCGAGGGCCAGGATCCGTTGGAGGTCTCTCCTGCAGAGGTCGTCGATTACGACGAGAGCGACGGCTGAGGCGGCCCGACGGGATGGACGAGCTTTCAGTCGACATCTCCAGCGGGGTAGCCGAGCTCGATCCCGGTGAGTGGAACCGGATTGCGGCCGGTGGCGGCCCGTTCGTCCGGCACGAATTTCTGACGGCCCTCGAGGAGACCGGCTGCGTCGGGCCGAACACGGGGTGGATCCCGCAGATTCTCGTCGCCCGGGATCGGGCAGACGACCGACTCGTCGGCGCGGCTCCCCTCTACATCAAGACGCATTCGGCCGGCGAATTCGTCTTCGACTGGGGATGGGCGGAGGCGGCTCAGCGCGCCGGTATTCAGTACTATCCGAAGGGAGTGGTGGCGATTCCGTTCACGCCCGTGACCGGCGGACGGCTTCTGGTCGGAGAAGGAGCCGAGCGAGCCGAGTCCATTCGACGGATGCTGGTCGACGAGGCGCTGGCTTTCGCGGAGCGTTCGAACCTCTCGTCGATTCACTTCAACTTCCTGCAGCCGGAGGATCGGCGGGTGCTCGAGGAGCGCGGGCTGCCGGTTCGCGAGAGCTTCCAGTATCACTGGTACAACGGACGCCGAGACGCCGACCGCGGTCCGTACGAGGATTTCGACGACTTCCTGGGCGAGTTTCGATCGAAGAAGCGGTCGAATATTCGCCGCGAACGGCGCAAGTTGCGCGAGGCCGGAGTCGAACCGGAGATCCTGGAGGGGGAGGCAGTTACTCCGGCGCATCTGCGCCGGATGTATCGGTACTACCGCCGAACCGTCGAGAAGTACTTCGGCGGGAGTCTTTATCTGAACGAGGAGTTCTTCCTGACACTGGGCCGAGAGATGGGGGATCGCCTGCAGATGGTCGTCCTCGAGCGCGAGGGCGAGGAGTTCGCCGGGGCCTTCAACATGCTCGGTGACGATCGACTGTTCGGGCGGTACTGGGGGGCGACCGAGGAGATCGACTTCGCGCACTTCGAGGCGTGTTTCTACTCGTCGATCGAGTGGTGCATCGATCGGGGGGTCGACGTCTTCGAGGGCGGGTCCGGGGGCGATCACAAGGTCGATCGGGGGTTCGAGCCGACCCGTACGTACAGCGCCCACCACGTTCGACACCCGGCTCTCGTGGAGGCGATCGAGGATTTCATCGACCGGGAGTCGCGCAAGATCGACCGACAGCTCGAGGAGATGCGCGAGGATTCACCGTTCAAGAGCGACGGCGATGGGGGACCGAGCGGAGAGGGATGACGATCGGTCTGGTATCGGCATGCCCGATCGGATATGGTAGCCACAAGACCTGATGAGACAGTGCCGGTTCGGGCGAACTGGATGTGTGTGCGCATGGTCGACGGATGCCCGAGGGGGGTGAAACAGCCGACGGAATTGCCAGCGAACGGTGGAAGGGAGGACGCGATGCGCACGGATCGATTCATCTCCAGGATTCGACAGCGAGCCGGCTCGACCCAGTCGGCGGCGCGGACGGCGGCCGAGCAGACCCTCGAGGTGCTCGGTGAATTGCTGACGCGGCACGACCGACGCGACCTGGCGCGAGAGTTGCCCGGGGATCTGGGTGACCGACTGCAGGTCCGCTCGCCCGAGGCGTCGTTCGGCCTCGAGACGTTCTACGAGAAGATCCACATCGAACCGGACGACCTGGCGGGAGAGGACTCGGGCGGCGTGCATCTCGAGCATGCACAGGCGGTCTGCGAGGTCCTCACGGAGCTACTCGATGGAGAGTGGTGCAAGCGTCTCCAGTCGCGGCTGCCCGACGACTACGCCGACCTGTTCGAGGTACGACACGTCTCGACGGCCACGCCGCCCCGTGGACACGACATCGAGGAGAATCCTCGAAAACTGTCGAACGGTCGGCCGGGCAGTTCCCAGCCCCTCAGCGAGGTCTCGGACGGAGCCCAGCGGGAGTCGGTCGCGGAGTCGGAGAACCCCCGGGCCGACCGGAAGCTATCCAGCAGTACGGGATCACCGACGCCGGGACGCGACCTCGCCAGCGGCGAGCCGCCCGGCGAATCGGGCGGGGAGTGAGCCGAGCGACACGGCTTCTCGAAGCCCCGCTCCATCGGCACCGGCGAGCTGACGGCGTCGCCGACCTCGTAACGATCGGTTCGCCCCTGCTCGGTCCGGCAACCCGGCAAAAATCGTCCCGGGGCGTGGATCGTGCTTCCAGGGGGGCTCAAGAGAGCCCGACCAGGATGTCGTGGATCGGGAACGCGGCGGCAGCGAGGACGACCGCGCCCATCGCCCGCTGTATCCAGGCGACGAGGTGGTCGGGGATGTGTCGCTTGAACGCCCGCAGCAACAGCACGAGGAGGGTGAACCAGCTCGCCACCCCGAGTCCGGCACCGGCGACGAACGCCGGTTTGGCCATCCCGTGCAGAGGCACCGCGAAATTGGAGTAGACGATCCAGACCGCGGCGGTCCAGTTCAGGAGCAGGATCGGATTGAAGGCCGAGATGGCGAATCCCTCGGCGAAATTTCTCGCCAGATTGGCCGGCGAGCGGTCGATGTTCTGGGCTTCCTCGAGGCTCCCCTCGGGTGGATTCAACAGGAAGTACAGCCCGAAGCCGACCATCACGAGGGCGGAGACCGACTTCAGCCCGGCGGAGGCCAGGGGATAGGTCTTGACGAGGGCGCCCACGCCGGCGACGGCCATCGCGCAGTAGATCAGTTCCCCGGCAGTGCCGCCGACTCCGACGGCGACGCCCTGGAAATACCGCCCCTGTAATGCGCGGTGGAACACCAGCAGTGCGATGGGACCGGTCAAGGGGACCGACCCCAGAAACCCCATCGCGAATCCGAACAGACTGGCGATCAGTTCGTGTGGCATCGTCCCGAACCCGGTGGAATCGGGAGGTGACGATTCCCGCATACCCCAGACGCCGGGAGGGTGCAACGCAGCCCCCGTGGGTGCGGTCACGAGTGATTGGTCGCAACGGTGTCGGGGGGACCGGGTGGGGCCCCTCTCAGATTCTCTTCCCGCTGCCGTCCATCATCTGAGAGAGGCTCTCACCGCACCGCCCGTCGGGACTGTGTTACCAACGGGTCGTGATTGCACTCAGCCCCCGTCGGCGGGGCGGTCGGGAGACGGGGAGATCGTCGGCGCCGGCAGCGGCGTCGAGCGTGCTTCCTGCGGTTCGAGTGATGATCCGGTGTCTCCGATCCCGCGGGGCGGGGGGCCCCAGGCGCATTGAGACACGATCCGGTCTCGCCGACGGATGGTGCGGAGGCGTCCAGCTCGTCGATCCAGCGATTGAAATGTCGTTCAGTCCCACCCGGACGTGATCGCGAAGTACATCGCGTGATTCAGTTCCGCGAGCTTCTTCGGCCACTCCTTCGACCGCTCGGCGAGGCGCTTGCTGATCGCCTCGAGTTCGGCGAGACGCTTTCGTTCGGTGCGCATGCGCTCGCGAAGGGTGCGCCACTGTTGAACCGGGAATTCGGCGCGCCGGGCTTTCAGTTCTTTGCGGCGGCGCTCGAAGTCGGCTCGAGCGTCGGCGAGGAACTTCCGATTGTCGCGGACTCGATCTCGGGCCTCGACGAGGATCGAGCGCAAATCGGCACGGCTCTGCCGGAAATGATCGAGGCGCTGGAGCGTCGTCGCGGCGGCGGGGCGAAGACTCGGGGCTCGCTGTTCGATCGAGCGGTCGAGTCGCGTCGCGTGTCGCGGCTGGCATCCGAGTTCGAAGGGGCCGGATCGTTGGTCCTCGTCGCGAGTGTCGGCCCGCGGGGTGCTCAGGCAGTCCATCGCCACGTGTTTGAACAGACGGTAGGGAAAGACCGCCCGGTCGAGCTCGTCGGGGAGTTCGACGAGGTCGTCCCGAATCCGTTTCAGGGTCGCGGTGCGATTTTGCCCGCGTTCGATCAGACCTCGAGGGGAGGGGACATGGTGCGCGGCGCTCGAGGGGACGGTTCACTGGAACACCGAACCGTTTGGACTCCATGTCGTGAATATCGGCTGATTCGGGCGTCTTCACCGTCGGCAAGCCTACGACGCCTGTGGCTCTGATCCCCGAAGAGTTGATTTGCAGCAAATCAGCTCGCTCCCGATCCGATCGTTCACGTGACCAGCTCTCTAGTCGCTGTCCCCGGTCAGATTGTCCGGCAGTGAGGGGAGCGACTCGATGTCGGGCATCAGGATGATCTCGATCCGGCGATTTTTGGCCCGTCCCTCGGCCGTCTCGTTCGAGGCGATCGGTTCGTATTTGCTGTAACCGGCCGCTGCGAGTTGCTTCGGAGGAACGCCCTTCTCCTGGAGAAACTGGACGACGTTGACCGCCCGCGCGGTCGACAGCTCCCAGTTCGAGTCGAAGCGCGGCGAATCGATGGGGACGTCGTCGGTGTGACCGGCGACCAGAAACTCGCGATCGCCGACGTCGTCGAGGACGCCGGCGAGTTGTTTGAGAACTTCGCGGCCCTGCTCGTTGATTTCGATCTTTCCGGAGTCGAAGAGGACGTTGCCCGGCATCTCGATCACCATTTTGCCGTCGCGGGTCTTCACGGAGAGCTCACCCGCCTCGAACGTCTCCGCCAGGCGCTCGGCGAGCTGCCGGAATCGGCGGAGGCGTTCGCGCTGGCGAGCCTGCTTTTCGCGCAACTCCTTCAGCTCCTTCTTCGTCGCCTGAAGCGCCTGTTCGAGGCTGCCCGTCTCGGACTCGTACATCTGGAGTGTGCCGCGGGCCTTTTCGAGTTTCGACTTCAGATCCTTTTTGGACTTCTCGAGCTGCTCGATGCGCGACTGGAGTTGGGACACCCGGTCGCGCAGCGCCGAGATCGTCGATTCGAGCGAGGCTCGTTCCTCGGCAGCCTGTTTGCGGGTTTGAGCCAGCGCGATTTCCGACGACTCGAGTTTTTCGACCTTGTCGTCGTACTTCTTCTTCGGGACGACGCATCCGGTGGCGGCGAACACGATCGCGGCGGTCGACAGCAAGCCGAGGGCGGCGGAGTGGAGGGAGGGGGGGGAGGTCATGGCTGGTGGTCTGCGTGGCGGAGCAGTGAATGTCGAGATCGTCTGCAGTCTCAGGAGTCGGCTCCATCCTCGGTCGAGCCGGAGCTCGAGAGGTTGGGGTCCCAGAGCACTTCGTCGGCGTCGGAGGCCTGTCGGGCGGCCCAGCGGCTCCAGACGAAGAGGGCGTCGCCGAGCCGGTTGAGGTAGGCCAGCGGGGTGCCCGGAACCTCCGTCTGCTCGGCGACGGTGACCGCGGCCCGCTCGGCCCGGCGGCAGAGCGTTCGAGCTCGGTGCAGTTCGACGTTCACGCGGCTGCCCCCCGGGAGCACGAAGGAGCGCAGCTCCGGGAGGTCCTCGTTGAACCGGTCGATCTCGGCCTCGAGCGCCTCGACGTCGGTCTCGGTCAGGCGGGGCATCTCCTCGCCGACGTCCTCGGGACGAGTGGCCAGCACGCTGCCCAGATTGAAGAGTTCGTGCTGGACGCGGAGGAGGATCTCGCCGAGCTCCTCGAAGTCCCGGCGATCCGGGCCTGTCGAGCCGTGCCGACCGTGGCGTTGAGTTCGTCGACGGTGCCGTAGGCGACGATCCGCGGCGAGGTCTTCGAGACCGTCTGTCCCCCGACGAGCTGGGTCGTCCCCTCGTCTCCACGCCGCGTGTAGACGCGATTGATGGCCAGATCGGGGTCCTTGAAGGGCTCGTCTTCGTCGGAAGCGGTGCCGTCGTCGGCCATCGCGTCGCTGGGTGTCGTCGGGAGCCGGAGAGTGCGGACCCTCGTTTACGAAATTCGCCGTGCTGCGTCCAACTGCGACCGCCGTCCGCGGTCGACTCTCGGCATTGCGAATGGAGGCGATTCCCGAGGGCGGGCGGCAGTCGGTCGGGCGCGGTGCGGGCACTGGTTGGCATCGCGTTCTCACCTGCGGTCCGACGGTCGTCAGTGAGGGATGCCCAGGTCTCGCTTTGTTCCGGTCGCGCCTCGTGCTTCGGTTCGAACTGGTTGGGCCGTTCGAAAGTCCAGACAGCCCCATCCCGATTGCACTCCCGAATTTCAGACAAACGCGCCCACGTGGGTCCCTCCGGCGCGCCCGTGTGCGCGCCGCCCGGCCGATGCCGGCCAAGGGGGTCCGCACGGCCGATTTCACCCGACCGCGGGTGGCGGCGTCCCCCGCCCCTGATGGGTCGAACCGCTTCAACCGCGAACGGCCGGACGCCGAGGCCACCCCCTCCATGTTCATGATCGTCGATTCGGGGCCGAGCGTTGCGTCGAATTGGAATGGAGGGTCCGACCGAGGGCCAGCAGTCCGGCTCGCGGTGGGGGATTGCCGCGGCCGGAGGTTCCAAGCGACGAGCGGAGAACGGAGGTCGGCGAGCTGGAACGCAGATTTCAGGGGGCGGGACGGTCAGGAGCCGCCGTAGTCGAACGTCGTGCGGCCCAGGACGTGAGAGCGAGTCATCAGGAAGTAGGCTCGCGTGCGGCCGTCGGTGGCAGTGGTGGCGATGCTGTGGGCTCCTTCCAGAAGGTCGGGAGACTTGCCCAGATCGATCGGGCCGGCCAGCCGGCGGCCGCATCGGCTGTCGATCAGGTAGAGGGCGTCGCGATTGAACGCGGAGACGTAGACGATCCCGCGAGGGTCGACGGCCGCGTGGAGGAGGGCGTTCCCCTCGGCGTCGTACACCTCGATCGGGTCGGACGCGCCCGCCGTCCACGTCTTCGTACGCAGGTCGAAGGTGAACAGGACGGGCGAGGTCCCGCTGGGGACGTACAGGCGCGGTGCATTCGGCAGTGGGATCGGCCGGCCCGGTGTGCCCGCCGCTCCGGAGGAGCTCCCGTCGAGCGAAAAGGTCTCGCGCGAGCTTCGGGCCGCGCGCCCGTCGGGGCGCCACAGCTCGAGCCCCCCGGAGCTGGCCGATCGGGCTCGTCCGCCGTCGATCTCGATGGCACCGGAGTCGACGACGGCCACTCTCGGCCCGTCGGGCGTCTCGATGCGCCGGGCGTACTGGGGATTCTTCCACTTCGCTTCCAGCGTGCCCGACAGGCGGAGCGGGTCCCGGTCGAAGACCGCGATCGACCCCGGACCGTAGTCGCTGCCCTGCAGCTGGACGGAGGTGACGTAGACGTGGTCGCCGGCCACGGCGATCCCCTGGGGGTTGTCCAGCGCCTCGGAACTGACCTCGCGCAGCACCTCGCCGGTGTCGGCGTCGGCGACGGCGACCGAGTCGGCGAGGAAGTTGGTGATGAACAGCCGGTCGGCCGCCTCGTCGACGGCGAGATCGAACGGGTTCCGTCCGTTCCCCAGGTCGACGAAGTTCGACCGGTAGCGACCGGTGGCGGGATCGTACTGGCTGACCGTGTTGGAGCCGCTCTCGACGACCCAGACGTCGTCGGATGCGACGTGCACGGCATTGCCGGTCGCGCCCGTCGCGGCGACGCGGCGGCGGAGGGTACCGGAGGGTCGGCGGGGACCTCCCGAGCAGACGGCCGGCCCGGGTTCGAGGATCCGACGTGTGCCGGAGGGGCCCGGCGAGGGCCCGCATCCGGCCGGGAGGAGCGGGACGAGACAGGCCACCGCGGCGAGCAGATACCGGGTCGGCCACCGAGGCACGTGGGCGCGGAGTCTCATCGGGAGGGGCCTCCTCCGGATCGAAGTTCGATCGAGCCGTAGATCGAGCGCCCCGGGAGCGGACGATGAAACACGTTGGCTCCCCACTGGTTGTCGGTGACGTTGCGAGCCTCGATTTGGAGACCGAGCCACGGTTCGGGTCGATACGAGGCGCCGAGATCGACCTGCCAGAACGGCCGGTTGGTCAGGTTGCCGAAATTGTCGAGATTGACCCGGCTTCGGTACGACGCCGACGCGCTGAGCCGCAGCGGGCGCTGTTCGTCGAGGAATGCGAACTGTTCGAGGCGGAGCTCGGACTCGGCCCGGACGCGATGAGCGGGGCGATGGGGCAACTGTGTGTCGGGGGTCGCGTCGAGGTGCGACTCCAGCCACGTGTAGGTGACGCGCGCCCCGGCGTACTCGAGGTCGAGCCGAGAGGCGATCTCCGCGCCGAAGCTCGTGGCGCCCTCGAGGTTTTCGGCGCGATACAGGTACGCGGTCTGGGGGAGAAAGAGAATGGTCTCTCGGATGTCGCTGTAGAAGAAGGTCGCGCTGGCCGACACCGGCCAGCTGGCGGGTGCGGCTGCCAGACCGACGTCCCACTGCCAGGCGCGCTCCGGGTCGAGTTCGGGATTCCCTCGCACCGTCTCCGATCGGTAGTAGAGTTCGTCGAGGTCCGGAACGCGAAACGATCGAGCGGCGTTGGCCTTGAGCTTCAGCCACGGAGTGGTCCGCCAGACGATTCCCGCCGACGGGATCACCGGAAGGTAGGTCGAACGCCGTCCGTCGACGATCTCGGTGCGCAGCCCGCCGATCAGGCTCAGCCGACGGTCGAAGAGCAGCCATTCGTCGACGAGCGACAGGGCGGCGGTCTGCCTGTCGGCGCGCAGTCGGTCGGCCGTGTCGCGGCGGAATCGAGAGTCGTAGGACTCGGTCCGCAGCGTCAGGTCGGCGCGTGCGACGTGGCCGGCCTCGAGGAACGCATCCGCACCGACACGGGCGGTGGTGCTTCGGTACGTCGTGTGATTGCGGACCGGGGTTCCGCCGACCAGAGGGGTCGGGTTTTGGTACCGACCCGTCCGCTGGACGAACCCCAGGTCCACGCCGAGGTCGATTGCTCCCCAGTTGCCCGAGGCGACCGCACGATTCGTCCAGTTCAGCGTCGACACCAGTCGCTTCGATTCGAATCGCGCCCGCCGAAACGACTCCTGGAACTCCTCGGGGCCGGCGGCTCCTCGCGACCCGTCGCGATAGTAGACGGTCGATTTCAGCGAGCTTCCCTCCGACAGCTCGACGCGACCGGTTCCGGCGACCGAGACGCGGCGATGGTCGTTGTTCAGTCGTCGGTGGGACTCGCCCTGGTCGTCGACGAAGGGAAAGTCGCCGTCGCTTCGGCGCCAAGCGGCGTCGAGTCGGAGCCCCTGGCCGTCGCGTCGATAGCCGGAGCGGGTCGCCAGTCCGCGCATGCCGAAGCTTCCCCCCAGGAGGGTGGCACCGGTCGTCCACCCCGGGTCGTCGGGGATGTCCGTCTGGAGGTTGAGGGCGCCGGTCAGGGCCCCCCCGCCGTAGAGGGAGGCGGCGGGGCCGCGGTACACCTCGACCCCTTCGATCCAGTTGGCGGAGAGCCCGCCGACGTCGAATCCGAGTCCGGCCGGCCGGCCGATCGGGATGCCGTTGAGCATGACGGCCAGCTGGCGGGGGTTCCCGCCCCGGACCCCGGCGTAGGCCGGCTGGCCGGCGCTCGACTGCCGGGTGATCGTCAGTCCCGCCGACCGTTCGAGCGTGTCGGAGAGGTCTTCGCCTCGACCGAAGCTGTGGGAGGGTGTCAGGCGGGTCGCCCATCCGGAGGGTTGGCGCGCCCCGGTGACGTCGCCGACGGTCTC
>JBDGRG010000077.1:0-2575 GCA_042218355.1 Bradymonadaceae bacterium
GACGTCGACCTCGACCTCTTCGCGTTCCTCGACGGAGCCGGCACCGCCGCACTCGGAGCATTTTTCACTGATGATTTCGCCCGAACCGCCGCACTTCGTGCAGGTCGACGCGAGCGTAAAGATGCCCTTCTGGTGTTGGACCTGTCCCTTCCCGCCGCAGGCCGAGCACGTCGTCGGCGAGGTCCCCGGTTTGGCACCGCTCCCGCGGCAGTTCTCGCACTCCTTCTCGCGGGGGATCTCGATCGTCTTGCTGGTTCCGAAGGCGGCTTCCTCGAACGACAGCTCCATGTCGAACCGCAGGTCGGCCCCGTCGCGTCGTCCCCCCCGACCGCCGAATCCGCCCCCGCTGAAGACGTCGCCGAAGATGTCGCCGAACTCGTCGAAGATGTCGTCGACGGACGAGAAGCCGGCGCCCCCGCCACTGCGGCGGTTGCGGCGTGCACGACCCTCGACCCCCTCGTGCCCGAACTGGTCGTACATCTTGCGTTGTTCCGGATCGCTGAGCACCTCGTAGGCCTCGGACGCCATCTTGAATTTCTCCTCGGCGTCCGGGTCGTCGGGATTTTTGTCCGGGTGATATTCGACCGCGGCTTCGCGATAGGCTTCCTTGATCTCTCGATCGCTGGCGTCGCGCGAGACACCGAGGACTTCGTAATAATCCGGCTTGCTCATGGGTGGGGCGCACAGTGGAGTCGCTTTGGTCGTGGGGGGGGCAGCCCCTGCGACCGTCGAATACCCGACAGCGAAACTCTAGACACGAAGCGCGCTCGGTCAACGGGGGGACCTCCCTGCGGGCCGGGAGGGCCTCCCGTCGGTCGGCCCGTGATCGAGTCACTGCGTGACTGAGTGACACCCGCGCGGTCACTGCTGCACGACCATTGCTGGCCGACCGGGGTGAAAGCTTCCCACCGCGACCGCCGTTCGACTTGCCCCCGACCGAGCGCCATGCCGGTAGCCACAGACCGAGGTGCGGGCGGTGGCTTCAGCCCCGTGGACACCGTTCGATGCGCCATCCGGTGGCCTTACTCGCCGGAGCCGGACTGGGCCGTCGGGGACGAGACCTCCATGCCGGGCTGCCATTCGTCGAGGACGTAGAATTTCGAACGGTCGCCCAGGAGAGAACAGTAGCCGGCGAACAGTTGACCGGCCATGTACTGGGTGTACTCCGGATCGTCGGGCCGGCGCGCCCGCAACTGCGAGTTCAGCCGCCGGCCGTCCTCCTCGCCGGTCTTGGCCCGTCGAAGATTCATCGCGAGCTCTCGAACCTCGCCGCCGCGATAGCCCAGAAAATGGACGGTCTCGGAGTCGTCGACGCGTTCGACGAGACCGACGAACGTGTACCAGTCGTTGTTCCGACCGTCCCCGTCGATGTCGGCAGTGTTGTGGAAGAACGCGAGGTCGCCCGCAGCCGGGGGGCGACGCCGGAAGGTAGCGTTCTCCTCGCGGCAGTGGCGATACAGGCCGGTGATACTGGAGCGCGCGCCGTCGGGGAGCGAGACGTCGTTCGCCTCGAGCATGGCGACGGCGTATTGCAGCGACGTCTCGGGATCGGCCTCCGAGCTGGTGTCGGGGGCGGACGAATCGGCCGTCGTGCCGGACGCCAGCGAGGGGGCGGACGTGGAGGCGCCGGCGGCGTCGGCGGACTCGACAGTCTCGACGTCGCGTCGGGCGGGGCTCTCCCCGCTCGGCTGTGACGTCTCGGTCCGGGACTGCTCGGGTTCGGCGCCCGTGGAGTCGTCCGCCGAGTCGGGGGCTGCGATCGGCGTCTCCGGCGGGGCGGAGAGGAGCGGAGAATCGAACATCGACCAGGAGGTGGCTCGGGCCCCGGACGTCGAATGTGAGCACCCCCCGCTCGTCGCGAGTATCACGACCAGCACAGCCGCCCCGCCGGCGACCGTCGTCCCGACGGGGCGCCGGTCGGCGTCTGTGGGGAGGACTCTCATGGCGACCGCTCGGGGGTGGGCCTCGTCGAAGGTCTCTGTTAGAGCATATCGAGTCGAAGCGCTGGGGCAATTTTTTCGGTTTGTCGGGAGCGTGCGATGAGCGAGACGTTCAGCCATCGGGTGCAGGTCTATTACGAGGACACCGACCTGTCGGGGTCGGTCTACCACGCGAACTACCTGAAGTTCTGTGAACGAGCGCGGGAACACGCCATCGGGGCCGACGTCCTGGCCGATCTCCACGAGGAGGGGCTCGGATTCGTGGTGTACGGTGCGGAGCTCGATTACCGGCAGAGCGCGGGGCTCGGCGATCGACTCGAGGTCGAGTCGACGGCCCGTCGCGAGAGCGACTACCGGGTGGTATTCGAGCAGGTCGTCCGTCGGGTCGACGATGGAGAGACGGTGGTCGATGCGACGATCGAGTTGGTCTGTGTCGACGACGACCAGGAGCTGGTCCCGCTCCCCGGTGTCGTTCCGGTGTGAGCGGAGGGTGAGGGCTGGAGGTGGCCGCGACCGGGAGTGAGGCGATGGAAGAGCGGACGGCGAGGAGTGTGGCGACGGTCGGGCTGGTCGTGCTCGCCTTCGTGCTGGGGTCGGTGACGGCCGGCCTGGAGGTCTTCCCGTATCCGCAGCTG
>JBDGRG010000077.1:2585-7853 GCA_042218355.1 Bradymonadaceae bacterium
AGCGATGCAGGCGTACGCGGTCCGGTGGAATCACTGGCGCAAGCCCGAGACCGAGCTGTCGCACTGGCAGCCGGCGGCGACGGCCGAGCGGGGCGTCGTCCACCGTGAACCCGGTCGGACGGCCCCCGGATGGAGGTTGTACGCGACGGCGATCCGGACGCGTGCCCGTCTGATCGGCCCGGAGGGCACCGTCGCGCACCGGTGGGAGCTCCCGTTCAGCGAGGCGTGGCCGCACCCGGAACACGTCTCGCAGCCCGTCGCCGACCGCTTCATTCGGTGGGGGGCGGTGCACGTCTTCGACGACGGGTCGCTGCTGGTCAACTACGAGACGATGTTCGACTTCCCGTTCAGCTACGGGATGGTCAAGATGAACCGCCAGTCGGAGCCGATCTGGCGGTTCGAGGGGCGTTCCCATCACAACTTCGAGGTGACGGCCGACGGGCGTATCTGGACGTTGACACAGAACGTCCGGCAGGTCGGCGACGGTCGGTTGCCCGGGAGCACGCAACCGGTCGTGGTCGCGGACGGACTGGTCGAGCTGTCCTCCGCTCGCGGCTGGCCCAGTGGCGGGCCGATCCCGGGCGATGGGACTACCTCCACGCCAACGACGTCGAGGAACTGGGTCCGTCCTTTGCCGCACATCACGACTGGGCGCGGGCCGGCGACGTGATGGTGTCGCTGCGGGCGCTGAGTGCACTCGTCGTCGTCGATCCCGACGACGCGACGGTCGAATGGATGTCGCGCGGACCCTGGTTGAGGCAGCACGATCCGGACCCGCTGGCGAACGGGCATCTTCTGGTCTTCGACAACCTCGGTCACGGGGGCGAGGCGGGCAGTTCGCGCATCGTCGAGTGGGCCCCGGACGACGGTCGGATCGTCTGGAGTTACACGGGGAGCGCGGATCGACCGTTCCTCTGCCCCTGGGGCGGCGGTCAGCAGTTGTTGCCGAACGGACACGTCCTGGTCGGGGACACCGCCAGTGGACGGATGTTCGAGGTCGACCGTCGAGGCGAGCGCGTCTGGCAGTTCGAAAACCCGGTCCGGACTCGTTCGCCCGACGGCCGCGAGTTTGTCGCGACGCTCACCCGCCGGATCCAGTACGTCGAGCCCGGGTCGCTGTCGTACCTCGACGCGCCATGAGCGGCGGGTCCGGCCTGCGGGGCGAGTTCCGCCAGCGGCCGCCCGGAGGACCCGCCCGCGTCGAACCCCCGTCAGGGCCCCACGGCATAGAGGGTGTCCCCCGACACGGCGTAGATTCGGCTCGAGGCGATCGCCGGCGCCCAGACGTCTTGGTTCGACAGGTCGACCTTCCACTTCAGTTTGCGCTTGCGGGTGATGGCGTACAGCGTGCCGCTCGAGTCACCGACGTAGGCATCGCCGTCCCGGTCGAAGACCGGGGCGCCGTTGCCGCTGCCGTTCTTGCGCATCGGATAGCGCCAGTCGCGCCGGCCCCGGTAGGTGAGCTTCTGAAGGCCGGTGTTTCCGTTGGCGGAGACGTACGGGAAGTCCAGCGGGTTGCAGCATTTGAATCCGGTGTTCATCACACTCGGGCTCGAGTCGATGTCGCCTCCGGTGTCGAACCGCCAGCGGACCTTTTTCAGCGTTCGGTCGACGGCGAACAGCCGTGACCCGAACGGCGTGTAGATCGTCCCGTCCTGGCCGATGGCCGGCCCCCCGTCCGTGTCGGAGCCCTGGCGGACGAACTCCCGGTACAGCGACCCGTTCGACTTCACTGCGTAGAGAATGGCGCTCGACGCCGAGACGTAGATCCGCCGGGACGGACCCAGAGCGGGGGCGTACAGGCGCCCGCCGCCGGCGAACGACCACTTGCGCCGGCCGTCGGGTCGGAAGGCGATCAACTCGTTGCCGGCGGCGACGTAGACGTTCCCGCGGTCGTCGATGATGCTCGTTCGCACCGGAGATCCGACCGTGCGCTTCCAGCGGATGTTGCCCGACGGGCCCAGGCAGTACAGCCGGTCGCCGGCGCCGACGTAGATCGCGCCGTCGCTCTGGACCGTCGCCTGTCGCACGCCCGAGACGAGTGCGGTCTTCCAGGCGACCTTCCCGGCCCGAGTCAGGGCGTAGATCGTCTTCCCGCCGCCGGCGACGATCCGCCCGGAGGTATGCACGACCGGCGAAATCCGAGCGGCGTTCCCCAGATCGAACGACCAGACCTCGCTGGCGGAGTTCGGGCCCTGGGCCCGGGTCGTGTGGGCGGTGCGCCGGACCCCGAATTTGTAGGTCGGCCAGCTGGTCGTCGCCAGCCGGCAGCCCTCGTCGGTGGTGCCGTCGCAGTCGTTGTCCTTCCCGTCGCAGATTTCGGTCGAGGGCTTGCCGGGGGTCGCCCCGCAGGTGGCGGTCGAGCCCCCTGCGGCGCACACCATGACGCCGCGCCGTTCGCACTGGCCGGTCCCCACGGTGCAGTTGCGGCCGAGACTCGTGAAGTCCTCGTCGACCGACCCGTCGCAGTCGTCGTCCGTCCCGTTGCAGGTCTCGGGCGTCGCCTCCGACGCGGACCCGCGAGGGTCGGTCGAGCAGACGGCGCGTCGCGGATTCAGGCATTCCACGGTGCCCGGACCGCAGGCGCCCGTCCCGTCGCAGCTGTCACCGACGCCGAAGCCGTTGTCGACGACGCCGTCGCAGTCGTCGTCCTTCCCGTTGCACGCCTCGGCGCCCCGAGAGATGCACTGATATTCGCAGCCGTTGGCGACCTTGCCGTCGTTGTCCCAGTAGTTCGCGTTGCAGCTGGCGATCTGGCAGTTGCCGCCCGAACACGCCGCCCGGGCGTTCGGGACGTTACAGCGGTTGCCACATCCGCCGCAGTGGTTCGGGTCGGTCTGAAAATCGAACTCCTCGTCGACCGATCCGTCGCAGTCGTCGTCCTTCAGGTTGCAGGCCTCCGACGCCGGGAGCACCTCGCCGGTGCACGGCCCCCACGTGTGATCCGATCGGCAGGTCTGTCGCCCGGTCTGGCACTGGCCGGTGCCGGCGGTTCCCGGTCGGCCCGAGTAGCAGTCGCGCTGCTCGCCGGGTTGGCATGCGCAGCGTCCCTCCTCGTCGGTCGCGCCGTCGCAGTCGTTGTCCTTGCCGTCGCAGATGTCCGCGCCGGGGAGTGTCTGGTTCTGACACGGCCCCCAGGTGTAGTCCTGCCGACAGGTCTGTTCGCCGGCCTCGCAGATGCCCCGCCCCGCCGTACCGGCCGGCCCCTCGTAGCAGGACTTCGTCTCGCCCGGTCGGCACTGACAGTTCGGCGCTTCGTCGGTCTGCTCGTCGCAGTCGTCGTCGGAGCCGTTGCAGATCTCGGCGGCGTCCGGATGGATCCGGACGTCTCCGTCGTCGCAGTCGCGGCTGCGACAACCCGGTCCGGCGCCGTAGCCGTCTCCGTCGGCGTCCTCGCAGAAACCCGACGGGGCGCAGCGGCCGCGGTAGCAGGTGAATCCGTCGGTCCGACAGGTCGCCCGGCAGGCGCGGGTGCAGATCCGGACGTCTCCGATTGCTTCGCACGTCCTGGAGGCGCAGGTTCCGTCCTGCGAGCAGTTCGTGCCGAGGCGCTTCAGGCATCGGCCTTCGACGCACGTCCGACCGTCCCCGCAGTCGCACGGGCCCGAGTCGGCGGTGCCGTCCGCTGCGGGGGCGTCCGGGCTGGTTCCGACGTCGATGAAGGCCCGCTTCGGGGTCTCCGGGCCGCAGCCGGCGACGACGAGCGCCGGGAGGAGCGCAACGGCAGCGAATCCGACGGAGAGCCGTGCTCGTGTGGGGATCATGGCGGTGCGATCAGTCGGGGTCGAGGGCGTCCTCGCGGATCGGGGCGAGCATCTGGGGAAGCGGCGTCGGGGCCGCCGTCGGTTCGGCGGTCAGCGGTTTCTCCCGGTACCGGTGCAGCGAGAAGAACGCGTGGGGCCACGGGATCGTCGAGTCGGCCTCGGCGTCGGTCCGCTCGTCGACCAGCCACTGGGCCGGGTCGAAGGTGGGAAAGTACGCATCGGCCTCGAAGGACTCGTAGATGACCGTCAGATACATCCGGTCGGCACGGGGGAGCGCCTGTTCGTAGATCGAGGCGCCGCCGATCACCATCGTCAGGTCGGGGCCGGGGGTCCCCTCGGCCAGGTCGAGGGCCGCGTCGAGTGAATGGGCGACGAGGCAGCCGTCGGCGGTGTACGATTCGTCGCGCGAGACGACGATGTTGGTGCGGCCGGGCAGGGGAGAGCCAATCGACTCGTGCGTCCTGCGGCCCATCAGGACGGGCTTGCCCAGCGTCAGCTGTTTGAACCGGCGCAGGTCCCCGGACGGCGACCAGGGGAGTTCGCCCTCGAGTCCGATCTCGAGGCGCTGGCCGAGAGCTGCAATCAGAGCCAGTTGCATCGACGCGCGCCTCCGGTCTCCGAAGATCGACGACTGACTGGACGATAGCGCAGATGCGTTCGAGCTGTATAGCGCCCCGACCGCCGCGGACGGGCGGTCGTCGTCCGGGGGGATCGCGTTCAGAACCCGCTTCGGCGCATCGTGGGCCGGGTGGGGCGTCCGTCCGCGACGCTTCGCGTGCGAGGCCGGTGGGAAGGAGGCTGCGCGACTCGGAACGGTCGCGCCGGGGGAGCGGGGCCGCGTGGATGGAGGCGGTCGGTCCCGTCTACGCCGCTCGCGGCAACTGGACGAGATAATCGAACAGCTCCTCGAGTTCCGCGGCGCTGCGTGCGCCGTCGATGCGCTTGAGTCGATTCCCTCGGAAGCCCCCCACGACGGTCGGTGTGTCGTAGATGTTCTGCTCGTTCGCCAGCCGGCCCTCCTCGTCGAGGTCGACGGAGACGACGTCGACCTGCCCCTCGTACTCCTCGGCGAGGGTCTCGACGACCGCATCCAACTCCCGACTGAACTCGCACCAGTCGGCACGGAAGACGGCGACGACCGGTCGTTCGGCGTCGGCGTCGTCGACGACATCCTCGTATTCCCGCCATTCGATCTCGCGGACGTGCTCGGCCATGGCTGTCTGGGGTCGGATGGGGTCGGGGTTTGCGGTCCGAGACGGTCGAACCGCCCCGGCGTCGGTCGCTGCCGCGCGCACGGTAGTCGGTCACGGCCCGGCGTCAAGCGTGAGGTGTGTCCACGTCCCACGTCCACGTCCCACGTCTACCGTCCACGTCCCACGTTTACCGTCCACGTCCAACGTCCACGTCCACGTCTCACGTCCACGTCTCCACGTGCTACGTCCACGTGCTACGTCCACGTCCACGTCTGACGTTTGCGTCTACGAGTACGTCCGGCGGGTTCCCC
>JBDGRG010000078.1:0-1578 GCA_042218355.1 Bradymonadaceae bacterium
TCTACTCCCTCGCCCCACGGTTTCCGATCAGACCCGTCTCCCCCGGCCCACGAACCCGCAGACGAGAACGCCGTGACGGCCCCCGCGATCCGGCGGTGGCCCCGACCGGCAGCGGCTGTGCCCCAACTCGTTGGGACGTACGCTGGAGCCTACGCCGGAAGGAGCGTGGCCAGCGCGACTCGCTCCGCGCGGGCAGTCGGCTCTCCCTCCCGCTGGCGCCCATCATCTGAGAGAAGCCCCCACCCCGCGACCCGGTCGCGTAGACGTTGTCGACGGGTCGTGATCGCACCCGGCGTCGACCGAGCGTTGGACGCATGCCCGGGCGTCGGGTAGGCTTCGGCGAGCCGAACAAGTGGGCGACCCGATCCCCAGCTGTTTCATGCCGGAAGCGGACGAGACCGACGCACTGGACCGGAAGCTCGACGTGCTCCGCGACCACGCGGACGACTGGGCCGAACTGGCACTCGACCGTCGGATCGCGATGGCTCGGAGCCTCCTCGACCGGACCCTCGAGACGGCCGCCGAACAGGTCGAACTGGGGGTCGAGGCGAAGGGAGGCGAACCGAGCTCGGCGATCGAGGCCGAAGAGTGGCTGGCGGGACCCGTGGTCTCCGCCCGCAACATCCGCCTGCTGGTGCAGACGCTCGAGGCGATCGACGAGGACGGCGATCCACCGATCGACCCCTCGGACGTCCGGCGGCGTTCCGACGGGGGGCTGGCCGTGGAGGTCTTTCCCGACACGCTCTGGGACCGCCTGCTGTACGCGGGGCTGTCGGCCGAGGTCTGGATGCGCGACGACGTCCGAACCTACGACGAACTCCTCGAATCGACGGCCCACTTCTACCGAGAGGACGAGCCCGACCCGGGCGTGGCACTGGTGCTCGGCGCGGGCAACGTCGCGAGCATCACGCCACTGGATGCCCTCTACCGTCTGTACGCGCACGGTCAGACGGTCCTCGTGAAGATGAATCCGGTCAACGATTATCTCGGCCCGATCCTCGAGGAACGATTCGCCGAGTTCATCGATGCCGGGTTCGTCCGGTTCGCCTACGGCGGTGCCCAGGTCGGGGACTACCTCTGCCGACACGACGAGGTCGACGCCATCCACGTGACGGGGTCGGACCGTACGCACGACGCGATCGTCTGGGGAACGGGCGACGAGGCCCAGCGCCGCCGCGAACAGGACGACCCTCGCGTCGACAAGCCCATCACCAGCGAACTCGGCAACGTCAGTCCGGTCGTCGTCCTCCCGGGACCGTGGAGCAGCGGCGACGTCGATTTCCACGCCGCCAACATCGCCTCGCAGCTGGCGAACAACGCCGGATTCAACTGCAACGCCGCCCGGGTTCTGATCCGTCCCGAGGGATGGGAGACCGGCGACCGGCTAGTCGACGGCGTCGAATCCGTCCTCGCCGACGTCGGCACGCGGCCGGCCTACTATCCGGGGGCCCGGGAGACCTTCGAGGAGATGACCGACGACCGGGACGCCGTCGACCGCATCGGTGATCCCGCCGACGGAGAGCTCCCGTGGGCGATCCTCCGCGATCTGGATCCCGACGCAGACGACCCCCTCTATCG
>JBDGRG010000078.1:1588-11120 GCA_042218355.1 Bradymonadaceae bacterium
TGCGGGATCATGGGCGAGACGCAGCTCGCCGGCGACACTCCCGCCGCGTTCCTCGAACGCGCCGTCGACTTCTGCAACGAGACACTCTGGGGCACACTCAACGTCTGCGTGATCGTCCATCCGGAGACCCGCCGCGCGCTGGGCGAGGCGTTGGAGCGAGCCGTGGCGAGACTGCAATACGGGAATATCGTCCTCAACCACTGGCCCGCCCTCTCCTTCAGCCTCGGGACCACTCCCTGGGGCGCCCATCCCGGACACACGCGCCGCGATATTCAGAGCGGAGCCGGGTTCGTCCACAACGCGCGACTCTTCGAACGACCGCTCAAGAGCGTCCTGGACGGTCCGTTCCGGATGTATCCGGAACCGCCCTGGTTCGTCACCAACGACGCGGCCCCCTCGCTCGCGCCGGCCCTGGCCGAGTTCGAGGCCGCTCCCGGGCCGATGAAGCTCCTGGGAATTCTCGGGGCGAGTCTCGGATGACCGGCCGTCGAGTGAACGAGATGCCGAGTGATCGAGTCGTCGACCTGCCGAGCGACGACCGCATACCCATGCCGGCCGGACGGATCGAAGACGTTCCACCGCGATCGCCGTTCGACCGGCCCGCGTCGTTCGCATGTCCGGCCGGCGGGCGTTGGCGCTGCCGGATGGTTACGGACCCTCGAGCAGGCGGCGCTCGATCGCCGCGGACGGCGGTCGACGAGCCCCGACAACCCAATCTTCCTTTCGAGAAACCCTAGACCATCACCTTGAGGAACTTCGGAGATACACATGAGTGACGAGTCCCCCTCGCCCTCCCCCGGGATCGGCGAACTCCAGAACCGCGTCGACGACTGGATCTCACAGTGGGAGGAGGGCTACTGGAAGCCCCTGTCGAATCTCGCCCGGCTGACCGAGGAGGTCGGAGAACTGGCACGCCTGCTGAACCTCCGCCATGGCGAGAAGGTCGAGAAGTCCGGCGATCTGGCGCCGGGAGGCTCCGACGACGCCGTCGCGGAGGAGCTGGGAGACATCCTCTTCGTGGTGATCGTGATCGCGAACTCGCTCGACGTCGATCTCGAGCGGGCACTCGAGGACGTGTTGCAGAAGTACGACGTCCGCGACGGTGATCGATGGACCGCGGCCGACGACGCGTAACTGCTTCCTGCAACCCGCTCGCCCCCCCGTTCATCCCCCGGCGACCTCGTCGTCCTCGCCGACCCCCACGCCGACGTCCGAGGCGAAGATGAAGGACTGGACGTCGGGATCGTCACTGCGGAGCAGTTCCGCGGGCGGCCCTTCGGCGATGATCGTCCCCTCGTTCAGCATCGCGACGTGATCGGCCAGCCGGAAGGTCAACGACATGTTGTGACTGATCACCAGACTCGTGACGTCGAACTTCTCCTGCACTTCGAGAACCATCTCCTCGACCTTGCGGGACATCACCGGATCCTGCCCCGTCGTCGGTTCGTCGTAGATCACGAGCTTCGGCTCGGTGATCAGTGCGCGAGCCAGCGACGCCCGCTTGGCCTGGCCGCTCGAAATTTCGCTCGGATGTTTTTCTCGGATATGGGCGATCCCGAGACGGTCGGCCATCTCCTCGACGCGGTCCATCGCCTCGGCCCGGCTCAGTCCGCGCTGCTCGATCAGCGGAAACGCGACGTTCTCCTCGACCGTCATCGAATCGAACAGGGCGGAATGCTGGAAGAGCATCCCGACGCCCGTCCGCAACTCTCGCATCTCCCGCTCGCTCAGCGTCGCCAGGTCCCGACCCAGCACCCGAACCGCACCGCTGTCGGGTTCCATCAGGCGCAAGATGTGCTTCATCAGAACGGACTTCCCCTCGCCACTCGCCCCGATCAGCACGGAGATCGCGTGCTTCGGGACGACCATCGACGCATCGTCGAGGACCAAATTGTCGCCGAACGACTTGGTGAGATGCTCGACCTCGACCGCGTGCTCGGCCCGCTCCCCGAGCTCGAGATCCGCCGCCGCGCTGAAATCGATGTCGTCCTTTCGCGTCCCCCGGATCAGCTCGGCGACACGGTCGTCGTCGGTCCGACGAATTGCCTCCGGCTCGTCGTGGGCGATGATCTCGCCCCCGTAGAGCACGGCGATCGAATCGGCCAGCCGGAACGTCGACGCCATGTCGTGGCTGATGATGACACTGGTCAACATGTAGTCGTCGGTGATCGACTGGATCATCTGGTCGACGAACTCCATCAGGATCGGATCCAGCCCCGTCGTCGGTTCGTCGAACAGCAGTACTTCCGGATTCGTGACCAGCGAACGGGCCAGACTGACCCGTTTCTTCATTCCTCCCGACAGTTCCGCGGGGAACTTCTCCAGCGCGTCTCCCAGCTCGAGCCGTTCCAGCAACTCGACCGCTCGCTGACTCGCCTCGGCGCGCGACATCACGCCGTTCTCGACGAGCGGAAAGGCGACGTTCTCGACCAGATTCTTCGAGTCGAACAGCGCGTAACTCTGAAACAGCGTCCCCACTCGCTTCCGGGCGCGCACGAGATCGGGCTCGCTCAACTCCGTGGTCGAGTCGCCGAACAGCCGGACCGTTCCCTCCTCGGGCAACAGCAGGCTGTTCATCAACTTGATCAGAACCGATTTTCCCGATCCCGAGCTCCCGATGATCACCGTGATTTCACCCGGTGTGATCGACAGCGACAGGTCCTCGAGGACCGTCA
Source organism: Bradymonadaceae bacterium (assembly GCA_042218355.1). GTDB lineage: Bacteria > Myxococcota_A > Bradymonadia > Bradymonadales > Bradymonadaceae > CAJXPB01. The sequence goes on from JBDGRG010000078.1 coordinate 4,264, forward strand.
CGTCGCCGAACCGCTTGGTCACGCCCTCCAGTTCGATGATCGGACGCCCCTCGTCGACCGGCCAGGGGTCGACGTCCGGCACCAGCAGATTTGACGGACGCTCGCCGTCGGGGTCCGCCCCCGCATCTCTCGGTCGTGTCGCCATGGCGTCCTGCGTTCGGTCGATTCGGATCGCCCCGCCGCGGGGCACGGATGAACTCACTCGTCACGGCATCGGGTCCGTCCACGCGTGATCGGTCGGAGCGGTACCAGGGGAGAGGACGGTCGTTGTCAACGGGTCACGAGCGCACCCGCGCGCCGTCCCGACGGTTGTCAGGCGGAGGCGCCCTCGCGTAGGTTTCGGTCGAGAATCCATCCGGTCGCCAGTCTCTCCTCCGGATCCAGGGTCGGAGCGATGGCGCAGTCGCCCGTCGCGGAACTGTCGACAGCCAGCTTCGAGACCGAGGTGCTGGAGAGCCAGCAGCCGACCATCGTCTTCGCCTCCGCGGGATGGAACGGCCCGGCGGAGCTGACCGCGACGACGGTCGAGGCGCTGGCCGGAGAGTTCGAGTCCGAGGTCAAGACCGTCCGCGTCGACGTCGATCGAGCTCCCGAATTGGCGGCGAATTACAGCATCGACGCCGTCCCCGCCTTCCTGCTCTTCGTCGACGGCGAGGTCGTCGACCGTCGCCACGGCGCGCTGACACACGACGAGCTCGAGGAACTCTACCGCCGCGGGCTCTGATCGGAAACCGTGGGAATCGCGGCCGCCGCCCGGGAGGCAGTATCGACCGCGCTTCCAGCGCCCTGAGCCGACCGCCCGCTCAGAGCTGGACGGCTTCTTCCAGCGAACACCGGACCGTTCGTCCTATGGAGTCGGATCACACCCGCCGGTGGGGGCCGAATCTCGCCGGCGTCCTCAGCTCCGACGGTCGCCGAACGAATCGCGTCGACGAGCCTCGATGTTCAACAACAGGCCGACCACGATCAACATCGCAACCAAACTGCTGCCTCCGTAGCTGATGAACGGGAGCGTCAGCCCCGCCACGGGCGACAGTCCGGTCACCATCCCGAGGTTGAAGACCACGTGCCAGAAGACGATCGCCGCACATCCGACGGCGACGTGCGATCCGAATTCGTCGTCCGCACGACGACCGATCGCCAGCGCTCGAAGGATGAAGACTGCAAACAGCACGACGAGCAGAATCATCCCCGCAAATCCCTGCTCCTCGGCCCACCGCGCCGCGGCGAAATCATTCTCGTGCTCCGGCACGAAGCCTCGCTGGACCTGGGTCCCCTCGCCGAATCCCTTGCCCCACAGCTGGCCCGACCCGACCGCGATCTCAGACTGCCGGACCTGCCAGGAGGCCCCGTAGCGATCCGTCTCGAGCCCGAGATACGATCGTACCCGGTCGCGCTGATAGTCGCGCATCCCCCACGTCCAACCCGCCGGGATCGCAAGCGCCGCCGCCGCGACCAGTGCCAGCGCCGCGCGGCGGTCGATGCCTTCGCGGGCGACCATCGTGGCGAAGACGGCGACCACGACCACCGCCGTGCCGAGATCCGGCTGGAGGAGGATCGGCACCACCCCGGCTGCCACCAGCGCGAACGGTGCGGCCAGCTCGCGCAGCCCGCGCACGTCGCTCGGTCGATCGGCAAAGTACCGCGCCGAGGCGAGGACGACGGCCAGTTTCAACAGTTCGGACGGCTGCACCATGAACGGACCGACGTCGAGCCAGCGGCGGGCGCCGTTCAGTTCGGTTCCGACCGCGAGGACCGCCAACAACAGTGCGACCGCCCCCCCGAACAGGACGTAGGCCCAGCGGCGGAGAAACTGTGTCCGGACGACTGCGACGAGGCCACAGGCGACGAATCCGACCGCGGTCCAGACCGCCTGCGAGAGATACAGTCCCTCGGTCGGTCCACTCGACGCGGCTGCGAGATTCACCACGCCGATCAGACACAGCAGTGCGGTGATCCCGACGATCGGCCAGTCCACCCGCTCGACCCATCGCCACTGATCCGTCCTCGATCCCCTCATGGTACCTCCACAGCGGTGTTCTCGCGGCCGATGCGCCGTTTGAGGGACGGCTCGCGGTCACCGTCGAAATACTCCTCGACGATCTTCCGGGCGACGGGCGCTGCCCGCTGACCGCCGTGGCCGGCGTGTTGGAGAAAGACGGCCACGACCAGACGCGGGGATTCGACCGGTGCGTAGGCCGCGAACCACGCGTGGTCCCGCAGCTGGAGGTCCTTCGACCGGTTCGCGACCGGCACCCGGCCCATGGAGTGAACCTGAGCCGTCCCCGTCTTCCCCGCCATGGAGACCGACTCGGGACTCGCCCCGTGGGCGGTCCCGTCGTCGCTGGTGACGACGCGGCGCAACCCGCGGCGGATCACCCGAAGGTCCTCCTCGGCGATGTCGAGCCGCCGGCGCACCCGTGGTTCGAACTCGAACACCTCGCGGCCGCTCCGAGTCCGAATCGACTTTACCAGGCGCGGGGCATAGAGGCGGCCCCCGTTGGCGATCGCGGCGTACGCGAGTGCGGCCTGCAGCGGCGTCGTGCGCACGTTTCCCTGCCCGAGAACCACGTTCAGCGCAAATCCGGGCTTGTAACCACCCGGGGTGTGCTTTCGATGCCAGGCGCGGGTCGGGAGCGTCCCCGCGGCCTCGTCGGCCAACGGAATCCCCGTCGCGCGTCCGAACCCGAGGCGCCGAGCATGCGCGGCGATCGGCTCGATCCCCAGGCGGTCGGCGAGCCGATAGAAATACACGTCACACGACTGCTCGATCGCTCCCACCATGTCCAGCCGCCCGTGTCCGCCCCATTTCCAGCATCGAAACTGACGATCGCCGAAGGCGTAGTAACCGGGACAGTCGACCTTCCGGTCGGGGTCGATACGGTCGGTGTTCAGACCGGCGAACGCCCCCGCGATCTTGAAGATCGAGCCCGGGAAATACGCTCGGATGGCCTTGTCGAGCATCGGGTCGAATGGACTGCTCTGGATCTGGCGCTGTTCGCGCGGCGAGAGCCGGCCCGACCAGGCGCGTGGGTCGAACGACGGTTTGCTGTGCAGCGCCAGTACGTCGCCGGTACGCGGATCGACCGCAACGACGGCTCCCGAGGGGTGGTCCTTCATCGCCCGTCGGACCGCCAGCTGCAGACGCGCGTCGATCGTCGTGCGCAGGTCCAGTCCCGGGACGGGCGGGACCCGTCGGTAGTCCGGCAGCGAAATGCCGTCTCGCTTCGGCTGCCGGGGAATCCCGCGTGCGTCGACCACGCGCCGTCGAACGCCATCCGACCCGCGCAGCACCGGCTCGAAGGTCGTCTCGAGACCGGCCCGTCCGACAAAATCACCGCGGTCGTACCCGTACCTCCGCCAGTCGGTCAGTTCGTCGGGGCCGATCTCCCCCATGTAACCGACCAAGTGCGCTGCCGCCCGCCCGAACGGATACCGCCGTCGCTGGCGAGCTCGAATCTCGATCCCCGGTAGATTCAGCCGGTCGGTTTCGATGGACGCCAGTTCCTGGCGCGTGACCTCGTGTTCGACGACGACCGTCCCGTCCCGGCGCCGGATCCGACGCTGGAGCCGCCCGGCCCGGCCCTCGGACAGTTCGAGGTGCCGCTGGAGGCGATCGACGATCTCGGCGATGGAATGCCGTTGGACGATCGGCGTGACGGCGACGACGTCCCACGTCCGCCGATTCCCCGCCATCACAGCCCCGTCGCGGCTGAGAATCCGCCCGCGGCGGGCCTCGATCTCGACGTTCCGGACGACGTTCTCCTCGCTGGTGCGCCGGTACGCCTCCCCCCGCAGGATCTGCAGATACCACAGACGCACGACCAGCAGTCCGAAGACCAACAGCGCAGCGCCCGCGAACCACCGGTACCAGCCGGCGTCCCGCCACCACCGCCCGATGTCACGCCTGTTCTGGGGGCCGTCGTTCTCGAACACGTCGGTCGAGGAGGTCGGGAGTCAGGTCCGCCGGGAGAGCCGTTCGTCGATCTGCTCCATCGCCCATCCGAGGGGCCACAGTACGATCGTCGTCTGAACGACTGCCAGCGGCGCAGCTCGTGCGACCGAGACCATCAGGTGCGACTTCGCCCCCGCGGCGGCGAGAATCGCGAGGAACAGGGCCGCATGGAGCGCCCCGCCGGCCGCACCCGCGGCGACCTGCCGGAACCCCCACGTCGAGGTCTCGTCCCGCGTGGCTGCCGCCAGGGCCACGAAGGTACCGGCCGCGGCGAGGACGTAGCTGCCCCCGGGGGCGCCGACGGTCCATCCGACGAACGGAAACCATCCGAGCGCCAGAAACGCGCCGGTCTCGAACTCGCGCCGGAGGGCTGCCCAGAGCACGAACGCCAGCCCGACCTGGGCACCGACCGACGGATGAGCGAAGACGCCCCACAGTGCCGACTCGGCAGTGATCGCAGCGGCGCCGATCAAAAACGTCAGCAACCCGGGCATGGCTCAGTCCTCCGTCCCCGTGACGACGAAGACCTCACGCAGCCGCGAGAAGTCGACGGCCGGGCGGAGTCGCACCCGCTGGTTGCGCCCCTGCTCCGAACGGTCGACCGACGTGATCCGCCCGACCGGCAAGTTGGGCGGAAAGATACCGCCCATCCCGGTGGTGACCATCAGATCCCCGCTCCGGACGGCATCGCGATCCCGCAGATAGGCGACCTCCGCGAGGTAGTCCCTCCGATGCCCCAGCCCGCGGACGACGCCGTGTGCACGATTTCGCTGGCTGACGGCATCGATCCGGCTTCGAGGATCCGCCGCGAGCACGACCTCCGCTCGACCGCCGTCGACCCGATGGATCCGTCCGACGACCCCCCCGGCCGCGACGACCGCCATCCCGGGTTCGATCGGTTTTTCGGCCTCGATCTCGACCGAAATCACGCGGAAATAGGGGGTCGTATCCCGGGAGACGACCTCGGCGGCGGCCAGCTCGTACTGCGGGTGATCGCGCTGGAATCCCACGAGCTCCCGCAACCGCATGTTCTCCTGCAATACGCCGATCAGCCGGGACTTCTCCTCGCGCAGCGACTCGATCTTCGTGCGGAGGCGCGCCACGCGATCCGAATCGGCGCCGTCGACCAGGTCGCCGAACCAGTCGGCGAACCCCGCGGCGACGGTGAACTCGGCAGCGACGACCGCCCCGATCCCCGACCGCACCCAGCGGACCGGTGCGGACGACTCTCCGCCCCCGACCTCGGTCGAACCGCCGTACGCGACCACCAGCGCCGGCAAACCGACCACCAGCAACCCCACGGCGATCTTTCGGCGAGCACGACTCGTCGGACGCATGAATCGACTCGTCCAGACTGTGGATTCGCGGATGTCAGCCGGCCGAACTCACTCGACGCCCTTCAGCACGCGGCTCTCTGGAAGGGCGATTCTCGACGAATGCGACCGAAAGACTGAAACGGAGACCGAACGATCGACGGCGCGAACATCTGACTCACGACCGCTCGCCCCTCGACCGATGCCCGCCGGCAGTCCGCCCGCCGTGCGACTGTGCGGTCGGACGCGAGTACGGTGGGCCGGTCGTCCAGTCGCAGGGGGGCGCGGCCGTCGGATTGTCGGCTTCACGACTCGACAGCCAGTTCGACGAACTGGCCGCTCGACGACTTTTACCGAACGTCGGGGGCCGACTCGCGCGCGCCGAAGGCGGCGGCCGGATGCTCAGTACGACTGTTCGGCGACCTCGCGGAGCAGATCGAGCTCGTCGAGGACGTCCCCGCTGCCGAGTACGACCGAGGCCTTCGGTTCGTCGGCGACGACCACCGGTAGCCCCGTCTCCTCTCGGATCAGAATGTCGAGATTTTTGAGCATCGCCCCGCCCCCGGCCAGCACGATCCCCTTGTCGACAATGTCCGCCGACAACTCCGGCGGCGTCCGCTCCAGAGCGATCCGCACCGCTTCGACGATCGCGTCGATCGGCTCCTGCAGCGCATCTCGGATCTCGTCGGAGTTGACCTCGAGGGTCTTTGGCAAACCAGCGACCAGATCCCGCCCCTTGACCTCCATCGTCATGACCTCGTCGGTCGGATAGGCCGTGCCGATGGTGCACTTGATCTTTTCGGCCGTCCGGTCGCCGATCGCCAGATTGTACTTGCGCTTGGTATGCTCGACGATCGCCTCGTCCATCTGATCGCCGCCGGTTCTCACCGACTCCGAGTACACGATCCCCGAGAGTGAGATGACCGCCACCTCGGTGGTCCCTCCACCGACGTCGACGATCATGTTTCCCGAGGGTTCGGCGACGGGAAGGCCCGCCCCGATCGCCGCGGCCATCGGCTCGTCGATCAAAAACACGTCCCTCGCTCCGGCGCGCTTGGCCGACTCGCGGACCGCCCGCTTCTCGACCTCGGTGATCCCGTGGGGCACACAGACGACGATCCTCGGCGCCGGCGCGACGATGCCCTGCCCGTCGTGTGCACGACCGATGAAATACCGCAGCATCTCCTCGGTGATCTCGAAATCGGCGATGACGCCGTCCTCCATCGGACGGGTCGCCACGATGCTGCCCGGCGTGCGACCCAGCATCTCCTTCGCCGCCCGTCCGACCGCCCGAGGGCGTCGGTCCGCCCCGTCTCGATCCTCGACCGCCACGACCGACGGCTCGCTGCAGACGATCCCCTCGCCCTTGGCGAAGACGAGCGTGTTCGCCGTCCCCAGATCGATCGCCAGGTCGTTGGAAAACAGTCCGAATACTTCGTCGAACATCACCTCGCTCCGTCGTCCAGAAGGGGACGCAGCTCCACTTCAAACGGGAAACTCGCCGGCGAAACGGCTCGTCGGAACGCGACTATTTCTCAGATCGACTCGAAAGGTCAACGTCGAATTGCTTACCTCTGTGTTCTCTGAGC
>JBDGRG010000078.1:11220-12483 GCA_042218355.1 Bradymonadaceae bacterium
TCTCTGCGGTTCGATTGCTCTCCGACCTCTGCGGTTCGGTTCTCCGTGTGCATTTGCAAACGTTCTGAGCCCTCTGCGTTCTCTGCGGTTCGATTCGGCGAATTGCTTACCTCTGTGTTCTCTGAGCTCTCTGCGGTTCGATTGCTCTCCGACCTCTGCGGTTCGGTTCTCCGTGTGCATTTACAAACGTTCTGAGCCCTCTGCGTTCTCTGCGGTTCGATTCGGCCGCGTCCTCTGCGGTTCGGTTCTCCGTGTGCATTTGCAAACGTCGGGTGGCGTGAGTAATGTGCGCGCTCGTTCGGAACTCCCGTCGAATCGAGACGCGCGCGCACCCCGCGACGAACATCCTCGCGAACCGATGCCCGGCGCCGACCGTCGCCACTTCAACCGGTCGGGCCGCGCAGTCGAATTCTGACTTCATGCTGGAGCAGACGGCCGATGCTGGAGCAAGTTCGCAACCGCATGCAGAGCGGGTACACCTACGTTCTGATCGCGTTCCTGATCGTCATCTTCATGTTCTTCTTCGGCATGCCGACCCGCGGCTGCGGAAAGAGCGTCGGGCCCGGTCAGGTCGAACTGGCCACTTACGACGGCGAAACCGTCTACAACACGGACGTCTCGCTGATCTACAATCGCTTCTTCGGCGACCAGCAGGGCCGCGACAAACAGAAGTTCTACCGCCAGCAGGCTCGATCGCTGCGCAGCTATCTCCTGGTCAAACTCTTCGCCGACCGCGCCCGGCAGGCGGGTCTGCGGGTCGGCCCGAAGGAGTTCAAAACGTACATGACCGACCCGATGCGGAACATCGAGTTCCGCTACTTCTACGGCCGTGACGGCAAGTGGAACGGGAAATACTACCAGGCCTACGTCCGCAATCAGCTCCGCACCCAGATCGAGGACTACGAAAAATTCAAACGCGAGGAGCTGCTCGCACGCAAATACCTGGCCCTGCACAACCTCTCGGTCGCCCCGTTTCCGCAGGAACTGTCTGACACCCACGCGTTCAAGAACACGAAGATCAATCTCTCGTACGTCGCGCTCGACCCCGCCAGCCTCCGCCAGAAGGTCGAGGTCACCGACGAAGAGATCTCGTCGTTTCGGAAAAAATCGGCCGATGAGATCCAGTCGTACTACAAAAAGCACTCGAAGGAGTATCAGAAGCCGGCCAAGGTGCGCATCCGCCGTGTCTACATCCCCCGTTCCGGAGACGGCGGGGATGCCGAGTCGCGCTGGAAGCAAGCCAAAAAGCGGGTACTCGAAAAC
>JBDGRG010000078.1:12493-16490 GCA_042218355.1 Bradymonadaceae bacterium
GGGGCGGTCGCCGCCGATCTGGGCGAGTCCTATCCGGGACAGAAACGCGGGCTGATGGACTGGAGTACACTCGACAACCTCAACCAGGACATCGCGAAGGCGATCGAGGGGGCCGACGTCGGCGCCGTCGAGAAAGTCGTCACCGATCACGCGTACATGCTGGTGAAGGTCGAGGACCGAAAGAAAGCCGCGACGACACCGCTGAAGAAGGCCGCTCCCGAGATCGCCGAGAAACTCCTCCGCAAGCAGCGCGCCGAAGCCTTCGTCGACGGGGCGGCCGACAAGTTGCTGAAGGCCGCTCGCAACAGCGACTCGCTGGACGCGGCGCTGAAAAAACTCGGCTCCTCGGACGAGAAGCTCTGGAGCGCACTCTCCGTCTCGACGACCGGCGACTTCACACTCGAGACCACGAACATGGGAGCGCGGCTCCGCGGGCGGCTCTCCGGCATGAACTTCGGCGGATCCTGGGCGAAGATCCCCGGCATCGGGAAGTCCAAGGAACTCAGCACCCTCGCCTACTCCGAACTCTCAGCCGACAATCCGGTCCCGAACAAAACCTTCGAGGTCGGGGGAGCCGTGCACGTCGTCCGGCTGAAATCGAAGAAAAAGCCCGAGGACAAATCGGGCCTGGAGATGCGGGTCAAACAACAGCTCGAGAAGACCTCGGACATCATCGGGAGCTGGAACGGAATCTTTCAGATGCCTGCCGAGGAGTACGGCCCCTGGATCAAGAAACAGTTCCAGGCGGCGGTCGCCTCCGGCAAGATTACGCTCGCCACGAAGAACTCCCAGACGGCCAAACTGCTCGCAAACGACTTCAAGCCGGTCGGCAACAAGGGGAAGAAGGGCAAGGGCCGCACGATCAAGCTGTCTCCGGGCAAAGGGAAGAAGGGCAAGGGCCGAACGATCAAGCTGTCTCCGGGCAAGGGAAAGAAGGGCGGCGGCAAGAAGATCAAACTCAACCCCGGCGGCGGAAAGAAGGGAGGCGACGACGAGGGCGGCGGCAAGAAGATCAAGCTGAAAATGGGCGGTTCGAACAAGAAGGGCGGTGAGTGACCTCGAGCCAGACGACCCGGTCGTCTACCGCCTGGCGGAGATCTCCGGGTTCGAGTTCGAGGATGCCGTCTGCACAGTCTTCGAACGGCTCGGATACGACGCCCAGGTTGCCGAACGGGTCGCCGATCTCGGCCGCGACGTGATCGCGCGGTCGTCCGAAGAGACGCTCGTCGTCGAGTGCAAACACACGAGTTCCTCGGTCGGCCGCCCGGTCGTCCAGAAACTCCACAGCGCCGCCGTCAGCTTCGAGGACGGGGCACGCGGGATCATCGTCTCGTCCGGCGGCTTCAGCCGACCGGCCCGCGAACACGCCGACCAGCTCGGCCACGTCGTCGAACTCTGGGACCTCGCCCGCCTGACCGAGCACGCACGGGACGTCGAGGTCTATTTCCAGGTCGACGACGAGTCCGGCGGCTGGGTCTTCCGCACCTCGTTTCGCGAGGTGTCGGAGACCCGAACCCGCTTCGAGAGGTCGTTCGTCGAGTCACTGGAGAGTGCGCCGCGGGCCGTCGACGACGCGATCGACCTCGAGGCCCGGCGGGGGTCGGTGCTCCCCGCCATTCTCGTCGAATACGAACTCGACGAAACGTACGGCACCTCGACCTATCCCCGTCTCCATCGCGCGCACGAGGAGGGTCGCACCCTCCTGCCCGTGGAGAGCGACCTCTCGCCGACCGAGCGACGGCTGTGGCGCGACGCGACCTTCGCCCAGAGGTGTGAGAGTTCGATCGACGGACGCCCCCCCGAGGCGTATTTCGGGGTCGATCCCGGAGCCTACGAACAAAAGGTCAGCCGACGGCTCGCGCGACAACATTCGACGACCGTCACGTACCGCGGCGACAACAACCAGACGTACGAGAAGACCTTCGAGGTCGATCCGGACGACGTCTCGACGCGCAGCCGGCGAGTCTTGTTGAGACGGCACCGCATTCGAATCGACGCGGGTCCGGCGCGACACGCCTTCGACGTCGCCGCCCGCCAGGGGGCGCCGCCGGCGATTGTCCAGAGCGAGACGATCCCAGTCGAACGAGGCATCGGCATCCAGAAGGAGGAGACGGGGCTGCTCTGCAACGATTGCGGCACCATCCGATCGTCGGCCGCATCACCGGCACCGGCGCGGTGCGTGGCATGCAGCCGGACGGTCTGCGCGGACCACTACTGGCCGTATCCGTCCGCCCTGCTCTCGGGCGGGACTCCCTACTGTTCGCGGTGTTATCCCGACGCTCGAGCAGTGCCGGACTTCCCGTTCGACTCCGGCATCGGAACGTTCCTGTCCGCACTCGTTCCACCGCTGCCACTGGCGTTGGCCGGTCGCTGGGGAGCGGTGGCGGCGTTCTCCGCACTCGCCTCCCTCGCAGCCGCAGGGATGGCGAACGACGCTGTTCGGACCGGGCTCGGGACGGCGGGCCCGATCGTACTCGCCGTCCTGGGGCTGGCCGCGATCGTCTGGATGCATGTCTGGGCACGTCGCTCCCGCCGTCACCGCGCAAATCTGGACGAACTCGCCGGCTACCGACCGGACTGGGAACGCGAAGGAACCGCATCGGACCGCAGCTCGAAGGAGGACGCGGCGGGGTAAGGGGCTCCGCCACAGCAGCCGTCAGCGGGTCCGCTCGATATCGCCGCCTCGGCGCGCCGTCCGCCCGTTCAGCACGGAGTACGGAGGGGCCGGGACGTCACTGACAGAGCAGCTCGCTTCAACGGCTCACTCGGGACACCGGTCGTTCAGCCACCCAGCGACCTGGGGAACGAGCCCCATCCGCCGTGCGAGGCCGAGATCCAGGCTGGACGGGAAGAAGACATGGCCCCCCCGATCGGCGACGATGGTCCTCAGTTCGTCTGCGTCTTCGGGGATGGCCCCCACGACTCGGTCGACGGGTATCATCGGGTCGTCGGCGGCCAAAACCAGCAGTCCGGGACACTGCAGGTCGGCGAGTCGGTCCGCGACGCTGGCTCGACGGTAATAATCCGAGACGGAATCGAAGCCGAATCGCGGGACCACCGTCAATCGGTCCCACTCTCGAAGCGACTTCGCGGCTCGGACTCGAGCCAGAGCGGTCGGCGCGCGTCCCCGGCGTGCGACGGCCCCGTAGGCCTCTCCGAGCGCCCGCAAGACGTACTCTCGATAGACGAACCGCCCCGTTCCGTCGATCCAACGCTGCACCCCGCCCAGATCGACCGGCGAGCAGACGGCTGCAACTCCGACGACTCGGTCGTCGATCGGCTCCGTGGCCGCTCGCAGCGCAATATGACCGCCGAGTGAAAAACCGAGCACGGCGATGCGCTCGTATCGCTGGAAGGCCTCGTCCTCGAATACGGCGTGGAGCTCCTGGGTCAATCCCCCGTGGTAGATGTCTTCTCCGCTGTGTTCCGCCCCGCGCATGTTCAATCGCAGACTCGAGAAGCCGGCCCGGCGCACGCCCGCGGCGGCTTCGACCACGTAGGGACTCTCGGCACAGCCGCCGAGACCGTGGACGATCACCACCAGCGTCTGCGCCCCCCGACGGCGATGGTATTCGCCCGTCACGCGTACGCCCCGGTCGAAGGGGGCGTCGAGCCGGGTCTGCCAGAGGGTGGAGACCGGACAGGTCGGCGGAAATACCGCCTTCTCCATCCACGGCAAGATCGTCCATGCGTGACCCGACGCAGCCCTGCGAGCGCCTTCGAAGCTCATGCCAGTGCGGTTCCGTGGCGGGAGGTCCAGCGATCGACTATGCTTCTCTCCAGTCGGCTCGTCGTTCGTAGCAGCCGCACCCTCGGTCGACCAGCGATGATCCGGCAACTCGTCCCGTGCACACCGGCCGCGACACCCGCGTGTCGACCGAGATCGGCACCGCCCGCCACATTCGACGCAACGATTGCTCGCAAAACCGCGATCATAGACACGGAGGGGGCACTGCGGTGCGCGCCGGGGGGCAGGGTGGGCAATATCCGTCGGTGT
>JBDGRG010000079.1:0-1966 GCA_042218355.1 Bradymonadaceae bacterium
TCCCAATCCGTCTCCGGGAGATTCCAACGAGGGGCGACCCGTGCTCGGGAGGGAGGCGTGGGGGCCCAGCCACGAGGGTTCCCCTCGTCGGAACAGACGTGCGTTCCCTAGTCGGACCCGTGGCCGCTCATGAGTTGATCACACTCGGCACCAAAAACGCCCCCTCACCGACCTCGGGCGCCTGCTCCGTCAGCTCCTCGCGGTCCAGGGCCCCGTCGACCTCCTCCGGACGCTCCGCCGCACCCGCCTCGTCCGACGCCTCCCCCTCGCCCGCGTCGACCTCCACCTTCTCGAGCCGCTCGACGTACTCGAGGATCGCCTCGAGCTCGCTCCGGTACTGCCGCAGCTCTTCCTCGTCCAGGTCTAGCCGCGCCAGCCGGGCGAGCCGCCGGATGTCCTCGTCGGAGATCGCCATCTCGTCGCTCTCGGTCGAGTCGTCGGATTGGCGGGCGGCGTCGAGCGATGGTCACCCGCCGTCGACATACTCTCGACGCTGCTTCTCTCCCAGCCGGTCGAGCAACGGTCGGACCAGCCGGACCAGTCCCGGCGCGACCGTCGCCAGCCGCGCCATCCACTGGCCCCACGACGGCACCGCCGCCTCCAGCGGCCGCTCCTCGAGCACGCGCTCGACCGCATCCCCGACATCCTCCACCGACAGGGGTTCGCCGCGCGAGAACATAAAGTCGGTGTCCTCGGCGTGCGCCTCCTTCTCGAGCATCGGCGTGTCGACGACGTCTGGCATCACCACCGAGACGTCGACCCCCTCGGACGCGAACTCCTGAGCGGCCGTCAGCGAGAAGCCACGCACGCCGAACTTCGTCCCCGCGTAGACGCCCAGCCCCGCGGCGGGCACCATCGAGGCGAGCGAGCCGATGTTGACGATGTGGCCGGCGCCGCGGTCGACCATGTACCCGCCGACGATGCGCGTGCCGTACATCGTCCCCTCGAGGTTGATGTCGACCTGCCGCGCGATGTCGTCGGTCCCCTGGTCGAGGATCGACCCGGGATTGACGTACCCGGCGACGTTGATCGACCGGTCGATCCGGCCCCACAGCCGGTCGATCGTCTCGACGACGTCGCGCCAGTGCTCGGGCTCGGAGACGTCCAGGCGCCCCCACCAGGCCCGGTCGTCGGGCCAGCCGTCGGCCTCGGCGGCGGCGTTCAGCCCCTCCCAGTCGACGTCCGTCGCCGCCACCCGCGCGCCCCGGTCGAGAAACCGACCGACCAGATGCCGGCCGATCCCGCTGGCCGCCCCGGTCACCAGTATCACGTCGTCCATCGCCCTCTCCTCCGCTCTACAGTCCGACTCGCACGTTCTCCGTACCCGTGCCCCGCGATTATGCCCCATCGCGATCTGCCGCAACCGCCGACCGTCGCAAACCCCGCTGCCTCCCCATCACCAATCCCGCTCCAGCGCGTCACGCCGCATATTGTTCCTCGTGGCGGCTGGTGATACGATGCATTGATGCTCAATTCCCGCCACCGCGAGGTCGAACGCATGCCGCGGATCACCGTCACGCTCTCCGACGAACTGTACAGGGCACTCAAGGAGACCGCTGCGCGCCGAGATACCTCCATGCGCGAGATCGTCGAGGAGAGTCTCGAGGCGCAGGGCCTGAAGTCGGTCGACGACGCCCGTGAACTCGTCGCCCGGGCCCGCGAAGCCTCCGACCTCGACCCCGACGCAGCGACACGGCGAATCCTCGACGCCATGATCGACGGCGAGCTCGAGTTCTATCTCTCCGTCGAACTGCTCGCCGAGTACCGCGAGGTTCTGCTACGTCCCGCGATCGCAGACCATCACGGCCTCTCCGACGACGAGGTCGACGCCATCCTCGAGGAGCTCGCACTCCACGGACAGTTTCGCAGCCCCCCGTCGAGCCCCTCCACTCCGCCCGATACCGGCGACCAGCACCTCTGGGATCTCGTCCACGCGCTGCCCGACTGCATCCTCGTCACCGGAGAC
>JBDGRG010000008.1:0-8224 GCA_042218355.1 Bradymonadaceae bacterium
GTCCGGTCGGCCGGAGGACGCCCGTCCCGACCCCGACGCCCCCCTCCGACCGGCCGAACTCGAGGACCGGATCGATGCGTTCGACTACTGGGCCGCCGTCGGATCCGAGGCAGTCGCCGCCGCCTGGAGGGATGTCTTCCACGCGGTGAATACGGTCCGGACCCGACTGGACGGCGACAGCCGGCGGGCGGTCGACGTCGCATTGCGTCGGCTCGAACCGGCCGCGGCCGATCGGCAGCTCCGACTCGATCTGACCTTCTTCGTCGATGCCGGAGGCGCGGCGTCGTTCGAGGGGGTCGCGGGTCGTTTCTATCGCGTCGGTCGGGAGCAACCCTCGCCGGTGCTGACCGTGCTGCTGGCCTCTGCCCCCGGCCGCGGGACGCGCCCGGACCGAGCGCTGATCTGGGTCACACCGCGCCGAAACGGGATGACACCGACCACCGTGGTATGGCAGCGATGTGCCGGCGCGTGGCGGGGCCGCGCCTCGGTCGGCCTGCGGAGCGCCGCGATCGACGCGTCCGCCGGCGGTTCCTGCGACTCCGACTCCGGTCCGGCGGACGAGCGGACGGTGGTGTCGGGCGAGGCGAACAGACTGGCGGTCCGCCTGCTGCGCCGCGCGCTCTGGTCGCGCTTCACCGGGACGGACTATGCCTCGCGGACGGGGGCTCCCGGGGCCGGCGACGGAGCGCGTCCCGACGACATCGCCTCCGCGCTGGGGCTGGAGGTGACGCGCCGGCGGATCGACCAGGTCTATTCACAGACCGCCTTTCCCCCGCGAACGGGCGGTGTCCTCGACTGAGCGACGCTCATCCCTCGCATGGAGCCGACGACCGACAAGCGGGTCGAGCTGGCGGACTCGACCCTCCCGACCTTCCGACCGGTGGCGCTGACGCTGCTGGTCGTTCTCTGCGTCGCGTACGCCTGGCTGTTCCGGGACATCACTGCTCCGAACGAGCACTCCCGGATCTACCTGGCGGTCGCCGTAGTCGATCACGGTAGCTTTTCGCTCGACCCCGTCGGCGAGCGGTTCGGAGGCGTCCTCGACCTCGCCAAATTCGAGGGCGAATACCGGTGTGACAAGGCGCCCGGCGCCAGTCTTCTGGGAGCGGTCGTCTACGGCGCCGCCCGACTGGTCACCGAACCCGACCAGTGGACGAGTATCCAGCTGCTCGATTTGATGCGATTCTGGTTGATGATCCCGATTGGGCTGCTGGGATTCCTGTGGTTGCGGCGACTGCTCGACGTCCTGGGCGTCGAACCGCCCGTCGTCGACGTCGTCTCGCTGGGCTGGATGCTCGGGACGGCCGCCTTCCACTACAGCAACGCGTATTTCGGCCATCAGATTGCAGCGACCGGTCTCGTCGGAGCGTTGCTGTGTGTGCGACTGGGGGAGCGGCGAGTCCCGCTGTCGGAGTACGGGGCGGCCCGATTCTACGCCCTCGCCGCCGGCCTGCTGGCGGGGATGGCCGGGATGACTGAATACCCGGCGGGGATCGCCTGTGTGCTCCTCGCGCTGTACGTGATCACCGGGCCGATGCGCCGGGACCTGCTCGGGTTGCTGGCGTTCGGCCTGGGGGCGGGCGTCTGTCTGGCTGCCCTGCTGTGGTATCACGACACCGCCTTCGGCGGCCCCCTCGATCTGCCGTACTATCACCTGACCAACCAGCGGTTTCTCGACGTCCATACGTCGGGATTGGCCGGGTTGAAATGGCCGACGTGGGAACGGTTCAGCGGCTCGATGCTCAGTCTGCACCGGGGGCTGCTGGCCACGTCGCCGATGTTCCTGCTGGTCTTGCCCGGCCTCTGGGCGGCGCTGCGGTCGGGACGGCGCCGCATCGGGCTGCTACTCGGGGCGACCGTCCTCGCCTACGTGGGATTCATCTCGAGCTGGCCGCTCTGGGAGGGGGGATGGGGCTTCGGCCCGCGCCACCTCGTGGTGATGATGGGCTGGTCGAGCGTCCTCGTGGCGTTCGGATTCGAGTCCCTGCGGGGAGGTGTGTTTGGAGAAGCGGTCGCACGGGGAACCGTCGTCGCGGGGATCGCCTACCACCAGGTCGTGGGGGCGTTCTTCCCCGAGATGGCTCCGGAGACGACGAACCCCGCCATGGATACGGTCCGCGTGATGATCGAGGAGGGCCACGTCGGCCCGAACCTGGTCAAATCCTACACGTCACTCTCCGGTTTCGTCTCGGTCGTCCCGCTCGCCCTGATGGTCACCCTCGCCCTCTGGCTGGTCCTCACTCGCGGGCTCTACCGCGGCACGCAGTGGTGGAAGCGATGGTTGATCGTGCTGCTCGCGCTGCTGATCCCCGCCGCCGCAGGGCGATACATCTACAATCGCGGGACGAGTTGGAAGGGCAACGACCGAGCAGCGTTCATGAAGATGCTCGAACACGTCCGCAAGGCCGAGCGCGGGTTCGAGGAGAATTCGTAGCGGGTCGAGCCGTCGAGCTGCGTGCGTAGACCGAGCTTCCAGCTCGTGTCGGAGTGTGTGGTCGCGCAGTCGAGTAGTGGAGCCGTTAGGCCGTTGAGCCGTCGAGCCATCGAGCCACAACCGCACGACCATTGCCTGCCGACGGGATTGAAAGCTCTCCGCCGCGATCGCCGTTCGACGGGCCCCCGATTATCGCCAATCCGGCCGGCAGTGCTTCAGCGCCGTGGAAGACGGTCGGTCCGGCCCCTCGGCCCGTCTATCCCGTCACCGGTCGATCGGGCTGCAGTACACCCCGATCGCATCGATCCATCCGCCCGCTCGGCCGTGGATGCCCGTGAGGACGGTGTCCCGGGGGCAGGTCGACTCGAACGTGCTCCCACCCGTTCCTCCCCCACCCTTTCGGACGGTCGGATCGCTGCGCTGCCAGCCATCCCCTTGCTGGCGGCGATGGACCTTCGCGCAGACCAGCGAGAGCGCGTCGATGTAGATCCCCGATCGACCGGAGAGCCCGACCGGCACGCGTCCGTCCGGACACTCCGACCGAAATCGCGGACCGCCGCGCGACCCGCCGATGGTCGGACCGGTCCGCTCGGAGCCCTTCAGCGCGAGCCGCCCGTCGTCTCGGACCGTCGATCGACAAGACGGTCGAAGACTGCCCAGGTAGCTCTCGCCGCGTTTCTGCCAGACCGTCAGATCCGACAGGACGTCGCCGCGCCCGCAGGTCCACGCGTACGGCGACCCGCCGTCGCCTCCGGTGGCCTCGATCTTCCGCCCCGTCGGGGTCGGACGACGGACTCGGTACAGCGCCCATGGCACGCCGCTCGGTGATTCGACGCGCTCGACCTGTTCGACGACCCGGTCGTCGGCGCGGGCGAGACTCTTGCGCACCAAAACGTAATCCCACTGCTGCAGGCTCGCCAGGTCGCTGAACCACTCGTGCCGAAGCGTCTCGTAGCCCTGGTCCTTCCGAAACGTCACGGCGTTGAACCCCGTCGACGGAAAGCCGAATCCACCGAAACTGTCCGCGCGGACGTGAATCAGCCCCGGACAGTTCAGATCCAGCGGTCGACCCAGGAAGACCGGATGGAGGTCGCCCCGGACGCCGAGGCACTCGACACGCTGGCCGGGCGGAATCTCCTCGATCAGCTCGAGCATCGGTTGCAGCTCGCGGCGGTCGAATTCCCGGACCTCGCCGCGCAGATGCAGGCCGTACCCGATCGACAGGACTGCGGCGGCGATGCATGCTCCCCGGGCGAGCACGTCCCCCGCCGGCGGACGCGGCAGCAGGACGCCGACGAAGGCGGCCAGATGGATGACCCGCGTGTTGACGTTCGTCATCTTGATGTAGGCGGGCATCGCCATCCCCCCGATCATCAGGGCGACGACCAGCAGGACGAGGGTGTGCCGGTTGAAATCGTGGTACCAGCGTGCGGCCCAGTCCCGGAGGGTTCTCGACACCGAGTGCCCGCCGCCGTCGTACCCGTGATCGAGTTCGTCGGCGAACCTGGAGGCGACGATCGTCAGCAGCCAGAGGCCGATCAGGCCGACGAAGACTGCCGTGTCGACGTGGTCGACGGTCACGTTGTGGGCGGCCTCGACCAGCTGACGGACGGTCTTGACCGGCTCCCACCAGACCGCATCCCGCTCGAGTGTCTTCCAGATGCTCGCGTCGGGAAGGCCCTGACGACCGGCCGACCGGGCGCGCCAGTCGAACCAGAGCAGCGTGGCGGGGGCGAAGGTCGCGTACTGAACCGCGCGGGCCGGCCGGTCCAGCGACAGCGTCAGAACGCCGGCCGCCGAGGCGAGGACGAACAGACAGCCCAGCCCGTGGGCGAAGAAACTCCCCGTCGTCGCCACGGTCAACGCCGCCGCCCATCGCCAGCCTCCCTCTTCGCCGGCCCGGCGCGCGGCGGCGATGGCGAACAGAAAGAACGGAAACACCGCGATGTAGTTGAGCATCCCCCAGCCGACGGCGCGGTTCCAATGCAGCGGGAGGCCCAGGAAGACCAGCCAGCGCGGACGGTCGAATACCCGCGCGACCGCGAGCATGCCCCCGACCGTGCCGACCAGAACGAGTGACGTGAACAGCCGGGCGGCGACGAGTGCGCCCACCCACGGGTGCAGAAGCCCGGTGAACCGCGCGAGGAGCAGGTTCGGTGACGGACCCGACCGTCGGCGGAACATCTCGCCGTAGACCGAGACCTCGTCGATGCGCGCCCAGATGTCGGCCATCGCCATGTGACCGCCGAAGTCGGTCAGCGGCGGGATGGTTCCGGTCCACAGCGGAGCGATCAGCGCCGCGACGGCCGCCAGCAGCAACCCCCAGAAGAGCGCATTCGCGCTGTCGAATCCGTCCGAATCGAACGGCGCCATCTCGCTCACGAAACGGCTGAGTCGAGTGACCGAGTGAGTCAGTCAGTAAGTGATCGAATCGAAACGCCCCGAGCATCGACGCGCGGCGCGGGGGCAATTTTACACGTGTCGAGGTGGAGCGACTTGCGGTTGCACGGTCGTTGGCTCGTACGGTCGTCCGGTTATGAGTTTGTGCGGTTGTCTGGTCGTGCGGTTGTCGGCTCAACGGCTCAACGGCTGAACAGCTCATCGGCCCAGCCGCCCAGCAGCTCAGCGGCCGAGCAGCTTCACTACTCCCACTGCGCCGCGAACCTAATCGACGTGTACGACCAGTTCGCGCCGGCGCCCCGAGCGGCGGTGCTCCCACAGGAAGATGCCCTGCCACGTCCCCAGCTCGAGTTCGCCGCCGACCACCGGGATCGACGTCGAGGTGCGGGTCAGCGCAGCCTTGATGTGGGCCGGCATGTCGTCGGGCCCCTCGGCGGTGTGCGTGTAGAGGTCGTCCCCCTCCTCGACCAGGCGGTTCATCCAGGCCTCGAGGTCGCGGCGGGCCGACGGCGCGGCATTCTCCTGGATGACGAGGCTCGCGGAGGTGTGTTTGAGAAAGAGGGTGCACAGTCCGTCGGCTGTCGCGCCGGTGGGCAGAGCGCCGCGCACCCGGTCGGTGATCTCGACCAGTCCCTGTCCGTCGGTCTGCACGGTGAACTTCTCGATCATGGTCGGCTCGAGTTCCGAGAGGGTCGTTTCCCCTGGACCGGTCTCCGGTTCCGACCGGTGGTCCGTCCGTGTTCGGGGCGATCGACTCGCGTCGGCAGGGCAATATCGAGCCAACGTCCACGAGAATCAACCGGCGGGGGCGTGGGCGGCCGAGTGGCTGGCCGCCGAGCGGTCGAGCCGTCGAGCGACGACTGCACGACCCTTGCCCGGCGAACGGATTGGAAGCTCACCACCGCGATCGTCGTTCGAATGCCCCGCGCCGATCGCCATGCCGGCCGGCGGTACTTCAGCGCCGCCGGTCGCCACAGACCGAGTGCAGGCAGCGGTTTCAACCCCGTGGAAGACGATCGGTCGGCCCGCAATCGACCGACCCCCTCCGATGCCGTACGGGCACCGGGATCGGGGGGGTAAGGCGCGGCGAGATTAGCTCCCCCAGACAGTTTCACCAGTACCGCGAGGGTACTGGAGTCTCGTCGCACACCGACGCTTCCCTCCTCCCTCCTCCTTCTCCCTTCATCCCTCTGCCTTCTGCCTTCTGCCTTCAACTCCCTTCTCCCTCCTCCCCTCTCCCTTCTCCCTTCATCCCTCTGCCTTCTGCCTTCGTCCTTCCCCCTTCATCCTTCTGCCTTCTCCCTTCCGAACTACCGCCCGTGCCGCCCGGTGATCTCGGCCAGCCGCTCCCACCCGTCGGCGCGCAGTCCCACGGCGGTCATTCGCCACGCCCAGTTTCCCCCCTCCGTGCCGGGCGTATTCATCCGCGCGTCACTCCCCAGCTCGAGGATGTCCTGGACCGGAAAGATCGACATCGCGGCTTCCGACGCGGAGATGGCGTCGATCAGCTCCCACATCACGTCGGCGGGTCCGTCGTGCGCGCCCTTCGAGACGTACTCGTCCACGCGCCGGCGGGTCTGGTCGTCGAGATCGCGATACCAGCCGACCGTCGTGTCGTTGTCGTGGGTCCCCGTGTAGGCGACGGTCCGCCGCGGGTAGTTCTCCGGAAGGAACGGGTGGTCGGGATCGCCGGTGAAGGCGAACTGGATTACCCGCATGCCGGGCAGTTCGTGTCGGTCGCGAAGTTCCCGGACCTCGTCGCCGATCGTCCCGAGATCCTCGGCGACGAAGGGCAGGCCGTCGAAGTGCTCGCGCATCGTCTCGAAGAAGGTGTCGCCGGGGCCGTCGCGCCACTGGCCGGTCTCGGCGGTCGGGGCCTCGGGCGGGACCTCCCAGTAGGCCTCGAACCCCCGGAAGTGGTCGATGCGGGCGAGTGAGACCGTCGCCAGCGTCCGCTCGAGCCGCCGTCGCCACCACTCGAAGTCGTCCTCGGCGTGGGCGTCCCAGTCGTAGAGCGGATTGCCCCACTTTTGGCCCGTCTCGCTGAAGTAGTCGGGGGGCACGCCCGCCACGCCCTCCGGCACCCCGGATCGGTCGATCCGGAACAGCTCCCGGTTGGCCCAGACGTCGGCGCTGTCCATCGAGACGAAGATCGGGACGTCGCCGATGAACTCGACCTCCTCCTTCTCGAGCTGTCCGCGCAGCCGCCGCCACTGGCGGTCGAATCGCCACTGCAGGAACTTCTCGCACTCGATTTCCGCGGCCAGCCGATCGCGGGCGTCGTCGAGCGCCTCCGTGCGCCGCTCGACCAGCGCGGGCGGCCACTGTCGCCAGTCGGCCCCACCGTGTTCGTCCCGGAGTGCGACGAACAGCGCGTGATCGTCCAACCAGTCGGCCTGATTCGAACAGAACTCCTCGAAGTCACCGACCTCCGTGCGACCGCGGCGGTTCCATCGCTGGTACGCCGATTCGAGGAGTTCGCGGCGCAGCGGATTCACCCGTTCGTCGGGATAACGGTGCTCGTCGAGTTCCGCGCAGGCCGACTCGAGGTCGTTGAGCTCCGTGTTCGACAACCAGCCGCGCTGGCAGAGGGATTCGAGGTCCAGAAGAAGTGGGTTGCCCGCAAACGCGGAGTACGACGCGTACGGGGACGCGTCCCAACCGGGCGGGTTCAGGGGGAGCAGCTGCCACCACTGCTGGCCGGCGTCGGTCAGGCACCGCCCGAAATCGAGCGCCGTCCGGCCGATCTCGCCGATGCCGCGGCGGCCCGGGAGGGAACTCGGGTGCATGAGAATGCCGGACGAACGCGGGAGATCGGGCATGGTCTCGCAAGCGTGGCGGAACTGTAGACGGGTTCGTGTCCAGACGGTCTGTTAGCACATTGCGGTGTCTGAGATCGACGGTCCACATCGCTCCGTGGGCTGGGAGGGGGGGCCGAGGGGAAACCTCCTCGCGTCGCCGTGCGAAGCGCGCCCCGGGGCACCGGAGGTGTTCGGTCCTAGCGTCGCAGGCGTCGCCCCTCTCGGATCGAGTCGACTCCCGAACCGGAGCCCTCGCATCGACCGACGATCGGGGTGTTCCCGACCCCTCTCCTCTGTTGCCGCGATTGCGGCTCGAACATCCGGTCGGTTGGGGGGCGTGTGTCGGGCACGCTGCGTGCGAGACCGGTGAACTCCGCGGGTTGGTCCTCGAGAGCTTCGTCGGCTTCGAGGGGGGCGGCTCTGCTCGTGTCCGTCGGCCCCGGAGTGCGCTGCGAGTGTGGACTTCGAACGCGGTCCATGCTGCATGATCGCCGTCCCGCCCCGAAGCCCAGCCGGTTCGACGCGGCCGCGCGTCACACTCAGATACACGTGGCCACATGGTACCCTCCGGCGCGCCCGTGTGCGCGCC
>JBDGRG010000080.1:0-7839 GCA_042218355.1 Bradymonadaceae bacterium
TCGGTTTTGAGCTGCGTAACCTGTCGGTTCGACTCTCGGGAGGTGACCGGTGCCGATGGACCTCTCCAACCTGGGGGATCTCGAACGGGCGGTACTCGAATACGTCTGGCACGAGGGGGCGGCCGACGTGAAGACCGTCCACGGGGCGGTCGGAGCCCCCCGCGACATCTCGCACAAGACCGTCCAGTCGGCGCTCAAACGCCTGTACGAGAAGGAGCTGCTCGACCGCCACAAGGAGGGCCGCGCGTACGTGTATTCGCCCCGCGCCGACCGAACCGAGGTGACCGAACAGCGGGTCGAACAGGTGCTCGACGAGCTCGCCGGTGGCGAACCGGACGTCGCCCTCGAAGCCTTCGTCAACATCGCCGAGCGGGCGGGCGACGACACACTCGACCGCCTCGAACGACTCGTCGCCCAGCGGCGAGCGGACGACGGAGGAGACTGACCCGACGTGACCGGCCTGTTCCAACTCGCCGCACTGACCGCGCTGCTCGGCGGACTCGCCGGAACCGGGGTCGCCGCCGTCTGGTGGTGGCTCCGACGCGACGCGATCACGGCACTGCCGCCCGGCCGGCGCACCCGCCGCCTTGCGGCAGTCACCGCACTGCCGCTCGTCGGGGCCGCGCTGCTACTGGGGACCGCCCTGCTCCCCTCGGTGCTCGACGCCGCCGGACTGATCACCGACCACTGTCACATCCATCCGAACCACCATTTTCACCTCTGTCTCGTCCACGCATCGCACATCCATGCGAGTTCGACCGGATGGCTCGCCCTCGGCATCGCAGCGCTCGCGGTCGGTTCGCGGCTCGTCGGCACGCTCCGCACTCACGCCCGCGTCCGCCGCCGTCTACGCGAGCTACTCTCACTCGCCCGGCCGAGCGAAGACGACCGCTTCGCGGTGGTCGATTCCGAGCGACTCTTCGCCGCGACCGCCGGGCTGTTCGACCCACGGGTTTTCGTCTCCCGGGGACTCCGCGATCGACTCGAGGGCGCATCTCTGGAGATGGTGACAGCCCACGAGCACGCGCACGCTCACCACTCCCACGGTCTCGCCAAACTGGCGCTCGCCGCAATCGGTTCACTGCATCTCCCCGGCGTCGCTCGGGATCTCCGCCGCGAATTCGACCTCGCATGTGAGCAGATCGCCGACCGCGAGGCCGCCGAATCCGTCGGGGATCCGGTCGCCGTCGCCGAGACGCTGATCCGGGTCGAGCGTCTTCGAACCGCCCCGCCGGTCGCCCCGGAGCGGTCGTCGTTCGGGGCGTCGGACATCGAACGACGCGTCGAATCTCTCCTCGAGAGCAACGAATCGTCTCGACGTCGATCGTTCCCTCTCCTCGCGCTCGCGGGGTGCTCGGGTCTGGCGATGCTCGCGAACCACCAGTGGATCCACCATGCGCTCGAGACCGTGCTCTCGTACGTGATCTCCTGAGCTCGACCGAGCCCGGTATTTTTTTGCCCCGCTCCTCGCCTAAAACCGACCGGCCATCGGTCTTCGACGAACGTCGAGGAACGTGAAGCCGTTCAGTGCTGTCGCTATTCTCATCCACGACGAGGAAGCCAGTCGTGTCGCTCCGCCATCACACTTGCCAACCGATACGGGCTGCGGTCCTGCTCGGACTCCTCGCGACGGCATTCCCGGCACGCGCCGGCGAGGAGACGAACGGACTGACAGTCGACCGCGCGGTCGAGTCGTCGCTCGGGCGCGAAAGCTTCGAGCGGTCCCAGTCCGCGCGTCTCGAGGCACTCGCCGGCGAACGAGCGGATGCGAGCTCCTTCCCGAATCCGACGCTCGCAGTCGATCGAGAGCAGCACTGGGAGGGCGGAGAGGCGGTCGCCGAGGATTTCTTCGTCCTCGAGCAGACGCTTCCCATCTGGGGGACGCGACGACTGCGGGCCAAATCCGTCGAGGCGAAGCGCCGTGCCTCCCGATCGACGAACGCCGCCCAGCGACTCGAGCGCCGCCTCGAGACCCGTCGCGCCTTCTACGACGCACTTCGACAACGCCGGCGCCTCGAGGCCGCGAAGGCGTTCACCGAGCAGCTCGAAACCTCGGTCGAGTTACTGGAGGCGCGGCAGAAGGCCGGCGACGCATCGTCCTACGCGGTCGCTCGTCTTCGCAGAAGCCTCGACGAAGCACGGGCCACCGTCGAGGAGGCGCGCGCCTCGCTGGTCCGGGCCCGCGGGCAGCTGGGAGGACTGATCGGGCGGTCGCCGACGCCGCTGGAG
The DNA here is from genome assembly GCA_042218355.1 of Bradymonadaceae bacterium. Lineage (GTDB taxonomy): Bacteria > Myxococcota_A > Bradymonadia > Bradymonadales > Bradymonadaceae > CAJXPB01. The sequence goes on from JBDGRG010000080.1 coordinate 2,230, forward strand.
GCCTGGTCGGTCGAGGGGGATCTCCTGGCGGTCGAACTGCCGGCACTGGCCGAGCTCTCCGGGCGCGTCGACGACCGTCCGACCATCGAGGCGCTTCGAGAGAGAGCGCGCGCCCAGGCCGAGCTGCGCCGAGCGCTCGGCCGACGTCTCATCCCGACACCAACCCTGCGCGGGGGTTACAAGCGAATCGACGCTCCGACGGACGGATCGTTTCACGGAATCGTCGTCGGGCTGTCGACGCAACTTCCGCTGTTCAATCAGGAATCCGGCCAGCGCCGCGAGGCGGCGGCAAAACGGAATCGCCTCCGGGCGCTGGCCAGACTGCGTCGACAGCGCGCAGGGGCAAAGCTCCAGAGCGCCCATCGAGCGGCCGAGATGCGACTCGACGCAGCTCGGACGTACCGAAACGACGCGGTCCCCCGCGCCGAGCAGCTACTCGAACGAGCGAGAGAGCGCCGCGAGGCGGGGACCGGCACGCTGTTCGAACTCCTCGACGCTCATCGCACCGTCTACGAGACGCGCATTCACGCCATCGAACGAGCCTGGCGAGCGCGGTCGGCGGTCGTCGACGTCAGAAAGTATGCTGGAGGATTCCCATGAGACAGACACCACCGAGGGTGTGGCGATGGCTCGCGGTCGGATTGTCGACCGTCGCCTGGTCCACTGCGCAGGCCGGGTGTGACGTCGACGAGGCCCGAGCCGGAGGAGGACATGCCCACGGAGCGGTCGGTGGCCACGGCGGAGGCGGACACGAGGCCGGCGGTGACGGTCACAGCGGCCACGAGACTGCGGCGTACAGCAAGACTGTCTATGATTCGGGGCTCGAACTGTTCATCGAATATCCGCCGCTGGTCGTCGGCAACGAGGCCGAGTTTTCGGCCCACGTCTCGACCGTCGACGGCTACGAGCCGGCCAGCGAGGGGACGGTCGCGGTGGTGCTGACCAGCGAATCGGCGCCCGGAGAGCGCTTCGAGTCCGGCGAACCGGTCCGCGGCGGTCTGTACCAGCCGGTCGCGACGCCCCAGCACGCCGGCGAGCGCCGGTTGTTCGTCAGCTACGACGGTCCGGAGGGCAGCGCGACCTTCCCGCTCGGGAACATCGAGGTCCACCAGTCGGCTCCCGAACATCCGCCCCACGGCGACGGCAGTCCGGGCGGTATCTCGTTTTCGAAAGAACAGCAGTGGAAGGTCGATTTTGCGACGGGGAAAGTCCGGCGGCGCAAGTTGCAGCCATCGGTGCGCGCCCAGGGGTTCGTCCGCCCCGCTCCCGACGCCACCGCGCGGCTGCGGGCTCCGTTCGCCGGTCGCGTCCTCGAGCCCGAGGGGGGCATGCCCGAGGTCGGTGAGCAGATCGAGGCCGGCCAGACACTGGCGGTGATCGCGCCGACAGTCGACGCCAATGTAGTGCCGATGCTTCGGGCGGATCTGTCGAAGGCGAAGACGAGAGTGACCCGGCGTAAACGGGAGGTCGAGCGGCTGAAGGGGCTGGTCGACCGGGGCGCAGTTCCGGAAAAACGGCTGCTCGATGCCCGCTCCAGGCTGAGGGCGGCCGAGGCAGACGTCCGGGCGGCCGAACAGCGCCTCGAACAGTACCGGGCGTTCGACCGCGGCGGCCCGGGCGCGACCGTGCCGCTCCGTGCACCGGTCGCCGGCACGGTCACCACACGTCCGGTGACCCCCGGGGAGTACGTCGAGCCCGGCGAGGTCGTCTTGCGAACCGTCGACGAGACGCGTCTGCAGCTCGAGGTTCGAGTCGCCGAGGCGAACCTCCCGAAGGTCGACCGCGTCGGCGGCGTCTGGTTCGAGGGGGAGGACGGGGAGGTCGTCGAGTTGGCGCGCACGGAGAAGCGGTTTTTCGCGCGGGTCGACCGGATCGATCCGAGCACTCGTACCAGTTCGTTCTGGTTCGGGATTCCCGACGGCCGCGACAACCTCGTCGCCGGTCAGTACCACCGCGTCCACCTGCGAACCGGACGACCCGAAAAGGCGCTGGCCGTCCCGGCGAGCGCACTCGTCGAGCAGAAGGGGATATGGACGGCGTACGTCGTCCACGGCGGGGAATCGTTCGAACGTCGAATCGTCCAGATCGGTACCCGCGACGGGGACCAGGTCGAAATTGTCGACGGGCTCGAAGCCGGTGACCGGCTCGTAACCAGGGGAGCCTACTACGTGAAGTTGGCGGCGGCGACGACCGGCGTGGGAAGCCATTCGCACTGATCCAGACCGTTGCGATTCTCCGAAAGGCCTCGCGACGCCGGTCGTCGACGGTTCCTCGACGGTCGTTCAAAGGCCATTGGGCGAGTGAGCGATTGGGCCATTGGGCCGACGATCGCCCCGGAACGGTCGAGCAGTTTCGCCGATCGAATCGCTCCCGAAAGTCGATTCCCTCCACGGATAAACGTCGATGATCGACGGCATCATCAAATGGTCGCTCGACAACCGCTTCGTCGTCGTGGTGGCGGCAGTGGTTCTGATGGTCTGGGGGGCGATCGAGGCGAATCGCATGCCGGTCGAGGTGCTCCCGAATCTGACCGCCCCGACGGTGACCGTCGTCGTCGAGGCCCACGGGATGGCGCCCGAGGAGATCGAAAAACAGGTAACCTTCCCGATCGAGACCACACTCAACGGAGCCCCGGGCGTGCGCCGGGTCCGCTCGACGACCGGCATCGGCTATGCCGTGATCAACGCCGATTTCGAGTGGGGCAAAAATCTGTACCGAGCGCGCCAGATCGTCTCCGAACGGCTCCAGCAGGTCCGGGGCTCGCTGCCGCCGGACATCGAACCCCCGACACTCGCCCCGATGACCTCGGTGATGGGCGAAATCATGTTCGTCGCCCTGACCGCCGAGAAAGGGGCGGACGTGTCACCACGAGCACTCCGGACCGAGGCCGACTGGACGGTCAAACGCCGACTGCAGTCGGTGACCGGCGTCTCGAACGTCGTTCCGATCGGCGGTGAGACGAAGCAATTTCAGGTCGTCGTCGACCCCGAGAAACTCGCCTCCTACGACCTGGCCCTCGACGAGGTGTCGCATGCCCTCGAGAACTCGAACCAGAACACCTCGGCCGGCTTCTATCAGGAGAACGGGCGCGAATATCTGATCTACGGCATCGGCCGCCTCCAGGGAACCGAGGATATCGCCCGAGTCCGGCTGGGAACGCGGGACGGGACGACGGTGACGGTCGGAGACATCGGAACGGTAAAGGTCGGCAACGCTCTCAAACGCGGGGACGGCTCCTACAACGGCCGCGACGCCGTCGTCATCGGCATCCAGAAGCAGCCCAACGCGAACACGCTGGCGCTAACCGAGCGCGTCGACGAGAAACTCGGTCGGATCGAGGAGTCCCTGCCCGAGGGGATGACCATTCAACGGGATCTGTTTCGCCAGGCCGACTTCATCGAGGTCGCCGTCGACAACGTCGTCGAGGCCCTGCGCGACGGAGCCATCCTGGTCGTGCTGATCATCCTGCTGTTTCTGGGCAACTGGAGGGCGACGGTCATCGCCGCGACGGCGATTCCGCTGGCGCTGGTGGCCGCCGTGCTGGTGCTGAAGGCGACGGGGGGCTCGATCAACACGATGACGCTGGGCGGCATGGCGATCGCGGTGGGGGCGATCGTCGACGATGCGATCATCGACGTCGAGAACGTCGTCCGCAGACTGCGTGAATTCCACCACGACGAGACCGACGACCGGTCGGTGCTCCAGGTCGTCTTCGCCGCCTCCAGCGAGATCCGGTCGGCGATCGTGTACGCGACGTCGATCATCGTCCTCGTCTTTTTGCCGCTGTTCTTCTTGCAGGGGATCGAGGGGCGGATCCTCCAGCCGCTCGGCGTCGCCTACATCGTCTCGTTGTGTGCCTCGCTGGCGGTCGCCCTGACGGTCACGCCGGCCCTGTGTCTGTACCTGCTCCCGGGGACCTCCGGGGTCGTCGACGACGAAAGGGGCAAGGTGACGAGCTGGCTGGAATCGACCTACGCCCCGATCCTGGACTGGAGCATCGTCCACTGGAAGACCGTCGTCGGCGCGGCCGTGGCAGCCTCTGCCGTCGCCGTGTTCGCGTTCATGCAGGCCGGGCAGTCGTTCCTCCCGACCTTCAACGAAGGCTCGCTGACGGTCGCCGCGGTCACCCAGCCGGGCACCTCGCTGGCGACCTCCGACAAACTCGCCGAACAGGTCGAGAAAGTGTTGCTGGAGCAGCCCGAGGTCACCTCCACCGCCCGCCGTACCGGCCGCGCCAAGGGCAACGAGCACGCCCAGGGAGTCTACTCCTCCGAGATCGACGTGAGCCTCGAGATGAAGGACCGCTCGAAGGCCGAGATGCTGGCCGACCTGCGAGAGGAACTGAACCAGGTGCCGGGCATGAACATCACCATCGGTCAGCCACTCTCCCACCGCATCGACCACATGTTGTCGGGGACGCGGGCGAACGTGGCCGTCAAGATCTTTGGAGACGACCTGACCCGTCTGCGTTCGCTGGCCCGGCAGGTACGCGGGGCGATGCAGGGAGTCGACGGGGTCGTCGATCTGAACATCTCGAAGATCCTGGACGTGCCGTTTCTGAAGGTCGAGTTCGATCGACGGGCGATTGCCGAACACGGGCTCGATGTCGGCGAGGTCGCCGAAACCGTCGAGACGGCGTTTCGAGGCCACACGGTGACACGCATCGCCGACGGCCAGCGGGCCTTCGACGTATTGGTCCGCTACGAGGAGTCCGCCGAGTCCGACGTCGAGGCCATCCGTCAGACGCTGATCGCGACACCGGGAGGCGCGCGGGTTCCGCTGCATCAACTGGCCGAAATCCGCCGTTCGCGGGCTCCCAACCGAATCGTGCGCGAGAACGGGGAGCGCAAACTCGTCGTCTCCTGTAACGTCTCGGGCGGCGACCTCGTCGGGGTCGTCGAGGAGATCCGACGGCGAGTCGACCAGCGGGTCGATTTCCCGGACGGCTACCACGTCGAGTACGGCGGGCAGTTCGAGAGTGCGACCCGCGCCTCGCGCCGGATCGGGATCGCGGCGCTCATCGTATTGTTCGCCGTCCTGGCACTGCTGGTCATGCCACTCGAGTCGCTGCGCGACGCGATGCTGGTGATGGCGAACCTTCCGCTCGCCCTGATCGGCGGGGTCGCCGGCGTGTGGGCGACCGGTGGGATCGTCTCGATCTCGTCGATGATCGGGTTCGTGATGCTGTTCGGGATCGCCACGCGCAACGGTCTGCTGATGGTCACCCGCATCCGCCAGCTCTTCCACGACGAGGGAGTGACCCGCGTCGCCGAGGCGGTCCGCATCGGAGCCCGCGAGCGCCTCACACCGATTCTGATGACGGCGATCTCGGCCGGACTCGGGCTGGTGCCGCTGGCCCTGAAGATCGGTGAACCGGGGGGCGAGATTCAGGGACCGATGGCGGTCGTCATTCTGTGCGGATTGGTCTCGTCGACCTTTTTGAACATGGTGGTCGTCCCGGCTCTGTACAATCGATTCGGAGCATTGAACGACGTCACGAGTTGAGAAGCGATAGTCGTCTCCAAAAGGAGGTAGCGAACATGCGAAAAACGATTGCAATCGCAACGCTTGGACTGGTCGTCGGCGTCTGGGGCTGTGACAGAGGCGGGG
>JBDGRG010000080.1:7879-8366 GCA_042218355.1 Bradymonadaceae bacterium
CCACCACGGTGGTGAGGAGGACCACCGTGGAGGTGGAGAACGTCACACCCACGAGGGCGAACAGGCACACCACAGAGAAGAGGGGCATGCCCACGAAGGTGGAGAAGAACACGCCCACGAAGGCGAGCAGGCACACCACGGAGAACAAGGGCACGCCCACGAAGGTGGGGAAGCCCACCACGGAGGCGAGGAGGGGCATCACCACGAGCGGGAGGAGCACCACCACGAAGGTGGAGAGGGGCAACACCACCAGGGAAAGGCGGACCACCACCACGAGGAGCCCAATTACGCCGAGCAGGGGACGGTCGACGTTCCGAAGGACGGTAAGACATTCGAACCGCCGGTCTCCGTCGACCGACTCCCAAAGGGCGCCTGGTACTGCGACATGGGCAAAGCCCCGTGGGCGGCGATGAAAAAGCCGACGGACGGATGTCCGATGGTCGATGTGCCGGTCAAGCAGAAGTGAATCGCCGACCTCGAACTGACG
>JBDGRG010000081.1:0-2245 GCA_042218355.1 Bradymonadaceae bacterium
TCAGCGGGCCTCACTGCGTTCGGCCCGGCCATTGAGCAATTCCGGCCTCGCGACGACCGGCCTCGGCAATTAAGCTATTGAGCCTGCAAACCTACAATCACACACATCTACAACCGCCCGAGCGCACAACCGCGGGTTTGTATCTGGATGTTCGCGGCCCGACGAAATCGCTCCCATCGCGTCACACGCGTCCTGTCTTCCCCTCTGAGCTCTCTGAGCCCTCTGCGGTTCTTTTCACCAGAGGCCTCTGCGGTACGGTTCTACGGGAAGACGCCGCGTTCGACGTAGACGTCGTTGAGTCGTTCGAGCGCCACTGCGAACGCCGCGGTCCGATTGTCGACCCCCCGCTCGCGCGAGAAGGCCCGCATCTCGTGGTAGGCGCGCTTCATCATGAAGTGCAGCCGGTTGTCGACCTCCTGAAGCTGCCACGACTCGGAGCGCTTGTTCTGCACCCACTCGAAGTACGAGACGACGACCCCACCCGCGTTGACCATGACGTCGGGCAGCACCTCGATGTCGCGCTCCTTCAGAACCGCCTCGCCGTTGAGTGTCGTCGGTCCGTTCGCCGCCTCGACCAGCAGCTCACATTCCAGCGACTTCGCCACCTCCTCGGTGATCTGCAACTCGAGTGCCGCCGGGATACAGATGTCGCAGTCGACTCCCCAGAACTCGTCGTCCTCGATCGACTCCGACTCGGGATACCCTCGCACCCCCCCCGCGCGCTCGACGTGCTCGATCAGATTGCGCGGATAGATCCCATCGGGGTTGTAGATCGAACCGGTGTGGTCCTGGACACCGACCAACACGGCGCCCAGCCGCGAGAGAATGCGGGCGGTGTGGCTGCCGACGTTGCCGAACCCCTGTAGAATGTACTTGGCGCCGTCCAGGCGCAGCCCGCGCTCGTCGGCCCACTCCTGAATGCAGTAGACCAGCCCCTGTCCGGTCGCCTTCTCGCGCCCCTGGCTGCCGCCCGACCGCAGCGTCTTCCCGGTGACGATGCGGCGCTGAGCGTTCTTCTCCAGTTCGCTCTGCATGTTCATGTAGGTGTCCATCATCCACACCATGATCTGGCTGTTCGTCCCCATGTCGGGCGCGGGGATGTCGTAGTCGGGGCCGATGTTCGCCCCCAGATCATGGGTGAACCGGCGAGTGATTTTTTCGATCTCCGCCCGCGAGTGGTCGGCGACCGACAGTCGGATCCCGCCCTTCGCACCGCCGAAGGGCACCTCGAGCAGCGCGCACTTGTAGGTCATCACCGAGGCCAGCGCCTTGATCTCACCCAGCGAGACGTCGGTGTGGTAGCGGATTCCCCCTTTGTACGGCCCCATGATGTTGTTGTGCTGGATGCGATAGCCGGTGAACAGATGGTGCCGGCCGTCGTCCAGCTGGACCGGAAAGTTGACGATGATCTCGTTCTTCGGCTCGCTGAGGATCAACTGGACGTGATCCTCGATGTCGATGTGTTCGAAGGTCCGGGCGACCTGGAACTGATGGGTCCGGTAGAACTCGTTGATGCCCTCCTCGCTCACCTCCGGCGCATTCTCCTGGTCCTCGTCCGGTGCGGCCGGCGGAGCGGCTTCGGTCGATTCATCGCTCTCGGCAACTTCTGTCTGCTCGGGCATGGGTCGGAACCTCCGAACCGGAGACATCGCCCGGCGGGCGTCCGCGGACGCACCGGGGCTGGACGATCGAACGAGTGTCGCTCGCGAGAGCCGCGAACGACTCGGGAGCAAAACGTGTAACAGCGCAGACCGGTCGAACGTCAACCTGAGCGTTCGACCGGCCCCGGTCCGATGGTCTCGAACCGATCCAAATCGGTACTCGACGCCTCCGATCGAGCGGCGGGCGCGTTACAACGAGACGCCTGCTCCCGACCGGGCATCACTCTGCCGACCCGTCCGGCGCCTTCGCACCGCCGTCGGCCGACGCGTCGCTCTTCGATTCGTGCGCCTTCTCTCCACCCACATTCAAGCCACGGATCCGCCAGCCCTCCGTCTCGCGGGTGAGGCTCCACGTCGCGCGCCGGCCGAGCCCCCCGTGCCGGGTGACGACCGTCGTCGACTCCTCGACGGGCAACGAAATGCGGGCGACCTCGAACCCGTCGCCGATCAGCCAGTCCCGCTGCTGGCGCATGTCGGCGCGGAACGACTCGAAGCTGCGTTCCTTTTGGAACGAGGGCGCGGTCAGATCCCACGCTCCGCGGTAGTCGGCGGACCCGAGTCGCTTGCGAAACTCGGTGACCAGC
>JBDGRG010000082.1:0-848 GCA_042218355.1 Bradymonadaceae bacterium
GACCACGAGGACGCGCGGAAGGCCGAGTACGAGGGCGATACCCGGGTCTTCCAGTGGGAGATCGATCCACACGACCCCGACGCCGAGACCGGCGAGGCCCACCTCGAAAAGGAGGACTGGGAGTTCCGCATCTGGTGGCAGCACCACCCCGAGGACCTGGCCTACGCATCGCTCCGGGCCATCGTCTCGGACGACGAGGATCGCGGCGGCGACGCACGCCCCCACGCCGTGGGCCGCGCCGTCGTGGTCAACCTCGTCTACGACTGCGACCGGGAGGGGGTCCTGGCGGTCTACGGCACGACCCGCGACTTTCGGCCGTTCGTCGACGCCTTCGAGGAAGCGTACTCGAATCACTCGTAACCCCGGCGAACGCCGTCGGGTGTCTCGCTTCTCACCTCGCCTCTGACCCCGCGCTGGAGCATCACCATGGGAACAGAAGCCGATTCCAAGTGGTTTCGGGTCGCCGACGAATCCCGCGAATGGGAGGACTTCTACCGCGACCGGTGGTCGTTCGACCGGTCGATCCGCACGAGCCACAGCGTCAACTGTTCCGGGTCCTGCTCGTGGGAGGTCTTCGTCAAGGACGGCTTCATCAGCTGGGAGTTGCAGAAGACCGACTGGCCACAGATCCGGTCCGACACGCCGAACTACGAACCCCGGGGCTGCCAGCGCGGCATCTCCTCGTCGTGGTATCCTTACAGCCCGGTCCGGCCGAAGTTCCCCTACATCCGCGGCGTCCTCTGGGAGATGTACGCCCGCGAGCGCGACGACGGGAAGGATCCGGTCGAGGCCTGGGCGGCGATCGTCGAGGACGACCTCCGGCCAGCGCTACTGGAGGAGGACCCGAC
>JBDGRG010000082.1:858-11723 GCA_042218355.1 Bradymonadaceae bacterium
ACGAGCGCAAGGAGGAGTACAAGTCGGCCCGCGGCAAGGCGGGTTGGCGGCGGGCGGACTGGGACGAGGCGCTGGAGATGATCGGCGCCGCCCAGATCTACACGATCCAGGAGTACGGAGCGGACCACCTGGCCTCGTTCTCGCCGATCCCGGCGATGAGTCTGGTCAGCTTTCTGTCGGGCCAGCGGCTGAACAACTTGCTGGGCGGGACGATGCTCAGCTTCTACGAGTGGTACCACGATCTCCCGCACATCATGCCGATGATCTTCGGGGATCAGACCGACGTGCACGAGTCGGCCGACTGGTACCAGTCCGCTTACTGGATGGTCATCGGCTCGAATCTACCGATGACCCGCACACCCGACGCCCATTTCGCCTCCGAGCACAAGTACAACGGCGGCAAACTGGTCAATCTCGCCCCGGACTACTCGGACGTGACGAAGTTCTCGGACCTGTGGGTTCCCGCTCAGGAGGGAACCGACGGGGCGTTCCTGCAGTCCTGTATCCACGTCATCCTGCAGGAGTGTTTCCACGACGAGCCCGTCGACTACTTCACTGACTACGTCAAACAGTATTCGAACCTCCCCTTCCTGGTGCGGCTGGAGAAGGACGACGAAGAGGGCTACCTGCAGGGCCGATTCCTGCGGGCCAGCGACTTCGGGGAGTACGACGACGAGGAGAACGACGAGTGGAAACTGTTGATGGCCGACGCCGAGACGGGCGAGTTACGCCTGCCGCCGGGCTCGATCGGCTTCCGCTGGGAGGACGACGAACCCGGCCGCTGGAACCTCGAGCAGCGCGACGTCGAGACCGGCGAGGAGTACGACCCGCTGCTGACCCTGCTCGACGGCGAGGACTGGGAGGAGGTCCCCGTCCGGTTCGCCGACTTCGTCGACACCTACGAACTTCAGGTCGGAACGACCGAGGGCGGCGGCCAGCCCGCCGACGACCGGATCCGAAACGTCCCCGCGCGGCGGGTCGAGACCGAAGACGGCGACGAGGTCCTCGTGACCACGGCCTTCGACCTGCTCATGGCCCAAATGGGCGTCGACCGGGACCTCGGGGGTGACTACCCCGACGGATACGACGACGAAGACTCGGCCTTCACGCCGGCCTGGCAGGAGAGTGAGACGGGCGTCAGCGCCAATCTCGTCACCCGCGTCGCCCGCGAGTGGGCCGAAACCGCCCGCAAGACCGAGGGCAAGTGCCTGTTCATCACCGGCTCCGGCATCCTCCACTGGTTCCACGGCGGGACACTGACCTACCGGGCGATGTGCGTGATGGGGATCCTGACCGGCTGCATGGGTCGCAACGGCGGCGGGTTCGCCCACTACGTCGGCACCGAAAAAGTCCGCCCCTACGCAGCCATCGGCGTCCTCGGCGGCGGCGGCGACTGGGGCAACCCGGCGCGGTTCCAGAACAGCACGTCGTACTTCTACTTCCACACCGACCAGTGGCGATACGACGGGATGCAGTTGACGTCCCAGTGGTCGCCCTGGGCCGAAGAGTACCCCGAGCGCGGAAACCACTCGGCCGAACAGAACGTCCACGCCGTCCGCCAGGGATGGCTCCCGTTCTACCCGCAGTTCGACAAGCGGTCGCCACAGGACGTGCTCGAGGAGGCACGCGCCGACGGCGCCGAGACCGAGGAAGAGGTCGCCGAATGGGTCGCCGACCAGTTCGACGAGGGTGACCTGCAGTTCGCGCTCGAGGACGTCGATGCTGAACCGAACCACCCGAAATTCATGTGGATCTACCGGGGGAACCTGATCGGCACCAGCATGCGCGGCCACGAATACGGGCTCAAACACTTCCTGGGGACCCACAACAACGTCCTCGGGGACGAGCGCGCCCAGGACCACGTCGACTCGGTCGAGTGGCACGAGGAGGCGCCGATCGGGAAGATGGACATGGTCGTCAACGCCAACCTGAGAATGGACTCCTCGGCAAACTACTCCGACATCGTTCTGCCCACCGCTCACTGGTACGAGAAGTACGACCTGACCTGCACCGACCTCCACTCGTTCTTCCATCCGTTCACGCCCGCCCACGACCCGCCCTGGGAGTGTCGGTCGGACTGGGACATCTTCGAGTCGATCGCCCGAAAGTTCACCGACCTGGCCGAGGATCACCTCGCCGAGCCGGTCGAGGAGATCGTCCTCACGCCCCACGAGACCGACACCCCCGAGGAGCTCGCCCAGCCGATGGGAGAAGGCGGGAGGGACTGGACGAAGGAGGGCGTCGAGCCCGTCCCCGGCGAAAACTTCCCCCACGTCGAGGTCGTCGAGCGCGACTACACCGAGATCTACGACAAGTTCGTCAGCCTCGGCCCGGAGATCGCCGAGGAGGGCGGCTTCGGCGCCAAGGGCATCGACACCGGCCTGCCGGAGGTCTACGAGGAGCTAAAGCACGAAAACCACCTCGTCGGCACGCACCAGGGACGGCCGTCGATGGTCGACGCCGAGGAGGTCGCCGAGATCATCCTGAAGATCTCGCCCGAGACCAACGGCGAGGTCAGCTACAAACTGTTCGAGGAGCTCGAGGACCAGACCGGCCTCGACTTGACCCATCTGATCGAGGGCGATCGCGACGTCAGCCGGCAGTACAGCGACCTGATCAGCCAGCCCCGCCGCAGCCTGACCTCCCCCCACTGGTCGGCGATCGAGGAGGACGGGCGCACGTACAGTCCGTGGACGATGAACATCGAGACGCTCAAACCGTTCCGCACCCTCAGCGGGCGCATGGAGGTGTACTTCGACCACCGCGCGTACCGGGAGCTGGGCGAGTCGCTGCCGACCTACAAACCGCCGATCGACATGGCGTCGGTCGGGGATTGCCCGCCCGCGAAGGTCACCGACGATTCGAAGATGTTCCGGTTCGTCACGCCCCACGGCAAGTGGCAGATCCACAGCATGTTCTGGGACTCCTGGCACATGCAGAACATGTTCCGGGGCGGCCCCGTCGTCTGGATCGGCGAGGACGACGCGCGGCAGCTCGGCATCGAGGACAACGACTGGGTCGAGGTCTACAACGAGAACGGCATCATCGTCGCCCGGGCCGTCATCAGTCAGACGATGCCCGACGATCTCGCCATCATGTACCACATGTCCGAGCGCCACGTGAACGTGCCTTTCTCGGACAAAGCCCGCGAGGAGGGGGCGTCGGACCTGCGGGGCGGCAACAACAACGCCACGACCCGGATCAAGATGAATCCCGCGACGATGATCGGCGGATACGCCAACTTCAGCTACTTCCTCAACTACTGGGGCACCAGCCCCTCGGAGCGCGACTGTGCGGTGATGATCCGCAAGATGCCCGACCAGGACGTGATCTACCGGGAGGAGGACCTCCCGCAGATGCAGTGAGTGCCGAGGTGCTGAGATGCTTAGATGCTGAGATGCTCAGATGCTTAGATGCTTAGATGCTCAGTGGCTCAGATGCTCAGTGGCTCAGTGGCTCAGATGCTCAGATGCCGAAATGCTCAGGCGAGGGGTCTCACAGCCGCGAAACCACTCAGCGACTCAGCTACTTAGCTACTTAGCTACTTGGCTACTTGGCTACTTGGCTACTTGGCTACTCAGCTACTCAGCTACTCAGCTACTTAGCTACTTAGCTACTTAGCAACTCAGCGACTGCTCAGCATCTCAGCCACTCGACGAGTTAGCCGCTGATCAACCCACCCCTGTCATCGCTCCGACTCGCGGGAGCCTTACCATGGAAGTCAAAAAACAGATGGCGATGGTCTTCAATCTCGACAAGTGCCTGGGCTGCAACACCTGCACCCTCGCCTGCAAGAACGTCTGGACCAACCGCGAGGGCGCCGAGTACATGTTCTGGAACAACGTCGAGACCAAACCGGGGATCGGATACCCGAAGGACTGGGAGAACCAGGACAAATACAGGGGCGGGTGGGAGCGAAACCCGACCGGCGACGGGCCCGATCTGAAGTACTCGTCGCGGTTCTGGATGATGATGAACCTCTTCTACAATCCGGTCCTCCCCCAGATGGAGGACTACTACGGCAAGGGGCCCTTCTCGTTCACCTACGAGGATCTGCACTCGAGCGAGTCGACGGAGAAGTCCCAACCCGTCGCCCGGCCCAAGTCCCAGGTCACCGGCGAGGAGGACATCCCGCTCGAGTACGCCGTCAACTGGGAGGACAACGCCGCCGGCACCACCGAAGCGGGCACCGGGGGTGACGACTACAACTTCGAGGATCTGAGCGACGAACAGCGCGAGGCCCTTCTCCAGTTCCGCGACGCCTTCATGTTCTATCTCCCCCGGATCTGCAATCACTGCATGAATCCGGGATGCGTCGCCGCCTGCCCCAGCGGAGCCGCCTACAAGCGCGAGGAGGACGGCGTGGTCCTGATCGACCAGGACCGCTGCCGGGCCTGGCGGTACTGCGTGTCGGCCTGTCCGTACAAGAAGCCGTACTACAACTGGCGGACGGGCAAGATGGAGAAGTGCATCCTCTGCTACCCGCGCATCGAGACCGGCCAGCCGCCCGCCTGCTTCCACGCCTGCCCGGGGCGAATCCGCTACATGGGCCCGATCCTCTACGACATGGATCGCGTCGCCGAGGCCGCCAACGCGCCGGAGGGCGAACTGATCGAGGCTCACCGGGACATCGTCCTGGACCCGAACGACCCGGAGGTCGTCGCGGCGGCCGAGGACGCCGACATCGACGAGGAGTGGATCGAAGCCTGCCAGCGCTCACCCGCCTACAAGATGTTCAAGGAGTGGGAGATCGCGCTGCCGCTCCACCCGGAGTTCAGGACGCTCCCCTCGCTCTTCTACGTGCCGCCGCAGAGTCCCATCCAGACCGTCGACGGCGATACGCTGTCGATCGACATGGTCGACGACGAGGAGGGCGAGGGCGTCCTGCCGGACCTGGACAACTTCCGGGTCCCCCTCCAGTACCTCGCCCGCCTGCTGGCCGCCGGCCGCCAGGCGCCGGTCCGAAGCGCCCTGCGCAAGATCCTAGCCATGCGGGCATTCCGCCGAGGCGAGCGCGTCGACGACGAGGTCAAACACCAGGTCCTCGAGGAGGCGGGGATGGACGAGGACCAGGCCCGGGAGATGCACCGCTACCTGGCGCTGGCCCACTACCACGAGCGATTCGTCATCCCGACCGCCCACCGCGAGGATTCCGACGGTGCCCCGTACATCGAGCGCGGATTCGGCGGGTTCGACGAGATGGAACCGAGCGACCCGCCCCAGCGGCGGACCTCGTTCCACGAGGAGGTCGGATCGTGATTCGCGAGGTGCCGTTATACGAGTCAAAAAAAAACAGCGGTGCACGAACATTCGTCCGGTGAAGTAGCGACTTCTGCGGCCTTGCGCCGCAGGGAGCAAAGATCAGCAAGCTACAAAGGAAAAAGAACGAAAAAATAGGTTTGTTTCATGTCGCGCTCTTGCAGCTCTCGATCTGGTTCACCGGCGAGATAAACCCGCCGGTGTCTGGTCCGCTACTGCGAGTACGCCGGACATTTTCTCAATGACCATCAGGGTCAGGGCGCCGAAAAAGAGACAAACCCCTTGTTGCACAGCCCGACCGCTCGGGGCCGAAAGAATACGACGGCGAACGACGACCACGCCACGGCACGCCACCAGGAGCAGACCATGCGCCATCAACTCGCCGACGGCTACCGCCTCGTTTCGGAGCTATTCGTCCACCCCGCGCGCCGGGATCGCGACCGACTGCTCCGACTCCGGACTCGGCTGGCGGACGCGCCGGGCGAGTTCTGTGACCCGATCGACGAGTTCCACGCCGCCCGACAGGCCTGGTCGGCCGACGAGTACGTGCAGACGCTCGAGCTGGCACCCCCCTGCCCGCTCTACATCGGGTCGTATCTGTACGACGAACCGGGGTCCTGCCGCGGCGCTGGGGTCTCGGACCGAAACGGCTACCTGGTCGAACTGACGAACCTCTACCGGCACTTCGGACTCGAGATCGACCGAGACGAGATGCCGGACTTCATGCCCATCATGCTGGAGTTTCTGGCGCTGACCGCCGACGTCGACGACGACTTCGACGCCTCGCTGCGCCGGTACTTCGTCGACGACCACTTCCGACCCGGTCTCGAGCCGTTCCACGAGACGCTGAGCGAGTACGAGAGCGTCTACCGGCGGCTGGTGGAGGCGACACAGGTTCTGGTCGACCGCGACTGGGCGTCGATGCCCGACGTTCCGACGTGGTCGCCCCCCGAGGACGCCGAAGCCCCCCAGCCCGAGATGTCGGGCGAACGCCTCTGTGGGGGCTGCGGTTTGAATCGCGAGGTGGCGGCCGGCCCGGGCTGAACCGGACCGCCGGCCAACAGCCGGCCCGGCCACACCTCGGCTGATTCGGGGCACGGGAGGGGAATTGCGCGTCAATCGTACCCGCCAACGAGAGCTCGATCCGAGGAGTCGCAGCCATGAATGAATTCCTCTGGGGCGTCTATCCATATCTGTGCGCCGCGTCGTTCTTCGTGGTGCCCTTCATCCGGATGGTCTACCGACCCTTCGGCTGGTCCACCCGGGCCAGCGGCATGTTCGGCCGCTCAGTCCTGGGCGGGGCCTCGCTCGCCCTCCACTGGGGGCTGGTCCTGGTGTTCGCCGGCCACGTCGCCGGGCTGGTCGGGGGGCTGCTCGGGCTCGGCGGCTGGATCGCCTTCTTCTACTGGACCGGTCTGGTCGGCGGGCTCCTCGCCCTGGCCGGCTCTGCGACCGCGCTCGTCCGGCGGTTCGTCAATCCGGAGGTCCGGGCGATGAGCCAGCCCGACGACTACATCGTGCACGTCTTCCTGCTGCTGATCCTCGGCATCGCGCTGTACCAGGTCATTGCGCACCAGATCTTCGGGATCGCCTACACGGCGTCGGCCTGGTTCGCCAGCCTCTGGGCGCTGTCGCCCCAGCCCGAGCTGATGGCCTCGGCGAGCCTCCTGACCAAACTGCACGTCTTCCTGGCGCTGACCTTCTTCGCGTACTTCCCGTTCACCAAACTCGTCCACGCCTGGACCTACCCGATCAACTACGCCGTCCGGCCGCTGCAGTCGATGCGCACCCGGGCCCAGCAGTTCAAACGCCAGTGGGAGACCGCGATGCGCAGCGATCAGTCCTGGATGGTCGCCGGCGTCGGCCTGCTGGTCGTCGGATTCGTCGCCGCCGGGGTTACGTTCGCCAGCAACCCGCTCGCGCGACCCGACTCGGATGGCGCGAACTCGTCGGCCGATACCTCCACGGACGTCCAGACCGGATATCCGCTGTACGTCTCCCAGTGCGCACGCTGCCACGGCCTCGACGGACGGGGCGACGGCCCCGGCGCCGGCTCGCGCGTGTTCGCCAACCCGCCGCGCGACTTCACCCAGTGGCCGGTGCTCGACAACCCGAAGGCCGCGAAGGCAGTCATCACCAACGCCGTGAAGAACGGCTTCGGCGCAAGCCCCCTCCGCAACAAGGCGATGCCCGGTTTCCCGAAGTTGTCCGACCGCCAGGTCGATTCGCTGTTGCCGGTGCTGAAGAGGTTCCGTCAGTCGGCAAAAGACGCCGAGTGAAGCGCCGACGCTCGATCACCGTGTGACGGGCTACAACCGCCCTCGAAGGTGGTGCGCGACAGTGCCCCATCGCTCCGAAACCATGTCAGACGCCTCTTCGATCCAATTTCGGGGTTCGCCCTATTCGGGACTCGTCGGCGCGACTCTCGGCTTCTTCGCCGGTTTCGCCGCCGTCGCCCTGTTCGGCCCGATGGCCGACCGATTCCAGGATGCGATGGGACTCGATCCGACCCTCGTCGGGCTGCTGATCGCGATGCCCTCGCTTTCCGGCTCGCTCCTTCGTATCCCGTTCGCCGCCTGGGTCGACACCGACGGGGGGCGTACGCCGTTTCTGGTCCTGTTCGCCCTCTCCCTGACCGGGATGGCGGGGCTGTGTGCGGTGATCTACCTCTGGTATCCGGACGACCTGACGTTCGGCTTCTATCCCCTGGTCCTCGTCCTCGGTCTGCTTTCGGGGTCGGGCATCGCACTGTTCACCGTCGGCGTCGGTCAGGTATCGTACTGGTTCCCGAAGGACGAACAGGGGTGGGCACTGGGGACGTACGCCGGCGTCGGCAACCTGGCTCCCGGCCTCTTCACGTTCGTCATCCCCATCGCCCTCGATTCGGTCGGGCTCGCCCATTCGTACCTCGTCTGGTTCCTGTTCCTCGCGGCTGGCGCACTGGTCTACTACTTCACCGGTCGAAACGCCTGGTATTTTCAGGCAAAAGACGCGGGGTTGACCGACGACCGAGCGCGCGAATTGGCCGAGCGACAGGGCCAAGAATTGTTCCCCGCCGACAGCCCACTCGAGAGCATCAAGTCCGCCGCACGGACGTGGCACACCTGGCCGCTGGTCCTGCTGTACTTCACCACGTTCGGGGGCTTTCTCGCGCTGACCTCGTGGCTTCCGACTTACTGCAAGTCGTATTTGTCCTCCGGCGGCATGCTGGCCGGGTCGGTCACCGGCGCCTTCTCCATTCTGTCGTCGGCGATCCGCGTCCCAGGCGGCTCGCTGGCCGACCGCTTCGGCGGAGAGAAGACGGCACTCGCCTCGCTGGCCTGTCTCCTCGCGGGATCGGTCGTCGCCAGCCTCGCCACGGGCGTGATCGTCGCCGTCGTCGGTCTGCTGATCATGGCCGTCAGCATGGGAGTCAACAACGCCGCGGTCTTCAAACTCGTCCCCGAGTACTGTCCCGAAGCCGTCGGCGGAGCCTCCGGCTGGGTCGGCGGATTGGGCGCCTTCGGTGGCTTCGCACTGCCCCCGGTCATGGGACTGTTCGTCACGCTGCAGGGCGACGCCGGCTACGCCAACGGCTTCCTGACCTTCGCCGCACTCGCGCTGGTCGGGATCGGGCTCGTCCTCGTGCTCTCGTCCCGCTCGAAGGGATCCGACCGGCCATGATCATGCACCCTCTGGTCACGAGCCCCCGCGCCGTTCGTGTCTCGCCGCCCGACGCCCGCCCTGCCCTCCTTCGAGCGAACATCGACCGGGACGCGCCGACTTCCGCCCGTCCCAGCTTCCACCTGGGCACTCGGGCGCGAACATTCCGTCGCGCCGACTTTGCTTCGGCACGAAGCACGACCCGTGCAGTTCGCGAGAAGAGGGGGCAGAGGCAGCAAAAGGCTCCCCTCACCAGAACCGAGCGGGTGATCTGCTCGTGAACACGGGCGCGATGTAATCAGACTCGTTTCCCCCGATCCGCACCTCCGGCCGAGGCCTGGCCCCCGCCGGCTTCCGGCTGGAAACGGTCTTCTCCAATCCGGCGGTCTTCCCCCCCTCGGATCGAACCAGTTCGTTTTAGCGGGCAATCGCGACAGACGTATCCGGCTCGACGCTCCAGCGTCGCTCCACCTCGAACCGGTCGGTCACTCTCCCTCCGCCGATCCACTCGATATTCGAACCGGATGACCCGTCTTATCAGATGGGGATCTCCCGTCTGATCCTGTGGTTTCAGACCCTTTGATTGAGGGATCAAAATTCCAGGGGATCGAACGGTCGACCGACTACTACGGACTGCTAACATGATCATTTCAGGTTGCTGGCCATCACGACTGTTCGATTGCAGTTCCCCCGCAAAGTACCGAGGAGCAGACGATGGGATATCGCCTTCTACCGTCGACCATCGCAGTCGCGTCATTGGTGGTACTCGCGGGCTGGACGGGCCGAGCGGTCGCCGAGTCTCCGTACAGTCGTACGGGGCACGAGGTCGCCCACCCTTCCGATTCGTCGGCCGAGGGACAGTCGCCACCCGGAGCGACGCATTCCAAACGACCGATGGTACTCGGGACGGACTACGTGGTGGGCCGTTACCTCCTGCCACTTGTCATCGGCATCGCTGCCGTCTTCGCACTGGTGCTCAGCGTCGTGCTCCGCCCCTCCGAGCGGGACGAAACGCCGGGCAGCGACTCGTCACCGAATCCCGAACACCTGTCGTGACCGCCGCCGACGACAGCGATCGCGGTGATGTCTCCGGCTCGCCGACCGGACACACGTCCCGGACATCGGGACTGTTCGCGGAGATCTGGAACGAGGCCGCCCGCGATCTGCACCCCGCGTACTTCGCGATGGTCATGGCGACGGGAATCGTCTCGATCGCCGCTCATCTGTTCGATGTGAACGTCGTCTCGCTGCCACTCCTCGGTCTCAACGTGGTCGCCTACGTCGTCCTGTGGACGCTGACCGTCTGGCGGGTCGTCTACTTTACCGACCACTTCCGCACCGATTTCCTCAGCCACGCCCGTGGACCCGGCTATTTTACGGTCGTGGCTGCGACCGGGGTTCTCGCCAGCCAGTGCGTCATGCTGACCGATTTCCTTATTGCGGCGATCGTCCTGTGGGGACTGACATTCGGGATCTGGCTCTGTTTGACCTACGCCATCTTTGCGGCGCTGATCGTCAAAAAAGACAAACCGGACCTCTCGGCGGGCATCAATGGCGCCTGGCTGGTCGCCGTGGTCGGCACGCAAGCTGTCAGTACCTCGACCGGGCTGGTCATGCCCTACTTCGGCCCTGGGGACCAGCAGGTGTTGGCACTCGTCACACTCGTCACCTTCCTGTTCGGTGGAATGCTCTATATCTGGGTGATCTCTCTTATCTTCTACCGGTACATGTTCTTCGAGTTCCGCGCCGACGATCTCACGCCCCCCTACTGGATCAACATGGGCGCCGTCGCCATTACCACCCTCGCCGGTGCAACGCTCCTCGCCAACACCGATACCGTGCAGTTCCTCGCTCGGATACAGCCGTTCATCGAGGGTCTGAGTTTCTTTTTCTGGTCGACCGGTACCTGTGCGCCATCTGGATACGTACCTGGCGGATGCTCTGGAGGCGACCGACCTGAGTAA
>JBDGRG010000083.1:0-8013 GCA_042218355.1 Bradymonadaceae bacterium
TGCCGCACTGTGACCCGGTCAGGCTGACCGCGTCGACCCCCCGTTGCTGGAGGGCGATCGACATCAGGGACATCGAGATCCGCTCGCCGACCGACAACAGCATGTCGAGCTCGCGCTCGGGCGGGGCGTCGCTGAGCGCCCGGGCGCGCTCCAGAAAGTCGTCGGTCGAGTCCCCCATCGCCGAGACGACCACGACCAGATCGTGGCCCTGCCGATAGGTCTCGGCGATCTCGTCGGCGATCGCTTCGAGACGCTCGAGATCGGCCAGCGACGATCCGCCGTATTTTTGGACGAGTAGACTCAACGCCCCGCTCTCCCGATCCGATGATTCTTCGCGCCCTCCGTCGGGTGTGGGCGACGCGTCACCGAACGTCGGACCGACTCGACATGCCGACCCAGAGGCTCGCACACCCGCCGACCACCAGTGCGACCAGCATGGCGACGGGGATGGCTCCCAGTGCGAGGTGAGCACCGGCGGCCGCGAGGAGCCCCACCCCGGCGGTCGTATGGATGCCGCTGCCCGCGCCCGAGGAGAACACGGCCGGAGAGGCGAGCAGAACGACCCCGGCGAGCGCCTCGACGGCGAACAGGCTCGTCTCGACAGGTCCGGCGACCGCCGTGGTCGCGTCGACGGCGGCGACGGCGAGCGCACACGCACCGGCGGCGACGATCAGGATCGTCCGGCGCGTCGTGTCGTCCGGCTCGCCCTCTGCACCTTCCTCGTCCGGCTCGGACGTCGGCGCTCGCTCCTCCTCGCACACCTCGTCGGACTCGCTCGCCTCGCCGGTCGCCCCTCTGCGAGGCTCGGCGGCCGACGGGACCGGTTCGCTCGAAGCGACCGCCGGTTCGGACGACTCCTCGTCCTCCCCGGGGCTCGGAGGGTGCTGGTCCTCGATCTCGACCGGTTCCGACTCGCCGCCGGACATCTCCGGCCCCTCGCTCGAGGGGGCGTCGACCTCCTCGTCGACGGTCGGACCCGACCGCTGGTCCGTCGACTCCGGCGACTCGACGACGCCTTCGGCCGATTCCTCCTCTCCCGCCGGCACGGACTCGTCCGATTCGGCCGGCCCGGCCCCCGGCGGCGCCCCCTCGGAAAGCGAAGCGGCGGCGGTACTCTCGGATTCCTCCGCCCCGAGCATGTACGTGTTGGCGCCGACGACGGTCGACTCGGAACCGCTGGTGTCGTCCGACTCGTCGACGTCCTCGGCGGTCGACGACACGGTCCCCGCCCCCTCGACCTCCCCGTCCTCGACTGCATCCGAATCGTCGGGAAGCCGGACGATGCCACTGCCCCCCGACCCGCCCGGTTCGTCGCGCTCCTCCGGCTCCTCGGGAAAGTCGGGGCCGGACCAGCGGGCTTCGCTCTGCCCCCGCAGCCCCGACAGGCCCGATTCGAAGGCCTCCTCGTCCGGCTCGTCGGCCAGTGCGGGCTCCGTCGTCTGCGCTCCCGACTGCGACGGATCCTCGAAGATGTCGTCGACGCGTTCCTCGGCCCCCTCGAACATCTCGCCGACATTGCTGTCGGCCTCTCCGCGTCCGGCGACCGGCGTCTCGTTCGGCGTCGGTAACCGGCGCCCACCCGTGCTCGCCGAGGGATCGGGCTTCTCCGGCTCCTCGGTGTCGCCGTTCTCGCCCTGGGAACTGTACCTCGGCTTGGGCTCTTCGGCCGTCGACTCGGATCCCGCTTCCGAGGGCTCCTTCCGGGTGGACTCGAGGTCGGAGTCGTCGAGCAGTCCGCCCCATTCGTCGTCGGACTCGAACTGTTCATCCTCACCCGGCACCTGCTCCGGCGTCGAGGACCGATCGTCCTGGGCGGACTCGGCACTGGAGTCCGAGTCCGCCGGATCGATCTCCGTCCCCTCCTCGAGGGCCGTGGAGCACACCGGACACACGGCCGCCGAGTCCGGTATGGAGGCACCACAATCTGAACAGCGCTGCACGTCTCCTCCCGATCACCCGGGGGTTCGAGCACGGATCGGGCCGAGGGCCACACCCACGCGTTCGCCGCGATCGACCCGAAACGAACTCACTCGCCGCGGGCGAGTAGAGCAACCGACGGGCGCGCACGTCAAGTCCGACCCATGCAATGTCGGGCCGCGGGGTGCATCGCGGCGTTCGGCGGGGACGGCTGCCGCGCGGGGACCCACGCTCAGGCCCGGGGGTGGTGTTCGTCGTACATCGATTTCAGGCGGGCCTGCGCGACATGCGTGTAAATCTCGGTCGTGGCGATGTCGGCGTGGCCGAGCAGCGACTGAACGACGCGCAGGTCGGCCCCGCGCTCGAGCAGGTGTGTCGCGAAGCTGTGGCGGAGCTTGTGGGGGCTGATCGAGTCGTCGATGCCCGCCACCCGCCCGTATCGCTTGAGGTTTTTCCAGAAGCCCTGGCGAGTGATCGAGCTGCCCCGGCGAGTCACGAAGACGTACGGCGTCGATCCGGGCCCACCCTGGTTTTCGAGCAACTCCGGACGCCCGGAGTCCAGATACGCCTCCAACGCCTCGACCGCCTTCTCCCCGAGCGGAACGATCCGTTGCTTGTCCCCCTTGCCGACGACCTCGACGTACCCCCCGTTCAGGTCGACGTCCCCCAGCTGGAGTTCGACCAGCTCGGTCACCCGCAGACCCGTGGCGTAGAGGACTTCCAGCATCACGCGGTCGCGTTCGCCCTCCGGCGTGCTGCAGTCGGGCGCCTCCAGCAGACGCTCGACCTCGTCGAGGCTCAACACCGAGGGCACGTTGCGGCCGTGATTCGGCGAGTCGACCGGGTCGGTGGGATCGGACTCGACCACTCCGGCCTCGACCAGATGCTCGAACAAGCCCCGGACCGTCGACAGCTTGCGCGCGACCGTGCGCGACTTGAGCCCGCGGTCGAGCAAGTCCCCCAGAAATTCACTGACGTGGACGTCGCGGACGTTCTCGACCGTCTCGACCTCCTCGTCGTCACGGCAGAAATCAGCGAACTGCTCCAGATCCGTGGAGTACGCATCGACCGTGTTTTCGGACAGATTCCGCTGGACCCTCGAGAACCGAAGATAGTCCTCGATGGCCTCCTCGATATCCATGGTTGCATGCCCTGGCGGGAGTCGCTCGCGTGCTCGAACCACCGGGAGCCCGACCAGTCGCAAACCTCGACCGTCCTGCGCGCTCGCCGGCGGCCCGTCGACACCGGCTGCAACATCATTCACGGGGAAAATATTCAACCCGACTGCAGACTGTGACGAGACCTAACACGATCGTCGGCGACCGCAAGCTCGAAGGCACCGCGAAAAGCGCTCGCGAGGGATCGGTCGGAGGGGAGTCAGGGGGGCAGGGTGGGGCCCTCTCAGGTCTCCGCCCGGCATCGGAGACGCCCACGGACTCCGGTCGGCCCCCGTCCGGCGGCGACCCGCCTTGGATGAACGATCGGGGTGCGTTAGCGTCCGGGTTCGATGCGTTTTGCCAATCGCACCGGTGCCGTCCGACGGCACCTCCGACGATTCGGGAGATGCCCACGCCCGCCGACAACCAGACCCGCTCCGGGGCGGCCGACGAGACGGAGGAGGAGGCGCCGGCCGAGCTGCAGCTGCACCTCCCGGACTTCGAGGGGCCGCTCGATCTGCTGCTCGAACTCGTCCGCGACAAGGAGATCGACATCGTCGAGATCCCGATCGCGCGGATCACCGAGGAGTATCTGCACTGCGTCGAACGGATGGAGAAGCTCGATCTCGAGCTGGGCGCCGAATGGCTCGAGATGGCCAGCCGCCTGCTCTATCTGAAATCGCGCACGCTCGTCCCCGACGACGACGAGGGGGACGAAGAGGAGGGGCCAGATCCGAAGGAGGAGCTGGTCCGCCGGCTGGTGCTGTACGAGAAGTACAAGACGCTTGCGGAGAAGCTCGATGCTCGACCGAAGCTGGACCGCGACGTCTTCTCCCCGCCCGAGCGGACGGATCGGTTTCGCGACTCCTCGAACCCCCCCGACCTCCGCGAGGCCGAACTCGACGACCTGATCGGGGCACTTCGGGCGATGCTCGACCGGACGGGCAGCCGCCCCGAGCTGGTCTACGAGATGGACAGTCAGAAGCTCAGTCTCAAGCAGGTGGTGCTGGACGTCGCCGACCGACTGGAGGAGACGCCGCGGCTGACCTTCGACGAGCTGTTCGACGGAGACAGCCCCTCCCGCAACCGCGTGGTGACCACCTTCGTCGCACTGCTCGAGATGGCGCGGCTCGAACTCGTCCAGCTGTTCCAGAAGCGGCTGGGTGGGCCGGACCGTCTACACGTCGAACGCGCCGTGATCGATCCCGACGAGGTCAACCAGCGGCTGGACCTCTCCGAGGAACTGACCTAATCCGCCGACCCGATCCGCCCGCCGAGACTCGCGACCGCCGACGCCGATGGCCGATTCCGAGGACGCGCCGACGAACGCACCGACGCCCGAAACGCACGACGGCCGCGAGGGGGATGCCCCCCCGGACGGGGGAGAGGCTCCCGGCGAGGGCGCCGGACCCGAGGGCGAAGACTCGGCCCCGGAGCCGCCCGACGACGGAGAGACCGACCGAACCGACCCTCGTTCCGCCATGGAGCGACTCCGCGGCGGCGTCGAGGCGATCCTGTTCGCCGTCGACGACCCGGTCTCCCGGTCGGCGCTCGAAGCGGCCCTCGCCCCCGACGAATCCGAAAAACTCGACCGTGCGCTCGAACAACTGAAGGTCGAGTACGGCGGCCCGGCGCGCGGCGTCCACCTCGAACGGGTCGCCGAAGGCTGGGCACTTCGCACGAATCCCGACTTCGGCGACGTCGTCCGCGAGCTGGTCGAGCGCGAACCGGTCGAGCTGTCGCGAGCGGCACTGGAGACGCTGGCGATCGTCGCTTACCGACAGCCGATCACCCGAGCCGAGGTCGAGGAGATCCGCGGGGTCGACTCGTCCGGGGTCCTCGGCACCCTCGAGGAATGCGAGCTGATCCGGGTGATCGGTCGGCTCGACGACATGGGACGGCCGTACGTCTACGGAACGACCGACCGATTCCTCGAGTACTTCGGTCTCGAGGAGCTGACCGACCTGCCGACGCTGTCCGAGGACGAGCACGAGTCGCTGGACGAACTCTACGAAGACGAACTCGCCCAATTCGACGACGAGTACGATTGAACCGCAGAGGACGCGGTCAAAATAACCGCAGAGATCTCAGAGAGCTCAGAGGAGACAACCGGAGGCGTGAGACGCGATGGGATTGACAACACCAGCTCGAGGCCATCCCGTCGTATGCTCGTGCGGTCGTACTGTCATGTGGCATGTGGTCGTGCGGTTGTAGGCTCGACGGCTCGACCGCTCGACGACTGGACCGCTCAACAGCTCAACTTCCGGGGCCGACCGACGAGAGGTCCACGACTTAGCATCTTGACATCTCAGCAACTTGGCATCTCGCCGGCTCGACCGCTCGACGGCCAACCCTGTCACCCTGAACTCGTGCAATGGGTCCAACGGTGGTCTGGCCCGGTCGAATGCACTCGAACGGCTGACGCTTCGAACAGAAGATCGGTACCGACACCTCTCCGAGCGTCGCAACTCGAGGGAAATTTTCCTCTGAGCTCTCTGAGCCCTCTGCGGTAGTTCAGAACTGAGCCCTCTGCGGTAGATCAAGACTGAGCCCTCTGCGGTTCGGTTCTTTCGGTGCACCCCTGTGGTTCTACGGAGGTCCGTGATGAGCGAGATGCGTGTGCAGAAGTATTTGTCCAAGGCCGGCGTCTGCAGCCGCCGCGAAGGCGAGGAGCTGATGGAAGCGGGCCGCGTCACCGTCGACGGCGAGGTCTGCGACGAACTCGGCTCCAAGGTCGACCCCGAAGCCGAGGTCGCCGTCGACGGCGAGGTCGTCGATCTGCCCGACACGTACACCTACGTGCTGCTCAACAAACCCGCCGACTGCATCACCACGCTCGACGACCCGCAGGGGCGAGAGACGGTGATGGACTGGGTCCCCGACGCCCTACCCCGACTGTGGCCCGTCGGCCGGCTCGACCGCGAGACGACCGGCGCGCTGCTGCTGACCAACGACGGCGACCTGACCCATCGCCTGACCCACCCCAGCTTCGGCGCGCGCAAGTACTACCGCGCGGTCGTCGAGGGTGAGATTCAGTCCGAAGGGGCGCTCGCCGACCGATTCACCGGCGGCATCGAGTTGGACGACGGGGACACCGCGAGAGCCCAGTCGGTCGAGATCGACCGCGCCGAAGGCGGCCAGAGCGAACTCTCCATCGTCCTGACCGAGGGACAGAACCGCCAGATCCGCCGGATGTGCGACGCGGTCGGCCATCCGGTGGTCGAACTCGAGCGGACGGCGATCGGCCCGATCGGCCTGGGCGACCTCGGCCCCGGCGAGTGGCGGCGGCTGAATCCCGACGAAGTCGCCGAGCTGTACGACGAGGTCGACACCGACCCGCCCGACCGCGCCCCGGCCGAGTGAGGGGCTCAGGCGGGAGGACCCGCCACACCGGCCAACACGCGCCAGCCCACTTGACAACGGCGGACGTCGCCGTACAATATTGGGTCCGCGTCGGGGAGGGAGTCCCCGACCTTGATGCGGGGTAGAGCAGTCGGGTAGCTCGTCGGGCTCATAACCCGAAGGTCGCAGGTTCGAATCCTGCCCCCGCTACTTTTTATAGACAACCGGAGTCGAGGGTTCTCCGCGTCGCGCCGACCGGCTGAGCGACCACGAGTTCATCGCCGTCGAGCCTCGACGTATCCGTCGAGGATACGCCTCCGTTCGACGGCTTCGAACTCGAGGCCGTCAGCTCGCCCGCGCTCGGTCCGAACCCCCCGACTCCGGTTGTCGTTTCCCGACTTCTTCGGCGGTTGCGGGCTCTTCTCACAGCTCCGCCGATCAACCGACCTCGGCCGCCGCCGACCGCAGCACTCTCCCACAGATAGGCGATACTAATCTCCGGGCCCTACACTCGTCCCCGAGCCGGCGGCCACCTCCGTCGCAAACCGATGAGGGGTGATGCTCGATTTTGCCGCAGCGGTGCGGTTTAATCGAACGACCCGTGGTGTGGAGATGCTGAGTAGCTGAGATGCTCAGATGCTCGACCGGTCGGTTATTTAGTTGCCCAGGTGAGCACGGTCAGTCCTCGACGCCACGGATCTGGCCGCAACTGAATCAAACGGCCTGTAGCGGCTAGATGCTGAGTGGCTGAGATGCTCAGTTGCTGGACCGGTCGGCCACACAACTGCGCACGGTCAGTTCTCGACGGCGTCGATCAATCCCTGTAGAGCCCGTTCGAGGTCCCCGCACAATGCAGCGGCATCGGTGAGATCGGTCTCCTCGAAATAGCTTAGCTCCGCAGCGATCTGCATCTGGGTGTGAAGCTCCTCCAGCGAGCCTCTCGCCACGTAGAGGAACCGGGCGAATTCCGAGTTCGACTTCCGGCCAGCCCCCTCGGCGACGTTACTCGGGATCGAGACGGCCGCCCGCCGAATTTGAGAGGTCAATCCGTACCGCTCGTCGGCCGGGAGATCTTCGGTGACCCGATAGATTTCGACGGCGAGGCGTCTGCCGAGCTGCCAGACCTGACTGTCGTGATGTGGACGTTCTTCGTCACTCTAGGACTGGTGATCGTCTTCTGCCGCCATGGTGATTACCCCGTTCTTCGACGCAAAGACGAACCCGGTTTCGCATCTCATCGGCGAGCATCTCAGCTTCTCTTCGTCTCTGCAACTGGCCCCTTCGCAACACTCAATGCCGAGCACCTGAGCTACTTAGCGGCTGAGCCACTTAGCATCTTAGCATCTCAGCTACTCAGCATCTCGGCGAGCCCCCCACTGCCCGACCTCCCGGCAACGTCACAACTCAGCAGCTCAGCCGCCCAGCCGCTACTCTCGAACTTTCTTCCCCGTCGCCAGCATGTACATCGCCCCGGAGACGAAGAGAACGACCATCGTCCCGACGACCGCGAAGCCCTGCCACAGCGGAACGTCGGGCGCGCCGATCATGCCGTAGCGGATGCCGTTGACGACGTAGAGGATCGGATTGAACCGGGAGC
>JBDGRG010000084.1:0-1745 GCA_042218355.1 Bradymonadaceae bacterium
CCTACGATCCGGTGATGTAATGTCGGCGCCCTCGAGGGTTCGCGGAGATGACCGGGGTCGATCACATCGACGGCACAGGAGACCGGGGCCCTCCGTGCACACGGGACCGCGGGTTCGCCGCGCTCCTGATATCGATCCTGATGTTTGGTTCGGGGTGTTCTCCCGAGACGGGTGCGGATCCGGACGGGGCTCGCTCTCCGTCGTCGCCCGGGGGCCGAGCCGAGGAGGCCGCATACGAGAGCCTGCGGCGGCGGCAGTCGATCATGGGGACGACCTTCCGGATCGAGGTCCGCACCACTCGGCCCGAGGCGGCCGCCCGGGCGATCGACGCCGCGTTCGACGAGGTCGTCCGGCTGGACGGGCTGCTGAGTAGCTGGGAGTCGACCAGCGAGCTGTCGCGGGTCAACCGGCGAGCGGGCGAGCGGCCGGTCGAGGTCGGTCCCGAGTTGATGGAGGTCGTCGCGCTCGCCCAGCGGATCTCGCGGCGGACCGACGGCGCCTTCGACCTGACCTTCGCGAGCTGCGACTCGCTCTGGTCGTTCCGTCCGCCCGAGATTCCCAGCTCGTCGGAGCTGAAGCGCTGTCGCGGCGAGATCGGCTACGAACAGATCCGGATCGACCGGGGCGAATCGACGATCTACCTGCCCGACGGGGACCTGGCGATCGGAGTCGGGGGGATCGGCAAGGGATACGCCGTCGACCGGGCCGCACGGATCCTCGAGCGGCACGGGATTCACAACTACCTGGTCGACGGCGGGGGCGACGTGCGGGTGCGCGCCGAGGACGTGTCCCCGTGGCAGGTCGGCATCGCCCATCCGCGCAGACGGGGCGAGCTGCTGGAGCGGCTGACGCTCGAGGAGGGGGCGGTCGTCACGTCGGGCGACTACGAGCGGTACTTCGAACGCGACGGGAAGCGATACCACCACATCCTCGACCCGCGGACGGGCCGACCGGCCCGCGGGACCGCGGCCGTCACGGTCGTCGCCGACCGCGCGGCGCGGGCCGACGCGCTGTCGACGGCGCTGTTCGTACAGGGCCCCCAGCGGGGGCTGGCGCTGGCCGATGAGCTGGAACGAGTCGAGGCGTTGATCGTCGATCCGTCGATGGAGCGGCGGTCGAGCGGGGGGTTCGGGGCATACCTGGCCTCGGGCCGGAGGAGGGAGCGATGAGGCGAGGTGTGGATCCAGGCGATGTCGGTGGGTTGGAAGCCCGCCGCTCGCGCCGGTGGCCAGGATGGCCACCGCACCAATGAACAAACTCCTATCCGCCATGAACCTCGGACTACGTCTCCAGCCCAACGAGTTCTGGCTCGCTGTCGCCCTGTCGGCCGCGCTGCTGGCGACCGCCGGCTGCGAGACCGTCGACCCCTGGGAGCGAGGGCGGCTCGCCCACGACTGCATGCAGATCCCGGTCGACGCCGGCGAGGCGGCGTACCGCTCGCATCTCGAGGTCGTGCGTTCCGGCAGTGTGGGGGGGACGACCTCCGGAGGAGGAGGCTGTGGGTGCAACTGAGGACGACGACCGGGGGGACTGCGGCCGCCCTGGCCTGCGCCGGTCTGCTGGCGACCTGCGTCGCCCGCGACCGGGGGCGAGTCGGGGCGACTCTCCGCCAGTACTCGGGTCGCACCGCCGAGGTGACGACGCCGGAAGTCGAGGCCCGCGTGCGGACGACCGAGTCGACGGCGGTCCGAGCCCACTGGAAGGCCGACGTGATCTCCGCCGCCACGCCGGTGATGGCGGCTCCG
>JBDGRG010000085.1:0-4708 GCA_042218355.1 Bradymonadaceae bacterium
GCCGGGCGGCGCGCACGCGGGCGCGCCGGAGGGACCCACGTGGGCGCGTATGTCTCGAGCTCGTGCGCGGCTCGATATCGCTCGCGCGAGTGTCGTCGCGCGAGTTTCGATATCGCCGACGTCGGACTCGGTATCGGAGAGAGGCCGCGAGATGGCGATCACCGCGACTCGACACCCGGGCTCCCCCTCAGAGGAGACATCGTATCGCAACGACTGGACGGTCCGTACTCGATCGCCGCTGCGGAGAGCTCGACGTTCGAGCGAGCGGCGCACGGTCGGCAACCGAACCGCCGGTGGACTCTCCGCTCCGGAGGCGCAAGAAGGGCAGTCGCGGCGAGACTCGGCAGCGGTCGGTCGGCGGCATCCACGGGGGCGTCCAAATCACGCCCGTCGCGGGTCGCCGCGCCGCCGGAGGAGACGCCCGACTGCCACCAGACCGAGGAACCACGCCAACGGCGTCCCCGTCCCGTTGCCCGCAGCCCGACACGAACATCCTCCCCCACCGCCGGGCGGTTTCGCCGAGCCACCTGCATCGGCACCGACGTCCCCCCCGCCCTCACCGGGTGGCGGGACGTCCGGGACCTCGACTTTCGGGAAGACCTCTCGATACTGGTCGAACTTCTCCGGGTGGTGGTAGGCGACCGCCGTCAGGTAGACCAGAATCGAGGACCACAGATGCGGTGTCGAAACCCCGTTGATGAAGTCGTCGGTCGTCCCGTCCCCGTCTTCGTCGACGGGCACGATCGCCTCGCCGATCGTCCACGTCTCGTCGTGAGCGATGTCTTCGGCCAGTTTCTTCGCGACGCGAAACGCCTTCTCGCGAAGCTGCTGATCGTCGAGGGTGATCGCCACGCTGATGGCGACCTTCGTCGGATATCCCCCGTTCCCGGCTTTCCCCTCGACGAGCTTCAGCTGTGACTCGAGTACCTTCTTCAGTGTCGATTTCAGACGCGGATCGTCTCCCGACAGGAAATGCGTCGGCCAGCCCAACCACGCTCGTCCGGCGGCTTTGCCCGACTCGCCGTAGTCCGAAAACCCCTCTCCTTCCTCGTACATGTACTTCAACGTCGCGTTCTTCAGTTCGCCGGCGCGGTGGAGCCAGTCGTCGGCCAACTGATCCTCGCCGAGATGCTCGGCCAGACGGGCAGCCGAGGTCAGAGCCAGGTAACTCGTCGCCGCCCCCTGCAGCCCCTGAGTGTACTCGGAGTGGTCGTCCTCGTTCGCCGGCCACATCAGCCCGGTCTCCGGGTCGCGCCAGCGATGTACGAAGTTCGCCGCCCGTTTGATCGTCGGCCACTCGCGCTGGATGTACGACTCTCGCGCCTCGCCCTCCAGGTAGCCGGCGTGCGCGACGTACGCCCAGACCAGCAACGCGGTGTTGTCGATTTCGAGTCGAATCGTCCCGCCGGGCGGGCCGTCGGCGTAGTAGTTCATCTCCCAGGAATCCGGCGGATAGTCCGACCGGTTCGGCTGGCTGGGCCAACCGGGTGAATCCTTGTTGATCAGCGGCGCCGGCTCCTTCGGCTCGTCACGAATCGTCTCCGAGTAGAACTTCATCCGCTCCGTGACGAGTTCGTGTTGGCCCGACAGGTCCAGCGCCGTATTGAAGAACGCCCCGTCGCGGGGCCAGTCGAGCTGATAGCTGGGCTGCCGGCTGATCGAGGCGACGACCGCCTTCGACTCCCGATCGGTGCCGACCCGGACGTTCAAGAACGCCCGCTGGATGAACTTCTTCAACTCGCCCGACAGCTCCTTGGGAATCCAGAGATCCTCGACGAACTGACGGTCGTGTT
This sequence comes from Bradymonadaceae bacterium, assembly GCA_042218355.1. Taxonomy (GTDB): domain Bacteria; phylum Myxococcota_A; class Bradymonadia; order Bradymonadales; family Bradymonadaceae; genus CAJXPB01. The sequence continues at coordinate 1,794 of JBDGRG010000085.1, forward strand.
GGACGACCGTCGAACGGATCGACGTCCGATTGTTTCGCGCCCATTCCAGGGTGTCGAGCGCCTGCTGCGAGGTCGAGCCGAAGGCCAGAAACTGGGTCGCCCGCGCCTTCCCCGAGCTACTCAACCCCGCGAGCGGCACGCGCAGTCCGGCGTTGACCTGAGCGCCCGCCAGGGCGTTGCCATTCAAGGTTCCGTCCTTCAAATCGGTGTATGCATCCTCGGCATCGTACGTCCAGGCCTCCTCCTCGCGGACCGTCTTCAGCGGCTGAAAATCCCCGCAGCGCAAAAAGTTCGCCGCCGCCGGATTCACCGGGAGCGTCCCGCCGCCGAGGTCCTGGACGTTGTCCGCCAGCTCCCCCAGCTCCTTGCAAAAATCCGTCTGGTCCTCACCGAGCTGGTAGCCCGCGGGTTTGGGGTGCGTCGAGACGGCGGCGTAGACCCCCTCGGCGTACAACTCGTCCAGGCGGCCCGCCAGATTCTGAATCTTCGAACTCGACGGGTTCTTCGACTTCAACAGTGCCCCGAGCCGACCGAAGTCGCGATCGACCCCCCCGTTGACCGCCGCCGGCACCCTCGCGATCTCGTCGATGATCCCGGTGTCGCCGGGATGAAATTGCACGAATGCTCGTCGATCCTTCCGCCACACACCCAGAAAATCGTTCTGATGGTCCATGATGACGCCCAGCAGTGGTAACTGGGGCACCTTCGACATGCCCGGCGAAAGGTTCGTGTAGGCGAGCAACGAGGCCTTCTGGACGTCGGCCGCGCCGTCGGTCGTCTCGACGACGTATCGGCGCACGAGGACGTCGTGGTCCGGCGGGATCATGTCCCGCTGGACGACCTTCAGCCCCCGGTCGGGATGCCGGAACGTCGTCTCGACGATCCGGACGTCGCTGGCCGTGTACTGAATGTCTTCGTTCGGCCAGGTTCGGAAGAACGACACCCAGGGCTCCCCGGCCCCCTGGAACGTCACCGAGATCCCCGCGAACGCCCCGGCGCGTTTCGGTGCGCCGAATCGCGGCTGCTCGCGGGCATCCGGCCCGTTGGACGTGATGTAGTGGAGCTGATCCCAGAATGACGGCGAGGGCCACGAGAGCACGCTGAGATCTCCCTCGCGCGAGATTCCCGCGGTCAGGCGGCCGTTTCCCGTCGTCGCCTCGACGTTCGTCGCTCCGAGCCCGCGCTCGATGAACGGGGCCTCGTACCCCTTCTGCGCAGCAGCGCGACCGGGGAGCAAGCCGGCCGTCACGACGAACATCACGGCAGCGAGGATCGGGAGGGGGCGACGCAAGGGCAACATGGTATCTCTCAATTGAAGCTCGAGAAGTGCGACGAGCGGGTTGTCGCAGGCCCGACGGTAACGATCAACCGACGAAGCCGAGGATCGCGTCGGTCAGGCGGTCGGGACGCTCGACCGGCACGAAGTGGCCGGTGTCGACGAACCGCCGAACCTCGTGGCGAGCATCGATGGCGCGAGCGGGCCCCTCGAACATCTCCGGCCCGATCCATGGATCGTCGATGCCCGCCACCAACAACGTCGGGCGCTCGACTGTCTGCAAAGCAAGCCGCCAGCTCTCGAGCCCGTCCCCACCGCAATCCGGGCGCCCCGGTACCAGCGAGCGGTAATACTTCAGCGCAGCGGACAGCGTCCCCGGCGTGCTGAACGAGTCGATCACCCCTTCGGACCAGTCGATATCGTCGACCTCCGGCGGGGGGCCAGCCGCCTCGAGAGCCCGGTAGTCGTCCCGCGACAGCAGGTATTCAGCCAGCCCCGGGAGCTGGAACCAGAGCATGTACGCGCTCTTCGACCACTGAGCAGGGGTGACCAACGCATTTCGGACGAAGATCGACAGCGGTGGGACGCTGACACCGACGATCCGAGCGACCCGGGACGGTGCCAGATTCGCGGCCGCGTACGCGGCGACGGCTCCCCAGTCGTGTCCGACGAGGGTGGCGCGCTCCCAGTCGAGCGCATCCAGCATCCCGATGACGTCGGCCGCCAGCGCGCCCATCGTGTAGTCGTCGTCCGGGGCGAGCTGAGTCGGTGCGTAGCCACGCATCCAGGGGGCAACCCCCACCCATCTCTCGCGGGCGAGCCGCCGCATCACCGGCACCATCGACCGCGCCTGGTCGGGAAAGCCGTGCAGAAAGAGCGCACGCTCGTCGGAGGTCTCCCCCTCGCAGCGAAGGGCCCGAAAGGTCAGGCCGTTGGCCCGAAAACCGATTCGCTCCATGACGGGACGTCTGCGTTGACGGGAGTCGCCGCACGGAGCAGGCCCCTCGGGCCAGCCGTCGAGACGAACGAACGGCAACTTCCGCGATCACCGAACGAGGTTCCACTCGACCGACTGCCCCCGACGACCAACGGGCGAGCGGGCCAGGAGTCTGTCGATCATCCGGGGCTCGAGTCGTACGTCGCATGCGAGCCCTGCGATGCCTCCCCCCGAAGCCCCCATTCCCTGTTCTCAGTTCCCCCGTCCCTGCTTCACGCGGACTTCTTCTCGTAGCTGATGGCCGGTTTCTCTCCCTCCTCGACGACCTCTTCGGTAATCACGCACTCCCGGGCGTTCGAGAGGTCGGGCAGCTCGTACATCACGTCGAGCATCACCACTTCCATGATCGATCGGAGCCCCCGAGCTCCCGTGTTCCGCTCGATCGCCTGCCGGACGATGGCGTGCATCGCCTCCTCCTCGAACCGCAGCTCGACGTTCTCGAGCTCGAACAGCTTCTTGTACTGCTTGACCAGACTGTTCTTCGGTTTCCAGAGGATCTCCACCAGCTGCTCTTCAGTCAGCTGCTCGAAGGAGACGATCACCGGGAACCGCCCGACGAACTCCGGGATCATGCCGTACTCGATCAGATCCTCGGGGCGTACGTGTTTGAGCAATTCGGAGGGATCCTCGTCCTCGGGGCTG
>JBDGRG010000085.1:4738-4970 GCA_042218355.1 Bradymonadaceae bacterium
TCCCCCAACCGCCGGGCGACGATGTCGGTCAATCCGTCGAAGGCCCCGCAGCAGATGAACAGGATGTTGGACGTGTCGATCTGAATGAATTCCTGCTGGGGCCGATTCCGCGAGCCCTCCGGGCTGATCATCACCTCGTTGGACTCGACCATCTGCAACAGGGCCTGCTGGACGCCCTCCCCGCCGACGTCTCGCGCGGAGGCGGGCGAGGACCCCTGGCCGGTCGCCTTGT
>JBDGRG010000086.1:0-1825 GCA_042218355.1 Bradymonadaceae bacterium
GGCCTCGCTGTTGCCCGCCGTCGCCCGATTCTACGAACTCGCGCGCACCTACAACCACTGGATCGCGACCGTGCCCGATTTCACTCGGTTCGCCTCCGCCCGGTTCGACTCGACGATCACGAGCAGCTGGGACCCGCAGGCAGGTCGCCTGAAGGCGACCGTGACGGTCCCGGACGCCCCGATCCTCCGTACCGGCGACGATCCGCCGACGATCGGCGTCGCCCTTCCCGCAGCGTCGCCCGGCGGTCGTCTCGCGTCCGTCGAGATCGACGGTTCGCACCGTCCGGCGTCGGAGTTGCGGGCGACCGGGCCGGGCTACGAACGGGTCGTCCCGCTCGACCCGGGAGAGCATCGGCTGATCGCGACCTACGAACCGATCGAGTCCGCGCGATGACGGCCCCTCCCGAGCCGACGGGAACATTGGAACCGCCGACGACGTTTGCGAAGATGACAGCCGTTCTGGGACGTGAAGTACGCTCGACGCGGAGCAGACACCATGAGCGACAAGCCGCTGACGAAGCAGTCGAAGAAGGCCAAGATGAAGGGCTATGCCGCGCTCGGGTCGGCGACGACCACGGCACTGCTCAGTTTCCTGCTCTCGTACGCCTTCCTCGTCCCCGGCATTCCGATCACCGGGTGGCTGGCGTACCGCTGGTTCAAATATCGGGCTGAATGGGGCATGAAGTTCTGATCGCCCGGTCTGCCGGACCCTTTCGATCCGAACCCCGACGCACCGGCGCCCGGCGTCCCCCCTTCGTCGACACGATCGACCGACGCAATGATTCGACATCGGCGGTCGGCTGCACCATGATCGCGGGCGTCGATCGACCCGTCGTTCGTCCCGGCTTCCTCCTGACCGCCCGGCCCACGATGAACGAGTACTTCGGAAACCAGGTGCTCGACGGCGAATGGCACGCCCGACTGCCGCGATATCTCCTGCTCGCCGATCGGATCCGCGAACAGCGGGTGCTCGATCTGGGATGTTCGAGTGGCATCGGAGCCTCGCTGCTCGTCGAACTCGGCGCCGAGCGGGTGGACGCCGTCGATCCTCGTCCGGAATCCCTGGACCTGGCACGCATCAAGCACGACAAGGCCGAACTCGACTTCCACCGGATGGCCTGGGAGGAGCTCGAGTTTCCCGACGGAACCTTCGACTGCGTGGTCTCGCTCGATCCCTCCAACCCGGTGACCGCACCGGTCGTGCTCGACGAGATCGACCGGGTGCTGGCGCCGGAGGGCGAATATGTCTGCGCCATCGAACGGCGCACGGTCCACGGCATGGAGTCGTTGCTCCCTCGCGAGGACGCGACTCGAGTCGAGGTCGGCACGGGCAACTCGACCCCGGGGGAAAAGACGCCTCAGATCGGCCAACTGCAACGGCGGTTCGGTTCGGTCGTCCGAACCCGCCAGACACCGACCTATGGCTACACCTTCGATGCCGTCGAGGGCGACCAGACGACCAGTCCGCCGGCGGAGACGGACGAGCCGAACGACGCCTCGTCCGAAGCCGAGCCGGGGAACGGGCACGAGGGCCCGACCGCCGCCGAACCGGAGGAGACGATCGAACGATCGCTCGGCTCCAGCGACGAGTCGTCCGGCGTCGAGATCATCTTCTGCGGGGACGACGTCGATGCTCCGGTCCCCCACCGCATCGATCTCCCGTACTACGCGCTGGTCGATCGCATCCGAAACCACCTCGAACACACGCGCAACAAACCAGTTCGCGGTTCCCGCGGGCCGCAGACTCCCGCCGACCGCCGTCCGAACGAACCGGAACTCGACGAACGACTCGCCCTGGTCGCCGAAACGTACCGGGCCGTGCGTC
>JBDGRG010000086.1:1835-11987 GCA_042218355.1 Bradymonadaceae bacterium
AGCTGGCGCAACTCCGGCAACAACTGGGCGCCTCACTCGACCGACAGGAGAAGTCGCTCGTCCAGCTCTCCGACCGCGTCGGACGACAGGTCGGCTCGCCGTCGACCGGACCCGGTCGGTCACAGGGGGCGTCCGCCGCCGAGTTCGAGGGAGCGTTCGGAGGGGAGGAGCCCTCGACGTCGGTCTACGCCTCGGAAGACACCGCCGTGCAGTGGACGCCGGAGTCGTCCAACTCCGACGAAACGCGGACCGAGCGCGAGCACTCGGAGGTCGACGAGACGTCCAGCACCCGGCTGGCACGCCTCGAGCGACAGCAACGCGAGCTCCGCGGGGAACTCGAGGAGCGGAAGGCCTACATCGACGAGCTCGAGGAACGGCTCGACGCCGACGACTCGTCGGACGCGACCGACGGAGCCGACTCGTCCGAGGCGTCTTCGGAGGTCGAGACGGAGCACGCACCGAACGCCGACGAGCCGGAGTCCTGACACCGTGCCTGCTCGAGGCGCCGATTCCCTTTCGCGGCGGGGGTGGGTCCCGCTTCCCCCTCGGTCCGTGGTGCCCTGTTGCCCCCTGTTCGCACTCTGCTTCGTGGGGGCGGGGCTCCTGTCGTCCGGCTGTTCGACCGACGACAGCGGCAAGTCCGACGACAAACTGGTCGGCGAGCCGGCCACCGAGTCGGCAACGCTCGACGGGAATCATCCCCCGACCTCGTCCGACCGATCGCACGCGCTCTGGTATCGGTTCGCGATGCGCGACCGAGGGCTGGCGATCCGAGTGCGACTTCTGAAACCGCCCGCGAAGACCACGTTCTTCCTTCCGGCGTCGAACCGGACCGAATGGCGGTTCCAGATCGTCGATGCCCGCGGTCCCTCGGGGCGAATTCGCGTCCGCCGAACCGGGGAGGGACGTCGGCTCGATCTCCGCTCGGACGGCCTGAAGTGGGTCGAGCTGCACTACCGAGTACGCCGCCCGACGCCCCGCGCCCCGAGGACGAACGCCGTACTCGAGATCCCCTCGATTCTGGTCGTCCCCAGCCGGGAACTCGTCGACACGATCCGCGACATCCCCGTCGAACTCCACGCGCCCTCGGATTGGCGAGTGGTGACGACCTGGAGACGTCGCTCGCAGAGACGGTCGACGGTGGAGGCCCGACGCACGGTCCACGGGTTCGTGACCGACAACCTCCGGGATCTACGCGACGCCTTCGTCGCCGCCGGCCCCCGGCTGACGGTCCGACAGCGCGGTTCGGGCTCCGACCGGGTGCGAGTCGCCTTCGAATCCGGACTCGACGCTCCCGTCGCGCGACTGACCCGGTTCACGGAGGGCGTCGTCGATCACTACCGGACGGTCTTCGGCGATCTCGGCCCCGTCTCGGCCGTCGTCGCGGCCGGGCCCGAGGGGCGGCGCGACCTCCCGCGTGGGAGTGGCCGCGGCGGTGGGTTCCTGCTCAGATTGCCCCCCGGGGCGGTGCTCGACCGCTCGACTCGACTGCTGGTCGCCCACGAGGCACTGCACGTCTGGAACGGACATTATCTCGTCCCGGATCCCCGGAGTGAGCTGGAGGTCCGCTGGTTCGAAGAGGGGGTGACACACTATCTGGCGGTCAAGGCGCTCCGGCGGCTCGGGACGTTCGACGGTGCGGGCGTTCGGCGCATGCTGGCGAGAACGGCTCACCGGTATCTGCAAAATCCCGTCGCAGGCGGGGGAACGGCCGACCGGCGCGACCGCCGGCGGTTGCCCTACGACCGCGGACTGCTCCTGGGTGTCGCCTTCGACGCCGCCCTTGCGCAGACGTCGTCCCGTTCGCTAACCGTCGAATCGTGGCTCCGGGCGATGCTCGATCAACCCGAGGCTCACCGCCATCGATACGACGCCGACGATCTCGAACGGGCTCTCTCGTCGCTGGTCGGCGGGCAGTGTGGTTCCCCCTGCCAGCTGTGGCGGCGATATGTCGAGCAACGGCGCCGGCTGGACCTCGACGCCATCTTCGCATCACTCGGCTACGAGTTCCGGCCCGGAGAAACCCCGGGGGCGACCCGATTGACCGCTCGCCCCGACGGACCCGTCTTTCCGTCGGTGCTCCCCGGGGTCCGCCCCTCGAGTCGAGACGCCTCTTACGCTCCCGCAACACGCCGAGGAACACCATGAGTGCCGAGCAGCGTCGGTCCACCGGTCCGCGCGACTCGCCGGGCTGCGACGACTACCCGTACTACCTCGACCAGACATGGGGCTACAGCTACCGGGCCCGCGACGTCGTCTCCGTCGCGGCCCTCGAACGGCACGACGAACTGGTCGAAGCCGACCCGGGGACACTCGGAGACGTCGATGTCGGCGAGCTCGACGACTTTCTCACCTGGGCGGTCGCACGAGCAGCCCGCGCGAACGGCGCCCTCGACGAGTTCGTCGACCGCGTCGATGGCATCCTGACATCCGACGATGACCATCCCGCCCTGAATTATCGAGAGGTCCACCTGACCGCCGCACGGACGTGTCTTCGCGACGGGCGGTTCGACCGAGCGCGCGACTTGCTCGATTCCTTCGAACATCGGTGGCCCGACCGGGCGATGCCGGCGCGGCGCGAGTCCTGTCTCCTCGCGCTGGAGGCCGACGGCCCGGAGGCGGCGCGCGAGCGAGTCGAGGCCTTTCTCGAAGTCTTCACCGATCCGGAGGCGGCCCTCGAACTGGCCGAGGATTTGAACGAGGTGGGAAGCGACGAACTGGCGGGCGACGCACTGCGAAAAGCCCGCCGCCGCGCCGAGGAGCGCGGAGACGGTGCACTTCTGGTCGACATCGAGTTGCTCGAACGCCGACTGGGCGAGACCTCGACCGGGGACTGATCGGGAAACCGTGGGCATCGTTCCCGCCGGCCGGGAGCGACGTCGACCGCGCTTCCCGCGCCCTGCCCCGACCCTCCGCTCGGAGCTGGAAGCTCTGGCCGCGCTTTTTACAGCGTGTTTTGGAGTGTTCATCCCGCGGAGTTGATGACACCCCCTACCGAGGCTGGCGGGGACCGACCCGCGTCAGCGGATGATGAACGGCGCCTTGATCTTCTTGGGTCCCCCGCTGAAGGACTGGAACATCCAGCGGGTTTTGTGGGTCCCGAGACACCGCTCGAACGCGGTGTTGGCGACTTTTTTCGGGGAGATCGAGAAACTCGAGACCCGACCGTCGGGCTGAATCTGCAGCGTCAAGTAGACCTTACCCGCCTCCAGCGGCGCACCGGTCCGTTTGTGGCGCTGCCGGCAGACACCGACACTCTTGCGGACCTGTTTGATGCCGTCCCCGTTCATGATCTCCTCGGCGGTCAGGGTGGACCGACTCTTCTCCTCCTTTTCTTTGGCCTTCTGGAGCGAATCGTTCGGCCGCTGAACGCTCGGCCCGCCGGATTCGAGCGCTCCCCAGGCCTTCATCATCGGATCCGTCTTCTCCCCGGGGGACTTTCCGGTCGGCTCGGCCACGTTCATCGTCTCGCCCTGACCCTCGGGCTGTTTGCGCTTCATCTCGTCCGAGCCCCCCTCGTCCTCGGTCTTCTCGGCTTCGGCGAGCGCCTGGTCCAACGACGAACCGGATTGCGTCGCTCCCTCGGCGATCTCCGCCACCGTCCGTTCGTTCCCCCCGCCTGCACTGCCCGTTTCGGTCGAGCCCGACGGCTCGGCCGACGATCCGGGGTTTTTTCCGGCGCCCCGGTCGGATTTGACGTTGCGGACGACCTGCGGCGAGAGTTGTTCGATTTCGCCGTAGCGTTTTTTCAGCTGTTCGTTCGTGTAGGTGTGAAATTTCGGGTCTTCACTGTCGATCTTCGTGCGGCCCTTCTCGGGCTGCAGATTGATCACCGGTGCACTCTCGCCGAACCCGAAGAAAGTGTACCAGGTGCCGACGACGAGGGCGATGGCCAGCACACCCCCGACCGCAATCATGATTTTCTTGCTGCGCCCCTCCTTCTCGATCTTCTCGAGCTGGATGAGCAGGCTCTTGGAGAGGTCCTCCCGGAAACTCCGGCTCGCGTCGTCCTCGTCCCCCAGCGTCGGCGCCGTCGGAAGTGCGACGTCCGACCCCTCGTCGTCTGCCTCCGGCGGGGCCTCCCCCCCGGTTCCGCCGGCCCCCGTCTCGGGGAAAAGCGGCCCCTCGCCGCCGATCTCGTCCTCGACGGTCGGCTCCGGCTCGACGCTCTCGGGCATCTCCCGCTCCTCGGGCTCGGGAGCTCCGGAGGCCCCGGTCGATGCCGATTCTCCTCCCCCGATAGCCCCCCCGAAGGGATCCCCTCCCAGCACCTCGGACCGGTCGAGGTCCTCCGTCGGACTGGCGTCGGCCTCCGGCGGCCGGGTCTCCCCGGCCGACGCCCCACCGACGGCATCGGATGCCTCCGCGTCGGCGTCCCCCTCGACCGATTCCAACTCGGAACGCACGTCCTCCCCGTCCCGACCGAGGCCGGCGCCGAGTGAATCCTCACCGTCGTCCGCCCCTTCGCCGGCGATCTCGTCCGGGGCGAGTGCCCGGTCGACTGTCTCCGCGTCCTCCGGTGCCAGCTGGTCACCGACCGTCTCCTCGCGGTCGGTCTCGTCGCGCTCCTCGACGCCGCCCCCCTGCTCTCCGCCGTCGACAGCGCCTCCCTCCTGGTCGGCCTCCGGGGTGCTCTCCTCGACGAGTGCCTCGAGGGAACTCCGGTCCCGATCGACGGTTTCGGCCAGTTCTCCGTCCTGCTCCTCTCGGGCGAGGGGATCGTGCTCGTCGGGATCGACGTCGACCGTCGGTTCCGCCTCCTGCTCGACCTCCTCTCCGCCCGGCTCGGACGCGACCTCGCCGCCGACAGCTCCCTCGCCCTCCGTCGACTGCTCGTCGGCCCTCCGTTCGCGTCCCCCTTCGTCGGTGAAGTCGGATTTGAGTTTGTTCCGCAGCCGATCGAGCCGATCGCTCCGGCTCGACTCGTCGCCGCCACTCGACCGGCTCGTCTCGCCGGTTCCGGCCGCGGCCCCGGACTCGCCGCCTCGATCCGCGCGGCTCCGCTCGCGGTCGCGGTTCGCCGTCGTCTCACCGCCGCCCGCATCTCGACGGCTGTCCCCTCGACCCCCGGACCGACCCGTGTCGCGTCCTCCCCCCGACGATCGTCCCTCGGTGGAGCCGGCGGCCGGCGGCGTCTCCGGCGGCCGGCGCCCCCCACCCCCGAGGGCAGCGGCGAAGACGTCGACCTCCGTGGCGGACTTCCAGTCCTCGAATCCGTCGGCCCAGACGTAGCTGTTCTCCCCCAGCTCGCCCTGTCGATACTTGTCTCTGAGTTCGTCCTCGGGAAGAGGCCCGAAGGTCTGTCCCTCGACGGAGTAGTACCACTCGCGATTTTCCCCACCGAGGTCGTCCTCCGATCCCGCCCCCCCATCCGCCCCGTCGAGCTCCGTTCCACGGACCTCGATCACCTTGCAGCGAACCTTGACGACCTTCCCCCGGACCTTTTCATCGGCGATGGAGTACTTGGTGCTACAACGGTCGCAGAAGAACTTCATACACAGGGGGGGCACCGCGGCAGGGTGAAAACCTCCGGTTCCATCGTGGGACTTTATCGGCCCGCCCACACACTGACAAGTCACGCCCGAGGGCGCGCGCTCATTCCCCCCCGGTGCGGCCCCCGGCGAGCGTTTGAAAGGATCCCGCGTTTCCGAAACGATGCGCAGCGTGAGGAGATTCGACTCGCCCCGACGCTTCCCGACGCGACTCCACGCGAGGTCCGACCAGAATGACGATATTCAGCGACCGGATCCTCCAGCGATCCGTCCTCGGCGCCCTATTGCTCCTCCCGATGCTGGCAGCATCGACCGCCTGTGGCGAACCCGGCTTCACCTTCACTGCCAAGAGCGACGAGGAGGTCGTACCGGGCAGTCCCGGTCCAGGCGTCCCGCTGGACAACTTCTTCCCGTCGATCGGATTCGACATCAACCTGGAGCGCGAACTCGACAAGCGCAACGCGGGCCCGGCAAAAGCAGTTTATCTCGAGGGACTGGACCTGAAAATCACGGGCACGAAGGAGCCAGACGGGGACACCGACAACTTCGATTTCCTCAATTCGCTGAAAATCTCGGCGAACGCCGACGGCAAAGACGCCAGGCAGATCGGCGAACTCGACCCGGTACCCGAGGGTCAGAGCCGAGTCTCGCTGGAGACCGACGACTCCGTCAACCTCAAACCCTATATCGAAAAGGGAATGACCCTGGAGGTCGACGGGGAAGGCCGCCCGCCCGACGACGACACCTCGTTCATCTCGATCGTCCGGCTGCGGGTAAAGATTCTGTGACGGCCTCGCTTCGGTCGGCCAGCCAGCGAGTCACCGAGCGAACGAGTGAACGAGTTCCGACCGGGAGGCAGGCGGCGGCTTCAGCCCCGTGGACGACGATCGCCGCCCCTCGGAGGCCCTACACCTCACAACACGTACAGCAACCCCATGAACAGCGGACCGGTGACGAGCATCACCAGCGCCGTATACCCGATGATGTCCCGCGCCTCGAGTTCCATGATTCCGAGCAGCGGGAGCGCCCAGAACGGCTGGAGCATGTTCGTCCAGGCGTCCCCGTAACTGAACGCCATGATCGCCTCCGCCGGGCGCACGCCGAGACTGTTGGCGGCCTCCATCATGACCTGGCCCTGGACGGCCCATTGTCCGCCCCCGGAGGGGACCAGGAAGTTGACGATGCCCGCCGACAGGAACGTGAAGATCGGGAAGGTCGCCTGGGTGGAGACGTGTACGAAGAACTCGGCGATCTGCTCGATCAGTCCGCTCGCCTTCAGCAGTCCGAGGATGCCGAAGTAGAAGGGAAACTGCAGAATGATCCCCGCCGCGCCGCGCACACCGTCCGCAATGGCATCGGCGTAGGCATCCGGCGACGGATACAGTCCGATGCCCGCGGCGAGAAACAACAGATTGATCGAGTCGAGATTCCACCCCGCCATGCCGTTGGTCCCGAAGTAGTACCCGAGGAACCCGAACAGAACCGCGGCGACGGTCAAATTGAGTGCTCGACCGTGCTCGAGCCGGTGGACGACCGGATGGGACCGGTCGGTCGGTTCCGAGCCCAGCGTTCGACCGTCGTCTTCGTCGAACGACGGAAGTGTCATCTCCGCCGGGTCCGTGGGCATCAGCGCCCAGAACAACGTCGGGATGACGACGAGCATCGTGCCGGTAACGATGAGATTGAGCGGGCTGAGGAGCGTCTCGGCGACCGGCACGACGCCGATCAGATCCTCGACGAAGTGTCCCTTCTCGGCGACCTTCAGCGGGGCGGATCCGGAGAACCCGCTGTGCCAGACCAGAAAGCCCGCGTATCCCGCCGCGCCGAGCAACGGATAGTGGACCATCCGGTCGTTCCGATCGAACGCACGCCCCATCTCCCGGGCCATGAAGGCACCGACGATCGCACCGAGCCCCCACTGAACGAGACTCGCCAGACAGGCGACCAGTGCGACGATGAAGACCGCGGCCTTCGGCGACGTCGCGACTCCAGCGATCGCCTCGATTCCCCGCCGGACCGGGCGCGACCGCGCCAGTGCGTGGCCGGTGATCAGCACGATGCACATCTGCAGCGCGAACTTCATCAGCCCCGTGCCGTAGAAATCCGCGTACCAACCGGTCCACAGCTCGGCGAGCCGGGCCAGCGGGCCGAGCCCGGCCATCTCCCGGCCGAATCCGAACCCGACGCCGAACGTCAACAGGGTCAGAAACAGGGCCAGCACGAACGGACTCGGAACGTACCGTTCCGACAGTCGACTGACGGTCCGACCGAGCTTTGCGATCACGGCGTCTCCTCCTCTCCGTCGTCCCGGAGGTCGTCGATGATCGACTTCACCTTCATCTCCGTGTCGTCGATGCGATCCCGACAGATACGGACCAGATCCGAGGCCCGCTCGACCTTGTCGGCCAGGTCGTCGAGGCCGACGTCGTCGGACTCGATGTCGTCGAGGATCGCCTCGAGCTCGTCGATTGCGTCGTCGTAATCGATGTCGTCGTCACTCATGGTATGCTCCCGGCGGTCGACTTGCTGGGCGGCGGGCGAACGCAATCCGCCGCCGACTCGTCTATCACTACCGTCTCGAAACCACGCTCGAAGCCTCCGCGAGCGCAAATCGTCGAAGTCACACAGATGGTCCGAAGGCGACACCGGAGACGTCGTCGAGGGACCATCGACGAGGCAATCGGCAATGCGAGCCGTCCGATGCGAGATTCGTGGTGCGTGACGCAGTCGTCCTATTCATCCTCGCTGCTCGACTCGTCGACAGTGGCGCGCAGCTCGCCGTCGGACAATTCGACGTCGATCGTGCTTCCGGGCGGAGCGTCGTCCGACGACCGAACCAGCTCCCCTTCTCGACGGACCAGCGCGAACCCCCGCTCGAGGACGTTCCTCGGATCGAGCAACTCGAGGCGATCCTCGTACCGGTCCAGGCGGGCCCGCCGTCGATCGAGCGCGGACCGAACCGCCCGCCCCAGCCGCTCGACCAGATCGCCGATGGTCGTTCGCCGTCGGTCCAGCGGCCGCGCGACCCGCTCGACCGCCAACTCGCGCCGTACCCGTTCGAGCACCCGGCGGCGTCGGTCGATCGCCGAACGCCCGACCTGGGGGAGCAGACTGACCGCCCCCTCCAATCGCCGGCGCTCGGCCTCCAGACGCTCGCGTGCGGCGTGACCGAGGCTCGACCGGAGTTCGGAGAGCCGTCGATCCTGGTCGGCCACACGACGTTCGGCACGGTGGCGGATCTCGGCCGACATCCGTTCGAGCCGATCGTCGGCCCGTTCGACCTGACGACTCGCCCGTTCGACGATCCGCTCGAGGCGATCGTCCACTGCTCCTCGGAAGTCCCGCACCTGTTCGACAAACCGGGCGGCGGCCGCCGTCGGCGTCTTCTGTGCGTCGGCGACGTGGTCGACAAGACAGGCGTCGCGTTGGTGGCCGATCCCGGAGACTACCTTGAGCGGATGCTCGCAGATCGCCTCGCCGATCGCCTTGGTGTCGAAGTACGCGAGATCCGACCGCGCCCCGCCCCCGCGGACGATCGCGAGGGCATCGAATTCCTCGGCGTGCCGCTCGAAGTACGAGAGCGCCCGGAGCACCGACTCCTCGGTCCGATCGCCCTGCACGTACGCGTCGTGCACGGTGACGTCGAAGCCGAACGCCGACTCCTCGAGTTCCCGACAGAAGTCGCGGCGCGCATCGCTCTCCCAGCTGGTGACGACCGCCACCCGCAGGGGGCACCTCGGCCACGACCGCTCGAGATTGTCCTCTCGAATTCCCCGCTCGCCGAGCCACTGCAGGATGGCGCGACGATTCCGCTGGATGTCGCCGGCGGTGTACGTCGGATCGACGTCGTCGACGACGAACTGATAGGTCCCCGACTTTTTGTAGAGGTCGACTCGCCCGCGCATCCGCACGGCGAGTCCGTCCCGCAGACGGACGTCGTCGGGAGCGTCGGCGAGCTTGTCCTCGATCGATTCGCGCTCCCCCTGGAACATCACCGTCCGCACCTTGGCGACGGGATCGGCCTCCTCGGCCGGACGTTCGACCAGCTCGAAGAACGCGTGCCCGCGTTCGGGGACTCGGTCGAACCCCTGGAGTTCGCCGACAATCCAGAGGTCGTCGTCGAATGCTCCTTCGAGCGCCGCCTCCGCGCGGAGGTTCAACTCCGAGATCGACAGCGTATTCGGCGGCACCGGCGCCGGCCCGGACGGCGGGCCGTCTCCACTGGTCAACTGCGAGACCGGTCGAGCGTGTTCGTCGCAGTACTCCCGGAGGCTGCCGCTCACCTTGAAGTGGTGTTCGAGCAGCGTCTCGAGGACGCGTTCGACGTGGTCGAATGGGACGAACCAGGCCCGCTCGTCGGGATCCCAGCGGCGGTCGGGGAGTGTCTTGACCGTCCGGACGAGCTCCTCGTCGTACGGGAACTCGATCCGGAGTCGCCCAGTCTCCACCTCGATGTCGATCCGCCGCGTCATCGCGACCGGTCGGTAGGTTCGAGGGAACAAATCCGCCGCTTCAGCGGCCGAGGGCCGTCGATGCGACTTCCCAGCCAGCGACGAAGACCGCAAATCCGCCGACGACACTGACGGTCAGATAGACCAGCGGCGCCAGATAGTCGCCGCTCTCGACCAGGCCGTGGAGGTCGGCTTCGAAGGTCGAAAAG
>JBDGRG010000086.1:11997-12937 GCA_042218355.1 Bradymonadaceae bacterium
GGAGAACACGAGGGCCTGCATCTCGGGGGTCCCCCAGCCACTGGCCGCAGCGGCTGCCCGTCCGAACCCCATCCCGAGGCATCCGACCAGATTCACCGCCAGCGTTCCGATCGCGGCCGGCGCGATCGCCCCGCCCTGAAACGACGACGCCACCAGCGAGGCCAGCCCCGTCCGACTCGATGCCCCCAGAGCCCCCCCGAGCGCCACGAGCAAGAATTTGGTCAGCCAGTGCACGTTCGTCTCCGTCGGCTAGGGAAGAGTGGAGAGGTCGAAGCCGGCGCGTTCCGGCCCCTGCGCGCCGTTCCGGCCGGACGGACAGGTCCCGACACTACGTCGAGCCGCCGGAGTCGAGACAGGCACCGACCGACTCGTCCTCCACCCCGACGCACCGGGATTCCCCGTCGAACCGACAGGGTACACAGGTGCGACCGTTCGAACACTCCGCATCCTCCCGGCATCGGGGACGGCAGCGGTATTCATAGCAAACTTCGCCCGCCGGACAACTCGTCGACTGGTTGCACTCGGCCGTCTCGACACAGGCCGACGACACGAGCAGACAGACGACGATCCCGGCGAGCGCGATCGCCCCCCTCGCTCGCCAGCCCTCGGAGCTCGAACCCCGGACACTCACCCGTCGCCTCTCCCTCGATGTCTTTGCAGCAGCGCTCGCATGACGACACACCTCGGGCTCGACGGGGTCCCTCCGGGTACCGGCGTACCAGCCGGGCCGTTTCCTGCCCGAAAAGGGTGGCCGACGGCCGTCCGACCTGCACCGCCGACCGGACGGATGTTGCCCGCCACAGCCCCTGACGCCGGGCGGGTGTGATCCAACTCCGTGGGATGAAGGCTCCAGAGTACGCTGAAAGAAGCGCAGCCAGAGCTTCCAGCTGTGAGCGGGCGGTCGGGTCGGGGCGTTGGAAGCGCGGTCGACGCTGCTCTC
>JBDGRG010000087.1:0-17561 GCA_042218355.1 Bradymonadaceae bacterium
ACTTGCGCGTCTGACCCTTGCGACACTCCGCACAGGTGTGGCCGTTCTTTCCCCCGCAAATTCCCGACTTGCAGTCGCCGTCGGACTTGCATCCCTGTCCCGTCGGACACGGTCCACAGTCCGGGCCCCCGCAATCGACGCCGGTCTCCTTCCCGTTGTGAACCCCGTCCGAACAGGTCGGCTGGCAGACGCCCCCCTTGCAGACGTTGCTCCGGCAGTCGCGGCGGGTCCGGCAACTCTCCCCGGCCGAGCAGCCCGAACACAGCCCCCCGCAGTCGACCGCCGATTCGAACCCGTTTTTGACGCCGTCGCCGCAGCTCGCCTCGGTGCACGAGCCGTTCTTGCAAAGACCACTCGAGCAGTCTCCGTCCGACTTGCACGTCGCTCCCTTCGCACACGGCCCGCAGTCCGGCCCGCCACAGTCGACGTCGGTCTCCTTGCCGTTCCGGATCCGGTCGTGGCAGTCGGGCGACTGGCAGGTTCCCCCGCTGCAGACGGAACTCGTACAGTCACTGGGCGTTCGACATCGCTTCCCCGGCGAACATGCTGGGCAGGTCCCGCCGCAGTCGACGTCCGTCTCGCGTCCGTTCCTCGTCCCGTCGCTACACGACGGCTTCTTGCATCGCCCTCCTTTGCAGATCGCACTCTCGCAGTCCGAGTCGCTGCGGCAGGCCGCTCCGATCGGGCAACGCCGGCACTGCTTGCCCCCGCAGTCGGCGTCCGACTCGTCTCCGTTCTGGACTCCATCCGCACACGTCGGACCGGCGCACGTTCCGGCCCCGCAGACGCCGCTGTCACAATCGTTGCCGACACGGCAGCTCTTCCCCTTCCCGCAGGAGGCGCAGTCCGGTCCCCCGCAGTCGACGTCGGTCTCCGCTCCGTTCCGGATGCCGTCCGAACACGACGACGCCTTGCACACCCCGCCCTTGCAGACGTCGCTGCGGCAGTCGCGGTTACTTCTTGCAGGATCCCCCCTTCGGACACGGCGTACACGTCGGCCCGCCACAGTCGACGCCCGTCTCGGCGCCGTTGGCGACCCCGTCCGAACAGGTCGGCTTCGCACACGTCCCCGACCTACACGTCTCGCTCTGGCAGTCGGAGTCGACCCTGCAACCCTCGCCGACCGGACACGGGGCACAGTCGGATCCCCCGCAATCCGTGCCGGTCTCGCTGCCGTTCTGGACGTCGTCCTTGCATCGAGGCACGACGCAACTCCCCTTCTCGCACAGAGTGCTCCGGCAGTCCGAGTCCTCCCTGCAGGTCCCCCCCTGCGGACAGCCCCGACAGTCCGGTCCGCCGCAGTCCGCATCCGTCTCCTTCCCGTTCGTCACCCCGTCGGTACAACTGGCCGCCGCACAGGCTCCCCCCTTGCAGACGCGGCTCTGACAGTCCGCGGCCCGCTCGCAGACCGATCCGGGCCCACACCCGCCGCACTGGTCGCCCCCACAGTCGACGTCGGTTTCGTCACCATTCTTGAGCCCGTCGTCGCAGGCAGCCGCAGCGCAGGTACCGTCGTCTCCGCAGTTCTCGGACCGACAGTCGCGCTCCTTCTCGCAGGCTTTCCCCGGCTCACAGGGCGAGCAACTGGTTCCGCCGCAATCGACGTCCGACTCCGAGCCGTTGTGGACCCCGTCGTCGCAGGTCGGCCGTCGACAGGTCCCCCCGGCGCAACGGCCGCTGGCACAATCGCCGTCGCCCTGGCAGTTCGCTCCGGAACCGCACGGCTCGCAGGTCGAGCCGCCGCAGTCCGTTCCCGTCTCCTCGCCGTTGCGCACGCCGTCGTCGCAGGAGGCGGTCGCACACGTCCCCTCCGAACAACGTCCGGACACACAGTCCGAATCGGAGGCGCAGGACTCGTCGGCTCCACAGGGTTCACAGGGCCCCCCGCAGTCGACGTCGGTCTCGCCCCGGTTCTTCTCGCTGTCTCCACACGCCGGAGCGACGCACCGACCCGAGACGCACACCCCTCTCCGGCACTCCTCGGTCTTCTGACAGGAGGGCGTACCGGCATCGGCACCCGATACCGGTCGTCTCCCGTCCCCCCCACAACCGAACCACGCCAGCGATATCGCCGCACAGCCCAGGAGGGCCCACGTGCGTCGACATCGGTCTCTCGAGTGCCACTTCGTCTCCATCACTCGCCCCTCCAGTCCAGATCGCTGATCGGACGCCAACCTCGCAGCCGCACAGTTCGTTCGACTGCTTCGTTCCTGCCGCTATGGCTCGTGTCACGCCTCACGTTAGCAGCGCGCTTCTCCGCCGTCGACAGTCTCTCGGCCGAACGGGGGCGACCGGAGCCCGTCGGTCACGACGACTCGACCGGCGCGTCCGGCTCCAGGGTCGACTCGGGGGGCTGGAGGCGCGGTCGACGCCGCTCTCGGCCGGCGGCGACGATTCCCACGGTTTCCGACCAGATTCGGACGCACGTCGGGGCGTCGCGTCCCACGTTGAAGCACGGGCTGCGGTGATTAATTCAAAAGAACGCCCCAGCACCGCGCAGGCCGGCCCGTCGGGTTCGGCCATCGAGCATCGCGACTCAATCGACGCCGTCACCGCAACCCAGACGCTACCCGCCGTGTTCGAACTGACGTTCGGAATGGCAGTCGTCTTCGCGCTGATTCTCGCAGCCCTGCTGCTGTTCCTGTACGAACCGGTTCCGCTGGTCGTCACCGCCATGGGCATCATGGTGGTCCTGATGATCCTGGAACCATGGACCGGCATCTCCCCCGAACAAGGCGTCTCGGGATTCTCCAATTCGGCGACGATCACCATCCTGGCGATGATGATTCTCAGCGAAGGGGTCCGACGGACGGGCCTGATCGAGAAGCTCGAATCGGCCGTGCGAGAACTGACCGGCGACGACTCGAGAAAACAGCTCGGGGCAACCGTCGGAATCGTGGGTCCGCTCTCCGGCGTCATCAACAACACCGCCGCCGTCGCCATGCTCCTCCCGATGGTCAGCGACCTCGCACACAAGACCCGCACGTCCCCCTCGAAACTCCTGCTCCCGCTCTCCTACGCCTCGATGATGGGCGGGATGCTCACGCTGATCGGCACCTCCACCAACCTGCTGGCGAGCAACCTCTCCCAGCGGCTACTCGATCATCCGATTTCGATGTTCGAGTTCACCCACCTCGGCGCCATCGTCTTCGCCACCGGCGTCGTC
Source organism: Bradymonadaceae bacterium (assembly GCA_042218355.1). Classification (GTDB taxonomy): domain Bacteria; phylum Myxococcota_A; class Bradymonadia; order Bradymonadales; family Bradymonadaceae; genus CAJXPB01. Next base: position 3,167 of record JBDGRG010000087.1, read on the forward strand.
TACCTGATGACCCTGGGGTATGCGCTGGCGCCCGACCACGTCCGCCCCCGCGCCGCCGTCGAAACCAGCGGCCGGGCGGAGTATCTGACCGAGATTTCCGTCGCGGAGGACTCCCCGTTCGTCGGCTGTACGCTGGAAGAGGCCCTCGAAGAGGTCGACTTCGACGGAAACATCACCCAGCTGATCCGCGAGGGGGGCTACGAGTGGGAACCGCCGATGTCGACGACGATCGAAGCCGGCGACATTTACACGCTCCGGCTGACCGAGGAGGCGCTGGAACCGCTGCTCGAACTGGAGGGGATCCAACTGGTGCCCGAGGAGAGCTCCCGGGCCGACCTCGAATCCCTCGGCCCCGAGGATCGACTCGCCGAGATCGTCATCACCGCCGGCTCGGACCTCGTCGGCGAAACCATCGACTCCGCCGACTTCCAGCGCGACTATCCGGCCGCGGTTCTCGCCATCCGTCGGGGGGGCAGGACGGCCCACGAGCGGCTCGCCGACTACACCTTCAAACCCGGGGACATGCTCCTGATCGAATCCGACGCCGACACGGTCGAGCGCCTGGCCGACGAACCCGACGTCATCGTGGCCGGTGAGATGGAGACGCAGCCGTTCCGTGCCTCGAAACTCCCGCTGGCCGTCGGCACGGTCGTCGGCGTCATCGCCCTCGCCGCCCTCGACGTCCTCCCGATCCTCGTCAGCGCGCTGGCCGGCGTCGTGGTCATGCTGGTCGGCCGCGTGCTGAAACCCTCCGAGGCATTCGACGCCGTCAGCTGGGACGTGATCTTCCTGCTCGCCGGCGTCATCCCCCTGGGCAAAGCGCTGTCGGAGACCGGCGGCGCCGAGTTTCTGGGGCAACTGATCGTCAGCGCCTCGCAGTTCCTCCCGACCGTCGGGGTCCTCGCGCTGTTCTACCTGGTCACGGCGCTGATGACGAATCTCATCAGCAACCAGGCGAGCGTCGTGCTACTGATCCCGGTGGCCGTCGACGCCGCCCAGCGCCTGGGCGCCGATCCGTTCTCGTTCCTCCTCGCCGTGACCTTCGCCGCCAGCACGGCGTTCATGTCCCCCGTCGGCTACCAGACCAACCTCTTCGTCTACGGACCCGGCGGGTACGAATTCAGAGACTACGTCCGCGTCGGCGCCCCTCTCCAATTGCTGATGGCGGCCGTCACCACCGCCGGGATCGCCGCCTTCTGGGGCGTCTGAACGCCCGCGGTCAGATCTGGTCCTTCTCGACCTCCTTTCGGATCTCCGCGCCGACGATGCCCCCGAGCGAGGCCATCTGGTGGGTCATGTAGCTGAGGAGATCGTCCAGCGTGACGATCCCGAACAGGCCCCCGGAACCATCGCGCACCGGGAGCCGCCGCACCCCGTGGTTGCGCATCGCCGACAGGGCGTCGTCGGCCGGCTCGTCGAAGGCCACCGATACCGGGTCGCGCGACATCACGTCCTCGACATTCGTCGAATCGAGATCGGTCGCGCCCTCGGCGACCACGTCCACGACCAGGTCGCGATCGGTCACGATGCCGACCAACTCCCCGTCCGAAACGGGGTCCACGACGAGCACGTCTCCGACGTGATGCTCGCGCATCGCAAAGGCGGCCTCGCGAGCGCTCGAACCGATCTCGACCGTCACCGGCTTCGTCTGACAGATGTCTTGAACCTGCATGGGGAATCTCCCGTGGTGTTTTGAGATGCTCGGATGAATGCGCCACATCGTTCGTCGGCGCAGCTGTCGGTGAGTCACACGTTCGCACCGTCGTCACCGCGGGGTCGACGGGCTGCAAGCACCGTTCCCGCTCCCCTTGGCTCTCGACTCCCTCCACTACATCCGCGCACGCCGCGGAGTTCGCCGCGATCGACCGACGATCTGCTCCCGGTGAGCGAGTGAAATCCTTTCGGCCCCAGCAGGGAAACGAAAAGTTTTCGCGCCCTTCGGCAGACGCTCGGGCGGCCCATCCCCCCGCCGCCCCGGTCACGGGCGAGGCGTACGCCAGACCACGATACGGGTGTGATCCAACTCCGTGAGATGAGGACTCCAGAGCCCCCTGAAAGAGGTGTGGCCGGAGCTTCCATCTCTGAACGGGCGGTCGCCTCGGGACGCTGGAGGCGCGGTCGACGCTGCTCTCAGCCGGCAGCGAAGATTCCCACGGTTTCCAATCAGACCCCCACGAGATCGGCGCCCGGCGAACCCCTACACGGTCCACCGCCGCATCAGTTGCTCGCCGAAATCACTCTCTTCGTCGGTGTGATACTCCTCCGCGTCCTCGTCCGCCCGCCGCATCAACTCGAGCATCTCCCGGTTCGTCTGGACCTGCCGCTGGGCCATCATCCGGATGATGTTGTCCTCGATCGCCCGAGCGGCCTCGACGTGGGCGTCGGCGAGCTCGTCGAACATCTCGCCGTTCAACCGCCAGACCTCCAGCTCGTCCACCGCCCGGACCGTCGCTGTCCGCGGCTCCCCCAGGACGAAGCCCAGTTCGCCCAGCACTGCGTACGGTTCGAGAACGGCCAGCCGCCAGACCTGATCGTCGCCCCGCTTGATGACCTCGACTCGTCCGTCGATCAGCCCGAACAACTCCCGGCTGACCTCCCCCGCCGTGATCAGATCCTCGCCCGCCTCGACGGGATGGCGCTCGATCGCCGAAGCGATGCTGTCGTACTCCCCGATCTCGAGATCCTCGAAGACGATGAACTGTCGCAGTAGCTCCTCGATATCGGTCGATACGTCGGTCATCGAACTCCGGTCGTCAGAAAAACATTCGCCGCGACGCTTCGGATGGGCACGGACGCGAACTCGCACCGCCACCATAGGGCACCGCCGCGAAATTTTCGACCGCCGAGTCAGATTCGCTCGCGGGCCCCGTCCCGCGCCGACGGATCGTGGCGCACTCGCCCGGACTGGCCGCCCCCCGATCGTGCCGTTCTCGGGGCGGTTTTGGCTCCGCAAGGTTGCGTACTCGTACGGTTGGACGATTCCTCGTCCGGGCGGCCGTGCGACCGTATGCTTTGCGGTTCGACGATCGTGCCGGCGGACGAATGTGCGGTTACAGACTCATTCGCCCGCTCGCCCGATCGCTCGATCGCCGAGCCGAGCAAAGCGAGGCTCTAGTCCCCGTCCTGCTTTCCTTCGATCGCGAGCAGAAGCACGATCGCCGCGACGCCCAGGCGCGGGTCGAGTTCCCCGTCGTTGCCCGAGAAATCGATGTCGTATCGCGGGCTGAACGGCCAAAACCGCTGGTCGAGCGTCCCAACCTGGCGACCCTCGACCGTCACGTGAAAGGTCTGCGGGATGAGTGCGCCGCCCAGAAACCGCCGCATCAACGCCATCGCCGCCGAATCCTCCTGAATCTTTCCGACCTCCCGATCCGAGCTGTCCAGGATCTTCCACTCGTCCTGGAACATGCTCTTGAGGCCCTCTCGCTTCAGCGCTCCGACGTGCTCGCCCTCGGGCGTCTCGACGTCGTAGGTCCCCGCGAAATCCATCACGTTCCGGGCTTCGATCCGCAGCTTTTCGTTCTGCATCTGCTCACTCTCGTAGACGCGGATCGCCTCCTTCAGCTTGAACGCCTTCTGTTTGACGAAGAATCGCAGGTCCTGCTCGTCGGGCCCGTAGATGTAGAACTTCGGGCTGAACAGCGACAGAAACTTCTTCTTGGCGTAGAAGTGGTCACCGGCGAACTTCGTCAACGCCTGCGATTGTTTCGAAGCACCATCCATCGTCTCGACTCCTCGATCGCGTACGGCCACTCGCAACTGTCTCGACTTCGTCTGGAGACCTTGCGCCCTCGTTAGCAACTCTACCGCCGAATTCCGAGCCTCCCTTCCGAGTCGGCCCCCGAGTGCGGGTGGGGGTCGTCGAGACTCGCGAGAGTCGGTCCCCCGACTCGTTCGAAGCCGTGATTCGTTCCTCGGTCACGACCCCTCGGTAACGGCTACCCGACGGGGGGAGCCTCTCTCGGACGATGGACGGCCGCGGGAGGGGGAGCTGAGACGGGTCCGGCCCTGCCCCCCGGACACCGCTCCGACCGACCGCTGGTGAACACACCCGGCGTCAGGTTGCCCCCGGCCGACCCGTCTGGTAGCCTCCACGGACGTGAGACTCCACCGACTCGACCTGGCCACCGGTCCTGCGGGATCCGGTGTACCCCGTCGAGCTGCCGACTCCGCGTTCTCATGTCCGAGAGCGACCGGATCGAGGAGGCGGAGGCCGCCGACCGGGCGGCCGACTCCGCCGATGCCCGCCCCTCGGGGCCGGACGCTGCTCGTGCGTTGCAACCTGGCGACGAGGTCGACGATCGATATCGAATCGTCGAGCGGCTCGGGGCCGGGGGCATGGGCGTGGTCTACCGGGCTCGCCAGCTCGAACTCGACCGTGACATCGTCCTGAAGATCATCGCCCGCGATCGCCTCGACGACGAGGTCGCCGTCCAACGGTTCGAGCGCGAGGCGCGTTCGCTGAGCCGGATCGACCATCCGAACATCGTCGAGGTCTACGACTACGGCCGGGACGGCGGCGTCCACTTCATCGTCATGGAGTACGTCGACGGGAGTCGACTCGACGCCCTGGTTCGCGAACATCGGGGCCTCCCCTTCGGCCTGTTCGCGCCCATCGCCATCCAGATCCTCTATGGCGTCGCCGAAGCCCATCGCATCGGCCTCGTCCATCGCGACCTCAAACCGAGTAATATCGTTCTGGCCGACCGCCGTGGACGCGGCTGGATCCCGAAGGTGCTCGACTTCGGGCTTGCGAAACTCGTCTCCGGCGACGAGGACGTCACGACCGACGGCAATCTGGTCGGGTCGTTCGGCTATCTCTCTCCCGAGCAGATCGGCGGCGGGGACGTCGACCAGCGGGCCGACGTCTACGCGCTGGGCGTACTGTTCTACTTCGCCCTCGCGGCTCGCAAACCCTTCGAGGGAAAGAACGCCTCGATTCTCTACGACCAGATCCACACGAATCCTCCCCCGCTGCGCAACCACGTCTCCGAACCGGACCGGCTCCCCGCTCGCCTGTACCAGCTGATCGCTCGGTGCCTTGCCAAGCAACCGGAAGCACGGCCCGAGAGCGCAGACGAGATGCTCGAACGGATGGTCGAGCTGACACCTCCCGACCAACTGCGGGACGTGCCCGTTCCGCTCTCCTCCGAGGGATCGTCCGAGGACCTCCACGAGGCGCCAACCCAGCCGACGAGCCGGGAGATCGTCGGTCCGTCCTTCGACACCCAGGACGAACGACCGCCGCCGCAGGCCGAGGACTTCACCCGCCAGTCGGATTCCCCCGACAACCCGCCGGCGGAGCCGCAGCCAGCCGGCCCCGCGGCCCACCTGCGACGCCCCGGTTTCTGGGTCGGCGTCCTTCTGGCCGCCACCGGAGGCGTGGTCGCCGTCTACGTCTTCGGCGACCGTCTCTCCGAGTTGATCGGAGCGGACCTTCCGCTGACCGACGGATCCGAAAACGCCCTCCCCGTGCGCGCCGAGAACCCTCCGGGCGCCGACGCGGCCCGACGCATCCGTTCGCTCGTCGCACAGGGGAAGCTCCGGTCCGCCTCCGAGTTGCTGGACGACCTCGATGCCGAGTCGTCGGCCGACGTCGCCCGCCTCGAACAGCTCCTGCGGGCCGGCCGGCAGGCACGGCAAACCGCAGCGAAGACGGGGGCACGCCGACACCGGCGAGCGCGGCAGGTCGTCGCGCGCCCGGACGGGCCTCCCGCACCGGTCGAGCCCGCCGACGAGCCACCGTCGGCCGGGTCGCCTGCGCGCGGCGGAACGAGCGACGAGACGACCGACGGCGCCCCTTCGAGCGGCTCGCGCCCCCCCGGCGAGGCCCGCAGCGAGCCCCCCGCGCCCGCGGCGTCCGGCGGCGGCGATACGAAGGGAGGCGCTCGGCCGCCCGAAGAGGCAGCGACGTCCGACGGGCCGACCCGCCCCGACGAGCCGAATCGGAACCCCGGCGGGCGGGCGCCACGAACGGAGTCGGCCGAATCCGGTACGAGCGAGGACGACGTCCCCCTCCTCCCCTCGAGCGACCAGACGGGGTCCTCCCGAGACGACTCGAGTTCCGACAAGCTGCTGCCGGTCAAATGAAACGACCGCCCTCCTCACTGGCGATCTTTCTGCGGATCGACCGCCGTGCGACGGCACTCGGGTGGACCGCCGCCCTGCTGCTCCTCTGCCTGCTGGGCTCGGCTTGTCTCATTCCCTCCAAGCGCCGGGAGTGCTCGTCGCACCGAACCTGCCGGCAGGAGTACGGGCCGACCCATCTCTGTGCCAGCGACGGCATCTGCGAGGCGCGGCCGTGCGAAACCGACGGCGTCTGCCGGACCGAGTTCGGAGCGACAGCCGAATGCCGGGAGGGTCGCTGCCAGCTGAGGCGATGTTCGTCCGACGGCGACTGTCGAAACGCCTTCGGACCGACCGCACGCTGCCGATCGGGGGTCTGCCGCCGAGCCTCCTGCGAGTCGGATCGCGCATGCCGCTCGTCCTTCGGGCCGACCGCCCGCTGTTCCGACGGGACCTGCGAGAAACTCGACAAGTCGGCGTTCCTCGACGCTCCCTGCGACTTCTCGACCAGCGGTCCGGTTTTCGAGCAGGGAACCTACAACATCGGTGTGATCCTGGCGCTGGACCCCGACTTCAAATTCCACGGACTCATCGAACCGATCGCCGATGCGTTCCGGCTCGCCCAATCCGACATCAATGCCGTCTCCGGTGTCGACGGCCACCCGCTCGGCCTGATCTTCTGCGATACGCGCGGTGAAAACGCCCGAGCCCGCCGCGCCGCCCAGCATCTGGCCGACATCGGTGTCGAGGCCGTCGTCGGACCGGATCTCTCGAGCTACACCGTCGAGATCGCCCCCGACCCGCTGGCGGCGAACCAGATTCTGACGATCTCACCGTCCGCGACCTCCCCCGCTCTGTCGAACATCGGCGACGACGATTACTTCTGGCGGACTGCTCCCAGCGACGAGATTCAGACCCGCGCGCTCGCCAGCCTGGTCGACCAAATCCCAGCGAAGGTCCAGAGCGTGCCCGACGACCCGACCGAACGGACGACGGTGATGGTCACGCGCGCCGAGGACTCGTACGCGAACGGATTGCGGTCGGGGGTGGTCGAACACCTGCCGAGCGACACCGTCGAACGCATCCACTCCCTCTCCTACTCGAACGAGGGACGATCGGACTTCGAGGACTACCGGCCGATCGCGAGGAAGATCGCCTCGAAGAAACCCGACCTCGTGATGCTCTGGGGGCTGAGCGAGGTCTGGAACATCATTCGACTGGCGGACCGAGAGCTGCAGGGGGCCGGCATCGACGATACGATCTTCGTCACCGCCGACGGCGGAAAGGACAGCGAACAGGCCGCCCAGACCGACAGCAGCCGGTCCGGCAGCGGACTGACGCCGCTGACCGGTCGCATCTGGGGGACGGTCCCCCGGTCGCTGCGGGCCGACGAGTACAATCCCTACAAGCTATTCAAGTCCACCTGGGCGACGGCGTACGCGACGTCGGCCGACGAGCACGCCTTCGTCGCCAACGCGTACGACGCCGTCTATCTGGTCGCGTTCGCCGCTGCCCACGCCGGGCGGTTCCACGGCCCGGCGTTGCGCGACGGGATGCGCCGGATCGCAGAGGACGGTGGTGTCGACATCGTCGCCGGCCAGCAGCAGTTCCAGAAGGGCGTGCGGGCACTGCAGGGGGGCGATTCGATCGCGTTCCGGGGCGCCTCGGGACCGATCGATTTCAACGAATCGGGAGGGCCGTCGAGTGCGAACATCGCGCTGTGGTGCTATAAGAACGGAACGATCGAATCGGAAGGGGACCTGCTGAAGGCGGGCTCGACCGATTTCCGCATGCAGACCTGCAACTGACGGACGACAAAACGACTCGCGACTCTCACTCCCTGTACGAAGCTCGATGCGCTCCTCTCTCGACCGGTGCCTGGCGGCGATGTTTACCGCGCTGGGATGTCTGCTCTCGGGGCCATGGTGCCTCGGGACGGCGCTCGCCGGGACGGACCGTCCGACCGGGAACGGAGCGGCCGAATCGGAGGAGCCGACCTTCGACGAACTCGTAAAGCAGGGGACCCGTCACTACCGCCGCGAGGAGTACGAAGCAGCCCGAGAAGCCTTCGAGCGGGCGTACAACCTCCGAAAGGAGCCGAACCTCCTGTACAATATCGGACTGCTCAACGAGAAACTCGGCAACCTCCGAACGGCACTCGAGCATTACCGGAAGTTCGTCGATGCCGAGGGGGCCTCGATGGCCAACCGGAAGAAGGCCCAGCAGCGGATCAACGTGCTCGAACCGATGGTCGACGGATCGAACGACTCGAGGACGGCCGAGTCGACGACGTCGGCCGACCCATCGACCCAGTCCGCCGGCCCGGAGCCCTCCGACCGGCGGGCGAGCTCCCTCCCCGGCGTACTGACGCTCGCCGGCGGGGGAGCAGCACTGGCGGCCGGCGGCGTCTTCTTCGGGTTGAGCCGGCGGGCCGACTCCCGGTTCGACAGCGCCTCCAGCGCATCCGGCCGCCGCGACGCCCGCGACGACGCCCATCGCCGCCTGATCATCGCCGATTCGCTCTTCGCGGCGGGACTGGTCGCATCGACGGTCGGCGTGATACTCCTTGCGACACGTGGGCGTCCCGAGCAGCATTCGGCCGCCGAGTCGACCGCTCGCGTCGGCGCCCCGTCCGTCGTGCCGTCGATCGGGCCACAGTCCGTGAGCATCCAGCTGCGAACCCGCTTCTGACGGCCGACGGCCATCTCGCATGCGATCCGAGTCGCGCCTCGTGCTCTCATCCGTTCCGCCACTCTCGGAGTCGACGATGCATCGTATCCCCGTCATCGCTCTCCTCTCGACGCTCCTGGCCACCGTCGCGGTCGGCTGCAAGACCGACACGTCGGGCAACTCCGAGACGACGGCCTCCAGCGAGGCGACCGCCGATCGGGGGACCTCGCGCCAGGCGATGACCCCGAACGGCGACAAACCCCCGAAGGGCAGCCTGGCGAAAGCCGAGGGGCCCAGGCTCGATCCCGGAGACGTCCCTCCCGTCGGCTCGACACTCGAACTCGGCGAGAAGGAGTGGCGGAAGCGGCTCAGCAAAAAGGAGTTCCGCATCCTCCGCAAATCCGGGACCGAACCGCGCGGAAGCGGCGACCTGCTCCACAACGACAAACAGGGCATCTACTACTGCGCCGGCTGCGGGGCGCCTCTGTTTTCATCGCGACACAAGTACGACTCGAAGACCGGCTGGCCGAGTTTCTACAAACCGTACGAACCGGGTCGGGTCGGAAAGCGACCGGACAAAAGCATGGGCATGAAGCGGACGGAGGTGTACTGCAAACGGTGCGGCGGCCACCTCGGGCACGTCTTCGACGACGGTCCCCCGCCGACCGGCAAACGATACTGCATCAACTCGGCCGCACTCGATTTCAAACCCGCCGAACCGATGGTGAAGGAGTCGTCCTCGGGGGGCGAATCGGGATCGTCGTCCGGTGACGAGAGTGGTTCCGCTCCGGAGGGTGGTGAGTAGTTGCTCACGTACCTGAAGGACCGCCGGCCGGAACGGCGACCGGCGCGGCCCGTCAACGAGCGATCGCGGTGGAGAGCTTTCAAACCGACCGACTGGCAAGGGTTGTGCGGTTGTGGCTCAACCGCTCAACGGCTCAACTGCCCACCGGCTCGAACTCTCGACCACTTCACGACTCGACCACTTCTAGACCCATGCCCCAGACCTTCGACCTCTCGAACTTCACCGAGCGCGCCCGAGACGTCCTCTCCCGAGCCCAGGAGCTGGCTGAAGACCTCCGACACCAATACGTCGACGTCGAGCACGTCCTCGTCTCGGCGCTCGAGCCCGACGACGGGGTCGCCGGCACCCTGCTCCAGCGCATCGACGTCGACCCCGACGCCGTCGGCCGCGAGCTGATCGAGGAGCTCGAGATCAAACCGAAGACCTACAGTGGGGACGGCCAGGTCTACGTCGCCGACGACCTCCTGTCCGGCCTCGAGGCCGCCGGCGACGTCGCCGACGAACAGGGGGACAGCTACACGAACATCGAACATCTGCTGATCGCCAGTGCGAACCTGGAGGGAAACTACGGCGGCGAGGTCCTGCGTGAGGCGGGAGCGAGCGCCGAGAAACTCGAGAGTGCCGTCGAGGAGACCTCCGCACCGGGTGCCTCCGACTCCGTCGAGGTCAGCGAGACGCTGGAGAAATTCTCCGAAGACTTGACCGCGCTCGCCGAACGCGACGAACTCGACCCCGTCATCGGTCGCGACACCGAGATCCGCCGAGTCACGCAGGTGCTGACACGCCGCACCAAGAACAATCCCGTCCTGGTCGGCGGACCGGGCGTGGGCAAGACCGCGATCGTCGAGGCGCTCGCCCAGCGGCTGGTCGCCGGAGACGTCCCGGGCGATCTCGAGGGAAAGCGGCTGCTCCGGCTCGACGTCGGCTCGCTGGTCGCGGGGACGAGCCTGCGAGGTCAGTTCGAGGAACGCATGAAGGCGATCATCCAGGACATCGTCGACAGCGCGGGCCAGATTCTGCTGTTCATCGACGAGATCCACCAGATCGTCGGTGCCGGTGGCGACGGCGCGACCAACGCCTCGAACCTGCTCAAACCCGAGCTCGCCCGCGGCACGATCAGCATGGTCGGCACGACGACCGTCGACGAGTACCGCGAGTACATCGAGGACGATGCGGCGCTGGAGCGGCGGTTTCAGACGATCCAGGTCGACGAGGTCGACGTCGACGGATGCGTCTCGATCCTGCGGGGCATCAAGCATCAGTACGAGATCCACCACGGCGTGCAGATCACCGATCCGGCGCTGAAGGCCGCCGCGAAGATGACCGACCGGTACGTCAGCGAGCGGGCGCTGCCCGACAAGGCGATCGACGCCATCGACGAGGCCGCCAGCCGGCTGCGGATCGAGATCGACTCCAAGCCGACCGAGCTGGATGCCGTCGAGCGTAAGATCGAGAAGCTACAGGTCGAACACGACTCGCTCTCCGACGCCACCGATCCCGACACCGTCGAGGCACGGGAGGAGCTGGCCAACGAGATCGAGAGCTTCCAGGAGGAGGCCGAACGGCTGCGGATGCGCTGGGAGCTCGAGCGCGACGCGCTGCAGGACGTCACCGATCTCAAGGAGGACCTCGAGGCGACCCAGCGCGAGATCAAACACGCCCGGCGCGACGGCGACCTGGGGCGCGCCGCGGAGCTCGAGTACAACGCGGTGCCGAACATCGAGGAGGCGATCGAGGAGGCCGAACGGGAACTGGCCGAGATCCACGAGGAGGAGCGGCTGCTCAAGGACTACGTCGACGAGAACGACGTCGGCGAAGTGGTCGCGGACTGGACCGGGATTCCGGTCAGCAAGATGCTCGAATCCGAGCGGGAGAAGCTTCTGAACATGCCCGACCGGCTGCGCCGGCGTGTCGTCGGCCAGGACCACGCCATCGAGGCGATCAGCCGGGCCATCTGGCGGTCGCGCGCCGGGCTGCGCGACCCGGACCGGCCGATCGGGAACTTCATGTTCGTCGGACCGACCGGGGTTGGGAAGACCGAGCTGGCCAAGGCGCTGTCGGAGTTTCTGTTCGACAGCGAGGACGCGCTGATCCGGATCGACATGTCGGAGTACATGGAGCAGTCGAAGGTCAACACCCTGATCGGTTCGGCGCGGGGGTACGTCGGCAGCGAGGAGGGGGGCGTGCTGACCGAGGCGGTCCGCCACGAACCCTACAGCGTGGTGCTGTTCGACGAGGCCGAGAAGGCCCACCCCGACGTCTTCAACATCCTGCTCCAGCTGATGGACGAGGGCCAGCTGACCGACAGCCAGGGCCGCGAGGTCGACTTCTCGAACACGCTGGTCCTTCTGACCTCGAACGTCGGCAGCCACCGCATCATGGAACTGTCGCAGACCGCCTCCGACGAGGAGCTGACCGAGGAGGTCGAGGAGATCCTCGAGGACCACTTCCGCCCCGAGTTCCTCAACCGGCTCGACGATCCGATCGTCTTCAAGGCCCTCGACCAGGAGACGATTCGTGACATCGTCTCGATCAAGGAGCGCGAGCTGCGCGACCTGCTGGCCGAGCAGGACATGACGATCGAGCTGACCGACGCGACGCGCGATTTCCTCGCCCGGGTCGGCTACGAACCCCAGTACGGCGCCCGCCCGCTCAACCGCGCGATCGAGACTCACATCCACGACCCGCTCGCCGTCGACATCCTGGAGGGCCGGTTCGGCGAGGGCGACCACGTCGTCGCCGACGTCGCCGAGGACGGCGAAAGTCTGGAGTTCCGCCGGCCGGAGGAGACGGAGGCCGAGCCCGTTGCGAATTGAACGGCTCTCTCGCCCGAGGCAATTGGGCTATTGGGCGATTAGGCGATTGGGCCGACAACCGTACGACCAACGCCGTTCGACGGCTTCCCCTGCATCTCACGGCAATGGGCGTGCGGTTGTAGCTCAGCATCTCAGCAACTCAGCATCTGAGCATCTCCCCCCGTCGCACGGCGATGGTCGTGCAGTCGTAGCTCAACGGCTCAACGGCTCAACCGCTCGACGGCTCAACGGCTGTTCGCCCAGCAGCTCAGCAGCCCAGCGGCCCAGCGGCCCAGCAGCTCAGTAGACCCCCAGCAGCCCCAGCACCGCCACGCCGAGCACCAGCGCCATCGGGAGAACGACGCCGATCAGAACCCGGGTCTTCAGCGGCAATTCGTTCAGCGGGGGAAGGGACGAATCGGCCGGTCCGGGGGGCTGTTCGTCCTCGTCCGGCTCGGGCTGACGGTCGGCGAGGTGCTCGTCGACCATGCTGACCTGGCGGCGATCGTCGTCGCCGTCGGCCGTCTCGTCGGCGCCGGACCTCGAGTCCGCGGCGTCCCCGCCCGCTTCGCCCTCGAACGAATCGACCAGATCGGCGTCGCCGAGACCGCCGAACTCGGTCTCGTCCAGCGCGTCGAGGTCGGCGTCGCCGAGTTCGCCGAGGTCGGCCTCCGGAGGCGGGGCGTCGCGGTCCCCCGCCCTGGCGACCAGCGGCCCGGGCGAGAGTTTGCGGTTCGCCCCCTCGACGTCCTCGGGCCCCTCCCAGGGTTCGGGCAATTCGGGCAGGTCGAGCGCATCCGGCTCGACCTCGCCGGAGGCCAGTTCGACCTGTACGTCGACGGACTCGACCCGCTCCTTGGCGAGCGTCCGGATGCCGGCGCGGACCACCGCAGTGGCTCGCTCGTCCTCGAGCCCCTGCAGGCGTTCGTGGGCCTTCCGTCCCAGCGGGCTCTCGACCTGCTCGCGCGGCTCGCGCCCCGTCAGCAGGAAGACCGCCAGCGCCGACAGGCTGTAGACGTCGACGCGGGGCGTCAGCGTCTCCCCCGACCTCTCGTTCCTCGCCTCGGGGGCGACGTACGCGGGTCGGTCGAACTGCATACGGGTCGGATTCGGCGGCTCTTCGATCGGCGTCGCGTTTCCCATGCCGACCAGTCCCGACAGTTCCCCCTCCTCGTCGACGATGACGTGTCGGGGATCCAGGTACCGGTGGACCAGCCCGAGCTCGTGCAGATCGGCGCACGGCCGACCGACGCGATCGACGATCGACAACGCCGCCTGGGGCTCCATCCCCGTCGGACGGCTCGTGCGGAGCCACTCGTGGAGCTGTCCGCCGGGCAGATGGTCGTAGACCAGCGCGGGTTCGAGCCGACCACTGCCGGTCTCGATGGTCAGCCAGTCGACGTACGCCGGCACCAGATCGAGCCCCCGGTCGAGGAGGTCCCGTTCGTGCTCGAGCGCCTCCCAGCGGTGGTCGCGCTCGTCCGGGCCGGCACCGTCGGGGTGAACCGGCACCTTGGCGCAGACCGACTCGCCGTCTCGAGACTCGTCCTCGGCGAGGACGATCTGGTGGCCCTCGCCCGAGTCGAACATCTCCCGGATGCGGTAGGGGGTCTCCCCGCGCTCGTCGTCGACGAGGTACTGGGAGCTGTCGAGTGGCATTCTATTCAACCGGGTTAAAGGTTCAGTGCGGGGGGCGGGCTGTGCCGACTCGATCACACCGCACTGGCAGCGCGGTCAACGTTGCCAGCGCATCTTGCGCTGGTAAATCACCGCGCTGGAAGCGCGGTCAACGCGGGCCGGAATCGTCCCAAACGGCGTACTCGACCACCGACCAGACGGCCAGCCCGAAGCCGGTCAGCCCGGCCACGACGAGGAGGGGACCGCCCATGAAGAGCACGAAGGAGACGGCGGCCTTCAACAGGCGAGGGGTCGGCAGCGCGACGAGACCGATCAGGAACTGGAGCAGACCGAACGCCCCGATGCCGACGCAGACGCAGAGGGTCGTGTTCCAGCCGTGTTGGTCCCAGTAACCCGCCGGATTGTCGGAGGCGGCGTCAGT
>JBDGRG010000087.1:17571-18818 GCA_042218355.1 Bradymonadaceae bacterium
CCCCGTTACGCCGAACCGCTGCGCTGCACCTCCAGAACCAACATCCCGAGTTTCCGTCCGATGGAACTCGCGACCGACTCGTCGACCTCGGGCACGTGGACGAACAGCGCCGTCTCGGGCGGGCCGTCTCCTCGTGTCGCCCGGAGGGCGTAGAAATACAGTGCATTGCAGACGTAGCGCCCGGCGTCCCGGCTCCAGCTCGCCCCCGGGAGATCCGAACGCGCCGAGAGCCGCCGGTCGAGCGCGTCGGCGAGCCGGCGGACATCGAGATCCGTCGTTAGACTATCCGGGGCCTGCTCCTCCAGCGAGCCGGAACTCGGCTCGATCCCCGCCTCGTCCGCACGGTCCGACGCCTCGTTGTGTGCCCGCAGCTCGAACTGGACCTCGTCGCGGTCGGCGGCCAACCCGATGCCAACCAACAGCTCCGGGCCATCCCGACCGGTTTGCTCGTCGACCCACTTCTTCACCGCCCGATACTCGACCGCGAGCGTCTCCGCGGCGACCCCGTCGTGGCCGGCTGCCCGGGCGACGTCCACCGAGGGATTGTACGCACGCCCCCCGAAGGCCTCGAAGCCGGCGACGAGAATATCGGTCTGGGCACTCATGTCTCGAGGGGTGAGCGGCACTGAAAGGGGGAAGGTCGACCGGTCCGAGCCTCAGATCAGGCCGAGCTTCGACAAGATGACGAGCACGACCGCCGTGGGTCCGATCAGGCGCACCAGCCAGAGCCACCCGGCGAACAAGAGGTCCTTCATCGGCCCCTCGGCGATCTCGTCGCGCCATTCCCGTTCCTCGACCGCCCAGCCGGCGTAAAGGGCCGTCCCCAGCGCACCGAGTGCCAGTGCGTAGTTCGCCACGAAGTGATCGATCGTCCCGAGGATGTTCTTCGCATCGCCCCCGCCGACCTGAAAGGTCACGTCGCTCCAGATGTTGAATCCGAGCGCACTGGGCACGCCGAGTACGAAGATCAGCCCGCCGAACGCGACGACGGCGACGCCGCGGTCGTAGTCGAGCTCCTCGACGAAGTAAGAGACGACGACCTCGAGCAGCGAAATGGCCGAGGTGATCGCTGCGAACGCCAGCAGCAGGAAGAAGACGACCGCGAGGATGGTGCCGCCGGGCAACTGCGCGAACAACTTCGGGATGGTGACGAACGCCAGTCCGGGCCCCTTGGCCGGTTCGCCACCCTGGCTGAAGATAATCGAGAACATCACCACCGCGGCGACCAGCGAGACGAGCGTATTGAA
>JBDGRG010000088.1:0-9790 GCA_042218355.1 Bradymonadaceae bacterium
CCACGTCCACGTCCCACGTCCAGGTCCACGTCCAGGTCCACGTCCCACGTCCCACGTCCCACGTCCACGTCCAACGTCCAACGTCCACGTCCACGTCCGACGTCCACGTCCGACGTTCACGTCCACGTACACGTTCCACGTCTCACGTCCACGTACACGTTCCACGTCCCACGTCCACGTCTCACGTTCACGTACACGTCTCACGTACACGTTCCACGTCCCACGTATACGTCTCACGTCTCACGTCCACGTACACGTTCCACGTTCCACGTGCGACGTGTACGTGATGTGTATCCGATGGAGACCCTCCACCCCGTCCGCGCGGCAATGGCCGGGCGGTCGTCCCCAATAACCCAATGACCCAATTACCGGCCGACCGCAGGGAGGCCCTCGTGTAACGATATCGCGGTTCGAGACACTACATCCATGCATGAGCGGGACGCTGGATGCAGATACCCACTCGAACCGACCGTCACCGAGGGAGGCCCCGATGCAGTCGATCAATTATCACGCACCGTGCGACGAGAGGTCGTCCGCCGACGATGCGGAACTCGTCGAACGCATCCGTTCGGGCGAATCGAGCGCGTTCGACCAACTGATCTGCCGGTACAGCGAGCAGTTCTATCGGCTCGCTCGGAGCATCGTGGAGGACGAATCCGAGGCGGAGGACGTCCTCCAGCGTGCCTTCCTCAAGATCCACCGCAAACTCGATACGCTCCGCAAGGTCTCCAGCTTTCGGAGCTGGGCGTACCGGATCGTGCGCAACATGGCGTTGATGCGGGTCCGCGAACAGTCGCGCTCGGACGAGATCGGTTTCGGGGATCTGGGCCCCGGCCGCGACGACGAGCGGCACTTCGAGACCGAGGCACCGGACTGGCGACACCGGGCCGACGAGGCGGTGAAGGTGAGCGAGTTGCGCGACGAACTGGCCGAGGCGATTCGGGAGTTGCGTCCGAAGTATCAGTCCGCGTTTCTCCTGCACGAGATCGAGGGGATGAGTCTGTCGGAGATGGGCGAGCTCCTCGATCTGACGGTGGCCGGGGTCAAGAGTCGCGTCCACCGGGCTCGCAAGCATCTCCGCGCGACCCTGCGCCGGTATGCGAGCGACGAACTCGATGCGATCGAATGAGCGGCTGGGCGACTGGGCTGCTGAGCGGTCCAGCCGCCGGCCGACCGCAGGGAGGCCCAACCGCGTCGCAGACGTGGCCCGCAACCCGCGCCGCCCTTCGGCGATCCGTGATCGGGAGGGAGGCGTGGGGGCGGCCGCAGCCGCGGGCCAGTCGGATTCGATTTTTGATCCCGGCCATTTAGACTAGACGTTTGCACTTTTCGTCGGCTGACGGAACGGTCTCGATCCATACGATTCTCTGGTGCATGAACGAACCGTCAGGCAATTGGGCAAGTAGGCCAGTGGGCTATTGGGCTACGCATGGCGATGTGCAGGCCTACTCGCCCAATTGCCCACTCGCCCAATCGCCGTTTTGCGATTTTCGGAGATCCCCGTGCAACCGGGGTTTGCGAAAAAGACCTCGCCGTCGACGACGCCTCGCTTCCTCGAGGTGGCCGAAAATCGCAAAACTCCAGACTAACGATCGAGTCATCCGAAGACCACCGACCCACGTCGGGTCCACGCTCCCGCCGTGCCGACCGGGGCTCGCCGTCGGCCCGGACCGCCCTGCCCCGTCTACTCGTCCCGGTCCGCCAGAATCTTTTCGATCTCGGCGTCGGAGTAGAGGTCGAGCTCCTCCAGTGATTCCCGGAGCGACTGGCGCTCCATGTAAGCGAACTCCAGTACTGCCAGTCCGACGAACAGGCCGAGTATCCAGGCGAGGACGACCGGATCGGTTCGATACAGATGATGGAGCACCACCGGAAGCGCGCCGGCCGTGCCGACCAACCCGAGGAACGGGAGGACCGCGTTCGAATCGGTCCGGTCGCGCAGACGAAGATTGACGAAGTTGGCGACCGCGTACGAGCTGAGGAACGCCACGGATCCGAATTCCGTGATCTGGCCGAGCTCCCCGAAGACGGTCAACAACATCGTCAGTCCCCCGACCACCAGGAGCGCGTAGACCGGGATGCCCTCGCGATTTCTGAACGAGAACACCCGCGGCAGCTTGCCCTCCGCGGCGACCTTGTGGGCGAACCGCGCGGTCCCGAACAACGTCGCGTTGATCCCGGAGGACGTACTCTTGAGCGCCGAGAGAATCACCAGTACGAATCCGACCTCGCCCAGCAGCGGGATGTTCGAGACCGCCTTCGCGAGCGCAGTCTCCTGATGGTGGACCAGTTCCGCCGCCGACAGCTGGAGCGTCGCCATGAAGGAGACGAGCAGGTAGATCAGCGTGGCGATGCCGATCGCCAGATACATGCCGAGGGGCAGATTTCGCTCGACGTCCTCGATCTCCTTGTAGTCGTAGACGAGTAACTGGAAGCCCTCGTAGGAGACGAAGATGATGGCGAAGCCGACGATCGGACTGACGTATCCCTCCGAGAAAAAGGTCAGCGACGCGAGATCCCCGTCGTAGTAGAGAATTCCCAGCGTGCCGAAACTCAGCAGGACGGCAACTTTGAAGTAGACGGCGACGTCCTCGACGAAGCCCGTCTCCTCGACACCGGCGAGATTCAGCGAGACGAAGATCCCCACGATCGAAGCCGAGAAGATCGGTCGGAGCAGCTGGGGAAGCTCGACTCCGAACAGTTCCCGAGCGGCCGTCAGCGAGTACGCTCCGAAGGCATAGGCGTACATCGCCATGACACCGACGTAGCCGAACAACAGCACCCACCCGATGTAACCGGCCAGATGCTCGTCGCCGATCGTATGCTCGATGAACGAGAAGACACCGCCGCCCTCCCCGAAGTGCAACGTCAATTTGACGTACGAGTAGGCGGTGATCAGCGTCAGTGCACCGGCGATCGCGTAGGAGACCGGCACGGCGTTGCCGCTCTGCTTCATCGCGATGCCCAGAATCGCATAGATGCCGCCGGAGACCATCCCCCCGACGCCCATCGCGACGACCTCGGCCAGCCCCAGTGATCCTCCCTCGCCGTCGGACATGGTGGTCCAAGTACTCCTGTTTGCGGGTCGAATGCGACGAACTCGGCGAAAAGATCGACAACTCCCGTTTCGATTCAACCCCGCGACCGTCTCCCGCGCAGTGCCGCCCCATGCGCCGGGACCTTTTCGAACCCGAGTTCAGACGGTAGTCCACGTGGAGCGTTCGAATCGTACTCGCGTCGGCGGCGGGCGATCTTGCCCATGGCACTCTCGTACGACACATGGTGGCAGCTGGCGCTCGTGCTCGCACTCGGTCTGCTGGTCGGGCTCGAACGCGAGCGGTCGGGCCATACGACCGGGATTCGGACCTTTCCCCTCATCGCCCTGCTCGGGGCGGGCTCCGCTCTCCTGGCCGATCACGTCGGCGAGTGGCTGGTCCCGGCCGCGCTGCTCGCGGTCGCGGGAGGGGTCGTCACGCGAGAGCGCGAGACCGGCGAACAGAACGAGGAGCAGCGGGGAACGACCACCTTGATGGCGGCGTTTCTGATGTTCGTCGTCGGGGCGCTCGCAGTCAGCGGATACACCAGCGTGGCGGCGGCGTTGGGCGGAACGACGGCGGTCCTGCTGCACTGGAAAGAACCGCTCCACGAATTCGTCGACCGGATCGATCCCGAGGCCAAGACGGCCGTCTTTCGGTTTGCGCTGATCGGCGTCGTCGTCCTCCCGCTGCTGCCGGACCAGACCTACGGTCCCTACGACGTCCTCAATCCGTTCCGCATCTGGCTGATCGTCGTGCTGATCGTCGGGATCAGCGTGGCGGGATATCTGATCTACGAGTTTCTCGGCGCCCGGGTCGGACTCGTCCTCGGCGGTGTGCTCGGCGGAATCGTCTCGAGCACGGCAGCGACCGTCGCGTACGCTCGCCGCTCCTCCAAGGCACCGGCGGCCTCGTCGGCCTCGGCGGCGGCGATCATGATCGCGTCCACTCTCGCCTTCGTTCGCATCGTCGTCGAAGTCGCCGTCGTCGCCCCGGCACTCAGCGGCGCCGTGCTGCCGAAGTTCGCCGTGTTGATCGGGGTCATGACCGTCGGCTGCATCATCGCCTACGCGACCGCGGATCCCCCCGACGAATCGGAAGCCGCTCAACCCGAAGACCCCGCCGCACTGAAGGCCGCCTTCGTCTTCGGGGCGCTGTACGCAGTGATCCTGTTCGCCGTCGCCGCCGCGAAGGCAAATTTCGGCAACCAGGGTCTCTACGTCGTCGCGACGCTCTCCGGGTTGACCGATGTCGACGCGATCACGCTGTCGACCGCCGAGATGATGAGTACCGACCGAATCGCCGTCGACACCGGCTGGCGGATGATGTTGATCGGCGGACTGTCGAACGTCGTCTTCAAAGGAGGCGCGGTCGCCCTCCTCGGCGACCGACGGCTCTTCACCCGCATCGCCCTCCTCTTCGGCGGGACGCTGGCCGCGGGGATCGCCGTCATTGCACTCTGGCCGACGGGATAGCTGCCGAGCCGCCGAGTGGCCGGATTGCGATGCCGGCCGCGCGCGCCGAGGCGGTCGTACCACCGTGCAGTCGGCCGACGGCGAAGATTCTCACGGTCTCCGATCCCACCCCTCGCCAATGGCGCAGGCGGCCCCGACTCATCCCAGTGCCACATCGAGCACCATCATCACGGTGAATCCGCCCACGAGGCTGGCGGTGGCGAGGTCGTGATTGCCGCTCAACTGAGATTCGGGCACGACCTCCTCGACGACGACATAGACCATCGCGCCGGCGGCAAACGAAAGAGCGAACGGAAGAACGGGCCGAAACATCAAAACCGCTGCAGCCCCGAGCACCCCGGCGAAGGGCTCGACCACCCCCGAGAGCTGGCCGTACCAGAAGGACTTTGCGCTGGAGACGCCTTCGCGGTGCAACGGGACGCTGACAGCGATGCCCTCGGGAAAGTTCTGCAGGCCGATCCCGATGGCCAGTGCGACGGCGGCTCCCTGGGACGCCCCCGAGATCCCCATGCCGGCCGCGCCGAAGGCGACCCCGACCGCCAACCCCTCGGGGATGTTGTGCATCGTGATGGCCAACACCAGCAGGACTGCACGCTGCCAGGACGTCTCGATTCCCTCCGCGGCATCGCGATCCTCGCCGATGTGGAGGTGCGGCAACACGCGATCGATCCCCGCCAGCGCCGCGCCGCCCGCGACGAAGCCGACGGCCGCCGGGACCCACTCCAGTCCCGCCCACGACTCCGACGCCATCTCGATCGCCGGGGCGAGCAGTGACCAGTAGCTCGCCGCCAGCATGACGCCGCCGGCGAACCCGAGCATCGCGTCGAGCACCTTCTGGGAGACCTCGCGGAACAGGAAGACGGAGGCGGCACCGAGAGCCGTCACTCCCCAGGTGAACAGCGTCGCGAGCAGTGCTTGAACCGTTGGATGATCCATCGTCGCCATCGAAGGAGGTCGAAAATCGGCACTCTCCGACTCGACCGGTCGCCGCGGACATCGTCGACCGTCCGGGTCGGAGACAGCGGGCACGCAACTTGCAAACAAGCACGGTCGGCGACAACCCGAATCCTCCTCCACCCGGAGCGTCCCATGCCCTCAGAGGACCCTGCAACCCACTGGAAATCCGTGTACACGGACCGCCCGACCGAGGAACTGACCTGGTATCAGCGCCGGCCGACGGTCTCGCTGGACCTGCTCGAGACGATCCGCGAGGAGATCGGCGACGACCTGCTGCGCCTGATCGACGTCGGAGCCGGCGCGTCGACCCTCGAAGACCACCTCGTCGCGCGACCCGGATGGAACATCACCGCACTCGACGTCACCCCGACCGGTCTACAGCGCATCCGCGACCGTCTGGACGCCGACGAGACCGAACGCATCGACTGGCTGGTGGCCGACATCACCGAGCCACTCGACGAGCTGGAACGCTTCGACGTCTGGCACGACCGCGCGGTGTTCCACTTTCTGACCGACGAATCGGACCGCGAGACGTATCGTGCGAATCTGCGGCGTGCGGTCCGGCCGGCGGGACGCGCCGTCGTCTCGACGTTTTCGCCCCGCGGGCCGCAGACGTGCACGATTCACAACACGCTCGCTCATCCCCCGGACGTGGAGACCCGGGTCGTCGAGGACTGATCGGGGCTCGGCCGACGCGCCCGACCGGAAAAGAGTGTGCTCCAACTCCCTGGGATGAACGCTCCAGAGTACGCTGAGAGGAGCCTGGCCAGAACTTCCAGCTCCGAGCGGGCGTTCGCGCTAACCGCGCCGGATGCGCGGTCGATACGGCCGTCGCCCGGCGACCGAGATTCCCCGTCGCGCGTGCGGCGTTCGGCGCCCAACCGGTCCGACCGTGTCGGATGACATCCCCCGGCCGAGACGTCCCGGATCGAGGGGCGCCTTCAGATCTCCCGTGTTCCAACCGGGCCCGCCGGCCGGATCACTCGCGGTCGCGGGCGAATCCGATTTCGCCCCCGCCCTGTGGGTCCTCCTGTTTGAGGTGCTCGAGCATCTCCTCGTACTCGTCCTCCATCTCCGAGTTGACCGACGCGCGGGTCTCGGAGAGCGCCTGCTCGAACATTTCCATCGGGATGCTGTCGGACTCCGCATCGGCGCGGACGGCCAGCAGCCCCGCCTGCCGGGTGAGATTCTTCAGGTCCGCACCGGTGTACCCGCGCGTGCGCTCGGCCAGACGATGCAGATCGACGTCGTCACCCAGGGGCATCTGTCGGGTGTGGATCTCCAGAATCTCCCGTCGCCCCTCCTCGTCGGGAATCGGAACATAGACCACTTCGTCGAACCGCCCGGGCCGCAGCAGCGCGGGATCGAGCAGCGTCGGCCGATTCGTCGCGCCGATGACGACGACGTCCCCCAGTGATTCGAGCCCGTCCATCTCCGCCAGCAGGGTGTTGACGACCCGCTCGGTGACCCCCGACTCGCCGATCCGCCCCCCCGCGCTCGGGAGCCAGCGAGTCGAGCTCGTCGATGAAGATGATGGTCGGCGAGACCTGACGGGCTCGTTCGAACAGCCGCGAGAGCTGCTGCTCCGATTCGCCGTACCATTTCGACAGCAGGTCGGAGGACTTCGTCCCGACGAAATTCGCCTCGGCCTCGCGGGCGACGGCCTTGGCCATCAGCGTCTTGCCGGTTCCCGGCGGCCCGAAGAGCAGAAAGCCCTTCGCCGGCCGAATCCCGAGGCGCCGAAAGGACTCGGGCTCGGTGAGTGGCAACTCGACGCCCTCGCGCAGCGTCTCCTTCGCCTCGTCGACGCCGCCGACGTCCTCCCAGGTCACATCGGGCGCCTGCACGGTGATCTCGCGCATCGCCGACGGCTGCACCCGTTTGAGGGCCTTCTCGAAATCGCTGCGCTCGACGATCAACTCGTCGAGAAACTCCTCCGACAGCTCGCCGTCTTCTTGAGCGCGAATCTCGTCGAGGTTCCGGCGGAGGGTCTCGATCGCCGCCTCGCGCGTCAGCGAGGCGAGATCCGCCCCGACGAAGCCGTAGGTCTTGCGGGAGAGCTCCTCGAGGTCGACGTCCTCCTCCAGCGGCATCCCGCGCGTGTGGATGTTGAGAACCTCGCGGCGGCCCTGCTGACCGGGGACGCCGATGACGATCTCGCGGTCGAACCGTCCCGGGCGCCGCAGCGCCTCGTCGATCTGGTCGACCTGATTGGTCGTCGCGATGACGACGACGTTCTCCCGCGGTTCGAGCCCGTCCATCAGGGTCAGCATCTGGGCGACGACCCGACGTTCGGTTTCGGCGCCGACCTCCTCGCGCTTGGGAGCGATCGAGTCGATCTCGTCGAAGAAGATGATCGCGGGCTGATTCTGACGGGCTTCCTCGAAGACCTCCCGCAGCCGTTCCTCCGATTCGCCGTAGTACTTGCCCATGATCTCGGGCCCGTGCACCGGATAGAACGACGCCTCGGATTCGTTGGCGACGGCGCGGGCGAGCAGCGTCTTGCCGGTTCCCGGCGGGCCGTGCAGCAGCACGCCCTTGGGGGGATCGATGCCGAGACGCTCGAAGAGCCGCGGGGATTTCAGCGGCAGCTCGACCATCTCGCGGACCTGGTCGATGGCATCCTGCAGCCCCCCGATGTCGTCGTAAGTGACGTACGAGGCGCCCTCGCGGCCCGGCTCGGCCGGCTCCTCGTACTCCGGGCGCAGCTCGACTTCGGTCTGCGGGGTGACCTGCACGATGCCCTCGGGCTCGGTCTCGACGACGACGAGCCGGATCTCGCGGAGGCCGAACGCCCGGCGCTGGAACAGCTGGCGGAAGATCTCGTCCGGGAACTGGCTCTGATCCATGTCGGGCGACTGACGGTAGACCGACGTCGAGAGGACGTCCCCCTTGGTCAGTGCCCGCTCGCCGAGGGTGCGCTTCAGCGACGCCCCGGATCCCTGGACGCGCAGCTCCTGCTGGGCGGGAGCGAGCGCGACGTATTCGGCCGGTTTCGGATCGACCCGCTCGACATCGACGTAGTCGCCGATCGAGGCCCCGGCATTGGATCGCAGTAGACCGTCGAGCCGGATGACCGGGAGCCCCTCGTCCTGCCGATAGGGAGGCAGCGCGACGGCCGCGGTCCGGTCGTCGCCCTGGATCTCGACGACGTCGCCCTCGGTCACGCCCAGCGACGTCATCGCCTCGTGACTGAGCCGAGCGGTCCCTTTGCCGACGTCGCGCTCGTTCGCCCCGGCCACCTGCAATTCGATCGATGCCTGGGAATCGGGTTGGTCGTTCATGACTTCATCCGAGTTGCGAAAAAACGAATGGGCTCACCGAACTTCTTTCCCGGCCGGTCCGAACGCATCATCCCTCGGGCTCGGGGTCGGGCTCGCCGGAGGCGAGGTCGTGTCCCTCGTTCGGGGACGACGTACTCGAGGAGAGTTTTCGATCGTCGTGCGGATTGTCGCTGCGGACCACCGACTCCGAGTGAGCATCGGATTCGGCCTCGCTGATCGGATGTCGGCTGCCGGGTCGGGCCGACGACAGCTTGCGCTCCTCGGAACGCGAATCGTGATGGACACTCCCGTCGAACTCCGGAATCTCTCGTGGATCGAGCAGCGGACGGAACGCCTCGGGGAGCCGGCTGCGGACCCGCTGGCGCGTCTCGCGGTCCAACAGCTCGGCGATCGCGGCGAGGACGGCCTGAGCGTGCTCGACCTGGAACCCCAGCGACTGGTCGTGTTCGACGTCGACCCGGCGATAGAACTCGTCCAGGTCGTAGGATTGGTCCGGCTCGCCACGTCCGACATACTCGCCAAACGACTCCGGCAGCGCGTCGGCCAATACCCGCCGGTCCGGAGCCGACAGGAGCTCACCGAAGACTTCCAGCGTCGCCTCGGCCGAGCGGCGAGCGATGTCCTCACCGTCGCCGGCGTGGCGCTGGATCGCGAGGCGGAACTGTTCGTCATTCATCGTCGACTCTCCCGTTCGAAACCCCTGGATGGACGACGTCTCTCCGGCCCGTGACGAAGTTAACCCCGAAGTCCGCCCGCTCAAGCCGGCTGGCCGACCGCGAGGGGACCGTCCGGCGACCCCCGCTCCGACGGCGGCAGGCGCCTGGGAGCGCCGACCAGGGGCCCGGAAGAGTCGCGGCGGGGGTCGCTCCCCGGGAGTTTCACGGGTTCGGGGCCGGTTGTCGTGCGGCACGGGGGCGCTGCTCGCCGGCGAAGCGACCGCTCCTCGCCCGAGGCCACTCCGTCCCGCGGAGCGGGCGCCCGCACGAGTATCACGCGGCGTCGGGCGCTTCGTCGCTCGAACAGGTGCGAATGCCGAGGA
>JBDGRG010000089.1:0-2028 GCA_042218355.1 Bradymonadaceae bacterium
ACGTTCGACGTTCGAAGATCACCGACGCTCTGGAGGAGGAGGGGCTCGACGTCGAGATCGGCCATCGCGCCGACGCCGTCGAGGGGCGAGACGTAGTCGTCCGGTCCACTGCTATCCCGGAGGACAACGTCGAGCTCGAGGCTGCCCGGGAGCGGGGCCTTCCGATCGTCCACCGCGCCGAGGTCCTCAGCGAGCTGGTCGACGGCGACCGCGTCGTCGGTGTCACGGGGACCCACGGCAAGGGGACCGTGGCGAGCATGTTGGCCTGGATCCTCGAGGTCGCCGGCCGCGAACCATCGTTCGTCGTCGGCGGATTGATGGAGAACTTCGGTACCAACGCCCGCGATGGCGACGGTCGATGGACCGTCCTCGAGATCGACGAGAGCGACGGGACTCATCACGAGTTCGAACCGGATTTCGCGGTCTGCAACTTCCTCGAGGTCGATCACCTCAACTACTACGAGGGGCTGGAGGACATCATCGGCTCGATGGCGGCCTTCTTCGAGCGGAACCCCCGCCTGAAGGAGGCCTTCATCAATCTCGACTGCCAGGGAAACCGGCGGATGGTCGAGCAGCTGGCGATGCGTCCGACCGGGTACGGGACTTGTCACCGCACCGAGTTTCGCGGCGAATTGAACGGCTCCGACCCGTATCCGATCGAGTTCGAGGCCTACAATCGGGATGAAAAACTGGGCGCGTTCGAACTCAATCTTCCGGGGCGGTACAACGTGGTCAACGCCCTGGCGGCGATCGCCGTCGCACACCGGATTGGCGTCGAGACGGAGACCATTCGAGAGGCGCTCGCCAGCTACGAGGGCATGGAGAACCGTTTCTCCATCGAACGGGGCGGGGGCGTGACCGTCGTCAAGGATTACGTCAGCCATCCGACCGGCATCCGGAAGGTGCTCGAGTCGACGGTCGACATGGTCGACGGCCGGGTGTTCACCGTGTTCAAACCCTATCGCTACACGCTGACCGATTATCTGCAGGACGAGTACGGCGAGGCCTTCGAGGTGGCCGACTGTGCGATCATCACCGAGATGTTCGATGCCGGCGAGGAGCCGATCCCCGGCGTCGATGCGGAACTCGTCGTCGAGAAGATCCGTGAGACCGGCACCGAGGCCGTCTTCGTCCCCCAGGAGGAGGACATCCCCGCCGAGCTGCGCGAACGCGTCGAGCCGGGGGACGCCACCGTCTTCTTCGGAGCCGAGGACTTCTTCGAGATGGCCGACGGATTTGCGGCCGACCTCGCCCGAGAGGCCGAACGAACCGAACCGGCCCGGGAGGCGCCGCGTGTCGACGGACCGCTCGCCGACGGGGAGTGACCGCCGATGAGCGTCGCCAACTGGCTAGAGTACGACCGGTTTGCGGTCTATGGCCTGGGCCGAAGCGGCCTGGCGGCCTGCCGGCTGCTCGATCGGCACGGGAAGGACGTCCTCGCCAGCGACACGGCCTCTCGAGAGGAGCTCGAAGAAACGCTCGAGCAACTTCCGGGCTCTGTCGACGTTCGACTCGGGGAAAACACGCCCGGGGGAGCCGAGGCCGTCGTGTTGTCGCCGGGGCTGTCTCCGAGCACACCGGCGGTCGACGACCTGCGAGGAGGCGATCTTCCCGTTCTGTCGGAGGTCGACCTCGCGGCAGACGCCAGTCCGGCCGAGATCGCTGCGATTACCGGCACCGACGGAAAGTCGACGACGACCTCGATGGTCGGCCACATCGCCGCCGCCTCCGGGCGGGCACACGAGGTCGCCGGCAACATCGGAACGCCGCTCAGTACCGTCGCGGACGGGGTCGGTACCGAGGCGCTGTTGATCGCCGAGATAAGTGCATTTCAGCTCTGGTCGTCTCGTCACCTCTCGCCGTCGGTGGCCGCGTTCACCAACGTCGCCGACGATCATCTCGACTACTTCGACGGGGATCGCGACGCCTACCGCCGGGCCAAACGCCGGCTCGCCGATCTGTGTGAAGCCTCGGCAATCGGGGTCTTCAATCTGGAGGACGACACGGTTCGCAGCTGGGCGGCGGAGT
>JBDGRG010000089.1:2038-3436 GCA_042218355.1 Bradymonadaceae bacterium
GGCTCGCGTCGGCTACGGTTTCGAGAGACCGGACGAGGCTTGGGACGGGGCGGTCTGGTGCGAGGCCGGGGTGATTCACTGGAGCCCGCCGGGCAGAGGGGCGAGCAGCGACGTGATCGCCGTGGATGCGCTTCCGGTATCGGGGCGTCACAACCAGTTGAACGCGATGTGTGCGGCCGGAGTGGCCATGGGAGCGAACATGGACCGCGGGGCCGTCCGCGAGGGGCTGAGCGAGTTCGACGCGCTGAGCCATCGGCTCGAATTCGTCAACTGCGTCGACGGCGTCGAGTTCTACGACGACTCCAAGGCGACCAACGTCAACTCGGCGGTCGCGGGACTCCGCTCGCTCGAGCCTCCGCTGGTGGTGGTCGCCGGCGGCGTCGACAAGGGGCTCGATTTCGGGCCCTTCGCGAGGACGGTGGCGGAGCGGGCGCGCGCAGCCGTGCTCATCGGGGAGAGCCGAGAACGAATCGCAGCGTCGATCCGCGATCAGTCCAGTGACGGCTTTCGCATCGACTTTGCCGATACGCTCCCCGGAGCCACGCGTCGGGCCGCACGGCTCGCCCGCCGGGCGCCGGCGGGGACCGATGTCGTGCTGAGTCCCGCCTGCTCGAGCTTCGACATGTTCGAGTCGTACGCCGACCGGGGCGACCATTTCCAGGAGGCAGTCGCGCAACTGGCGGCGAACGGGGAGTCCTAGTCCGTCCGTCGAACGGGCCGGCGTCGGGCAGGGCCGGGCCAATAAAAAAAGCGGCGGGCCGGAGCCCGCCGCCTCGGTCGCGACCGCCCCTCGGATCACTCGAGTCGCGCGACAACCTGTTCCTCGTCGACCGGATCGTCCTCTTCAACCAGGATCTCGGCGACGGTTCCATCCGCCGGCGACTCGATCGGCATCTCCATCTTCATCGACTCGAGGATGATCAGGTCCTCTCCCTCCTCGACCTCGTCACCCTCCTCGACCTCGATCTGCCAGACGGTGCCGGTGATGTGTGCTTCGACGTCGGTAGCCATGCCTTCATCCTCCTATCAGAGACAACGAATTCGTTTCGAGGTTCTCTCAGATTCGCGGACTCGCGACTTTCAGTATCGTCCCTCTAGCCAGTTCGTATCGACTTCCCCCTCGAGGAAAGCCTCGGACTGAAGCACGTCGAGGTGCATGTCGATGTTGGTGGTCAGATCCCCGATGGTGTAGTTGTTCAGCGCCTCGACCATCCGGTCGACCGCGTGCTGGCGGTGGTCGCCGTGCGTGACGAGCTTGGCCACCAGGGGGTCGTAGGCGCGCGAGATCTCGAAGTTGGCCGCGCCGCCCGAATCGACCCGGACGCCTTCGCCGGACGGCTCCTCGTACTCGCCGATCGTTCCGGGGGAGGGCATGAAGTTCCGGTCGGGATCCTCGGC
>JBDGRG010000009.1:0-8566 GCA_042218355.1 Bradymonadaceae bacterium
TCATTGCGTCTCACGCCTCCGGTTTTGCCCTCTGAGCTCTCTGAGTCCTCTGCGGCGATGGGCCTCACTGCGTTCGGCCCGGCCATTGGGCGATTCCGGCCTCCCGACGGTCGGCCTCGGCAATTGAGCAATTAGGCCTACGACCGCACGACCGCACATCCGCACAGGCACACGACCGGATGGTCGCAAGCCGGCGTTCGCGATTTCATTGCGTCTCACGCCTCCGGTTTTGCCCTCTGAGCTCTCTGAGTCCTCTGCGGCGATGGGCCTCACTGCGTTCGGCCCGGCCATTGGGCGATTCCGGCCTCCCGACGGTCGGCCTCGGCAATTGAGCAATTAGGCCTACGACCGCACGACCGCACATCCGCACAGGCACACGACCGGATGGTCGCAAGCCGGCGTTCGCGATTTCATTGCGTCTCACGCCTCCGGTTTTGCCCTCTGAGCTCTCTGAGTCCTCTGCGGTTCGATTTCCTCCGAGCCCTCTGCGGTTATCCGATCCAGACGGTCTTTTTGTTGACGAACTCGAGGATGCCCTCCCGACCCAGCTCCCGACCGTACCCCGATTCGCCGATTCCGCCGAAGGGCAACCGGGGATCGCTCTTGACGATCCCGTTCACCGCCACGTGCCCGGCCTCGAGCCGTCCGACTAGCTCCTCGCCGCGCTCGCGGTCGGTCCAGACGCTGGCGCCGAGCCCGTAGCTCGTGTCGTTCGCCAGCTCGACGGCCTCGTCGACGTCCTCGGCGGACACGACCGCCGCGACCGGCCCGAAGGTCTCCTCCGCAAAGACCGGCATGTCGCGGTCGACATCGGTCAAGACCGTCGGCGGATAGAAATGACCCGCTCGATCGAGGCGCTCGCCGCCGACGACCGCCCTCGCCCCCATCTCGAGACTCTCGTCGACCTGACGGGCGAGTTGGTCGAGCAGATCGTCGCGCGCAATGGGCCCGATGTCGGTCTCCTCGTCCATCGGGTCCCCGACCGCCAGCCCCGACATCCGCTCCTCGAACACGTCGAGGAACGGCTCGAACACGCTCTCCTCGACGACGAAGCGCTTGGCGGCGATGCAACTCTGACCGCTGTTGAGCGTCCGCGCCCGGACGGCCTCCCGAACGGTCGACTCGAGGTCGGCATCCTCGAGGACCACGAAGGGATCGGAGCCCCCCAGCTCGAGAACCGTCGGTTTGATCTCACTCGCTGCGACCTCGGCGACCGCACTGCCCGCCCCCACCGACCCGGTCAGCGTGACCCCGCGAACCCGATCGTCGCGGATGATCCGGCGGGTCTGCTCTTCGTCGACGACGAGATTCGTGAAGACGCCGTCGGGCGCTCCGGCCGCCTCGAACAGCCCCTCGATCGCCTCGGCGCACCCCGGGACGTTCGGAGCATGGCTGAGGAGGCCGACGTTGCCCGCCATCAGATTCGGGGCCGCGAACCGGAAGACCTGCCAGAACGGGAAGTTCCAGGGCATCACCGCGAGGATCGGTCCGAGCGGCTCGTGCCGCACGCCACTTCGACGGGCGTCGGTCTCGATCGGCTCGAATTGGAGGAATTGCTCGGCATGATCGGCGTAGTAGTCGCAGACCCACGCGCACTTCTCGACTTCACCCCGCGCCTCCTCGACGGGCTTCCCCATCTCGGCCGTCATCCGTCTGGCGAGGTCCTCGCCTCGTTCGCGCAGCCCGTCGGCGACGGCCAGGAGTACGTCGCGGCGAGTGTCGAACCCGGCCTCGGACCAGTCCCCGGCCGCATCGGCCGCGCGCTCGAGTTTCGAGTCGACGACGCCATCGTCGTCGAGCGCAAACTCCTCGAGTGGTTTCGCCGTCGTCGGATTCGTCGTCCGGATCGTCATCGGTCGCTCCCTCGGTCGTCGGCCCAGTCGAGTCGCCACCCGGATAGTACAATCGATCCGCGGAGCGGCTGTAAAGTAGACTCCTCCGGACATTCCGGCCCGCAGCCCGTCCGGTTGCTTTCACTCGCATCGTGCTAAGGTTCCCAGTGGATCGACGTCGATGCCATGTTCCGGTCCCACTGACCATCAGGAGGTCCTCGATGGCTATCTCTGTCAATGACGAGCGCCTGATCGACGGGAAACAGCGATCGCTGGAAGCGATCGGCGAACTCGACTGCACGGGCCGCTCGGCCGTCCTCCTCGAGGTCGCCGAATCGGTCCTCAGCGAGTCGATCGACGAGTACAAGACGGCGATCCGCCGGGAGGACCTGACCGACGAGGTTCGAAACATGCTCGAGGACCCGCAAGAGCGGGCGGGCGAAGCGCTGGTCCAGTTCTACTACACGCTCAAGCGCGAGTACGCCGAGCGCCGCGCCAAGGGCGAACCGCTGACCGAGCGCGACGAGCAGGTGGAGGAATTTCTGCGCAACCTGAGCTCGGCCGAGTACGTCTCGAAACCCTTCCCGGGCGCGCTCTCGGCCCTCAAACGTGCGGCGGAGTTTGCAAACGAAAACATCCCGGACGACGTCCGCAGCGTCTCGGACGAGGCGTTGCGCCGCGTGCGAGACGCACGCGATCGAGTGGAGGGTCAGATCGAAGAGCTCGGCGACCGGGCACTCCAGGCCTACTCGGACGTCGAACAGGCGCGCGAGGAGGCCAAATCGAACTACCTGGCCGTCCGAGAGATCACCTCGGCGGCGCTGAGACTGGAGGGGCGATACGACGAACTCAACGACGTCACTCCGCCGGTCAGCAAGATCATGAGCCCGAACTGAGTCTTCAGTCTCCAGTCTTCAGTCTGCAGGTCGTCTGTGGTTGCAGACTGCGGACTCTCGGCCTGGGGACTGGAGACTGTCGACTGACGACTGTAGACGGGCCGACCGAAGGGAGGCCACTGTGTGCGGCAGATTTACACTGAACACGACCGGCGAGGCGATCGCCGCGCAGTTCGACGTCGACTCCGTGCTCGATCCTCGACCGCGTTACAACATCGCGCCCACCGACGAAGCATCGGTCGTCCGAGAACCCGATGCGGGTGACCGCGAACTCTCCGAACTGCGGTGGGGACTGGTCCCCTTCTGGGCCGACGACCCGTCAATCGGGAACAAGATGATCAACGCCCGCGCCGAGACCGCACCCGACAAACCGGCGTTCCGCGACGCGTTCCGCAAGCGCCGATGCATCGTTCCGGCGAGTGGCTTCTACGAGTGGGCGGAGACCGACGACGGCAAGCAGCCTTACTGGGTCCATCCGTCGGAGGACGAACTCTGGGGATTCGCGGGGCTATGGGAGCGCTGGAGCGACGAACAGACGGGCGAGATCCTCGAGACGTTCGCCATCTTGACCGGCGAACCGAACGACGCCGTCGCACAGCTCCACGATCGCATGCCGGTGATCCTGCAGCGGGAGTCCTACGACGTCTGGCTCCGTCCGGGCGATACCGACCCCGATTCGGTGTGGGAGCTCGCCCAGCGGACCTATCCCTCCTCGAAGGTCGCCGCCCACCCCGTCTCCACACGGGTCAACAACCCCCGGTTCGACGAGCCGAGTGCGATCGAGCCGCTCGACACCTGACCTCGACAGCCTCCCCGACCGGGGGACCCGTCCTGAATTTTCGGGGTCGACTCGCAGCCCCCCCTCGCCCCGGTCCCCCCGTCGAGCCGTCCTTACCAACGGGTCACGATCGCCCCCCGGAGGTTCCCCACGTGTTGTTCGCAGTGGAAATCCTGGTATCGTAAACGGGAGACACTGTCGCGGATGACGGGCCTCCGATCGGGGAATTGCCTTGGACCGACACGACCTCGAACCTCCAGCTCGACCCGTCCCCGGGGCGGGTTCGACCGTGGCCCTCTTCGCCGGAATCGGGCTGCTCTTACTCTCCTCGGGCTGTAGTTTCGAGCCCAAACGGGCTCGCGGCCTGGATGTCGGCCCGCTGCCCGATGGATCGGCCGACGCCGGCGACGGCCTGGCGGAGGACGCGAAGTCGGCCGACGCCGGCGACGCAGGAGAACGGGACGGCGACAGCGGCGCACTCGACACGTCCGGCCGAGACATCCGTCCCGGTGACACCGAGACCGACGGCGGCGACACCCGTCGGGGATCCGACGGTGGGCCGGACGCGGTGATCGACGGTGGGTCGGACGCGACGATCGACGGTGGGCCCGCCGACACCACGCCGTCCGACGTCCGCGGCGACGTGGCATCCCCCGACGCCGCTCCGGACGGCATCGCACCGGACTCGACCACGGATGCAGGTGCCATCGACGCCGGTCCCGACGTGCTCGACGACAGCGGCAACTGCAAGCCGTCGAGCTGCCCCTCCCGCCCCCACGCCAGCGCCTCCTGTTCGAACGGCTCGTGCACGTACACCTGTCAGACCGGCTGGTTCGACTGCAACGGCACGGCCTCCGACGGCTGCGAATCGCGCCTCGACACGAATAGCTTCTCGACCTGTTCGGACGCCGTCTTCGTCGCCGGCACGGGCAGCCAGGGCGCGAGCGGCCTGACGCCTGCGGACGCCGTGCGCACCATCGGACGGGGTCTGAAGATCGCGGCCAACACCTCGGGGCGATCGCGAGTCGTGGTCGGGCGCGACGTCACCTACAACGAGCGGATCGAGCTGCGGTCGGGCATCGACCTGCTGGGCGGTTACAAACCGACCAACCGGTGGAAGCGCGACGCGGCCGGCTCCCCGACCGTCGTCCGACCCGGCGGCCCCCCCTCTTCGAACAAGATGCACCGACGCGTGGTGCGCGGCGACTCGCTGTCGGCGGCGACGACGTTCTCCGGCTTCGAGATCCGCGTCCCCGACGCGCCGTCCTCGACGCCCGTTTCGACGTACGGCATCTGGGTGCGCAACTCCGGAAGCAACCTGAATCTCACCCACGTCGACGTCCACGCCGGAAAAGCGGGAGACGGCCGGGATGGTTCGGATGGCTCGGATGGCTCCGACGGGACAGACGGAGCCGACGCCTCGGACAAAAACGGGGCGGGTGCGACGACATCACCCTGTGGCGCTCATGGCGGCGCCGGCGGATCCGCCCGGACCTCCGGCGGTAGCGGGGAGGACGGCAAGGACGGCTCCAACCCCCAGGCGGGCGGGTCCCCGGTCGACGGCGGCCCCGGAGGGGCGAACGCCTCGCTGGTCGGCGGCTGCAACGCGGGCAACGGGGGCGATGGACACGACGCCCCCGACGGGAACGACGGCCGCGACGGGACGGCCGGGACGAACGGCAAGGGGGCCTTCACCTCGAAGGGACTCTGGCGGGCCGACCGCGGGCGAAAACCGACCGCCGGTGAGGCCGGCGCCGGAGGAGGGGGTGGCGGAGCCGGCGGGTCCTGCAAAACACCCGGAGGCGTCTTCAAGAAAATCGGCGGCGGCGGGGGAGCCGGTGGCGCCGGCGGTTGCGGGGGCAAGGCGGGCGACAACGGCGAAGCCGGCGGCAGTTCGTTCGGCATCGTCGCCGTGCGCAGCACGCTCTCCGCCTCCGACGTCACTGTTCGCATGGCCAGCGCCGGCGCCGGGGGAGACGGCGGCGACGGGGGCACCGGTGGCGACGGCGGCGACGGGGGCGACGGGGCGGCACGGGGCGAGGCCGGCGACGGCGGCAAGGGCGGCAAAGGAGGCAAAGGGGGCGACGGCGGCGACGGCGCCGGCGGATGCGGCGGGGTGACCGTCGGGTTCGCTCGCGTCGGCGGGACCGCCGGCGCCAGCGGCACGATTACCGTCCAGCGCAAGGGAGCGAAGGCCGGGAACGGCGGCAAGGGCACCGGCGGAGCGTCCGACGGCTGCAACGGCCGAGCCCTCGAGACGACCTCGTACTGAGAATCACTCAGTCACTCGAGTCCTCCTGCTCCTCCTCCGCGGGGATCTCGACCGTCGGCCGGTGCGACCGGATCAGGTGGCCCCGGCGGATGATCAGGTGCCCCTTGTTGCCGCGCGAGGTCGGCTCGAATTTCGACTTCGTCCGTCGGATGACCTCCTCGCGGCCGTTGTTCGTCTCGACCTCCAGCCCCGCCAGCGCCTTCGACCGGGGAACCAGCGTGAAGTCGAGCACCTCGTCGTCCTCCTCGAGGTCGATCGCCTTCACGCCCTTCGCCCGGCCCTTGTAGAAGTTGACCTCCCAGGCATCGAACATCAGCCCCCGGCCGTCGCGGCTGGCCAGCGCGACGTACTGGTCCCCGTCGAACTGCTCGACGTTGACCGTCCGATCGCCCTCCTCGAGCCGCATGAACATCCGCCCGCGGACCGTCGACGGCTCCAGAAAGTCCTCCAGCGCGACGCGGACCGACCGGCCCCCCTCGGTGATCGCCACGACCTGCGGCCGCTCGTCCTCGCCGCCTTTTTCCGTCGGCGCCCCCTCGAGCACCCGGTCGTCCTTGGTCAGCGCCCCGACGATCCTCTCGCCGTCGTCGAAGTCGAAGAACGCCTGCAGCGGCTCGCCGTGGCCCGTGGTGTCGGGGACCTCGTCGATCCGCATCGTGTAGACCCGCCCCATATTGGTGAAGAACATCGCCGTCTCGGGCGTCCGCCCGGCGAGCACCCAGCCGATCGAGTCGTTGTCGCGGACGCGGATCTTCGAGACGTCGGTGTACGACTTCTGCCGTTTGATCCAGCCGTCCCGAGAGACCATCACCCAGACGTCCTCCTCGATGATGTAGTCCTCCTCGGCGTAGTCGACCTCGACGATCTCCGTCTCGGTCTGCGTCCGGCGCGGATCCATCTCGCGGTAGTGGTCGAGCAGAAACCGCAGATCCTTCTGGATCGAATTCCACCGGCGGTTGGCGTCGGTCAACAGATCCTGAATCCGGATCGCCTCCTGGCGCTTCTCCTGCAGCTCCTCGCGGATGTTCTCGATCTCCAGCCGGGCCAGGCGATAGAGCTTGGTCTCGAGGATCGCATCGGCCTGGTCGTCGTCGATGTCGAACTCCGCCTTGAGCTTTTCGGCGGCGTCCTGCCGGCTCTCCGACGACCGGATCAGCTCGATGGCCGTGTCGAGGTCGTCGAAGATGATCTCGAACGCCTCGAGAATGTGAATCCGACCCAGCAGCTTCGTCAGGTCGTACAGCAGCCGCCGGACGAGCACCTCCATGCGGAAATCCAGAAAGTGCTCGAGCGCCTCGGCCAGATCCAGCCGGGCCGGATGCAGAACCGGAGCCGGTTCGCGCTGGATCGACAGGTCGTCGAGATCCTCCAGCAGATCGAGCACCTCGACGCCCTCGGCGTCCTCCGATGTCGCCGGCTCGACGCGCAGATCCTCGATCTTCTCCCAGACCTCCGGATGTTTCTCCCGCACCGACAGCGTATCCTCGGGGGGCACCAGACAGGTCAGATTGACCCGGAACCGGTGTTCGAGCTTGGTGTGCTTGAACAGGTACGCCATGACCGTCTCGTGGTCGGTCTGGCGCTTCAGCTCGAGGACGATCCGGACGTCGCCGGCCGATTCGTCGCGGACGTCCTTCACCTGGGGGAGGTTCCCCTTGACGATGTGGTCGGCGATCTTCTCGACGATCTTCGCCTTGTTGACCATGTAGGGGACCGAGGTGATCGCGATGCGGGTCTTCGATTCGGCCTCCCACTCGCCGCGCAGCTCGATCGTCCCCGACCCGTCGCGGTAGATCTCCCGCAGATCCTGGGTCGAATTCAGCACCTTCCCGCCGGTCGGGAAATCCGGCCCCTCGATGAACTCCGGGACGAGGTCGTCGACCTCCATCCCCGGGTGGTCGATCATCTCGATCAGCGCCTCGAGGCACTCCCCGAGATTGTGCGGCGGAATACTCGTCGCCATGCCCACCGCAATGCCCGTCGCCCCGTTGACCAGCAGGTTGGGCACCTGGGCGGGCAGAACCGTCGGTTCGCGCTCGGTCCCGTCGTAGTTGTCCCGGAAGTCGACCGTATCCTTGTCGATCTCGTCGAGCAGCTCCGAGGCGAACTGTGTGAGGCGGGCCTCGGTGTACCGCATCGCGGCCGCACTGTCGCCGTCGAGCGACCCGAAGTTGCCGTGGCCGTCGACCAGGCGGTTGCGCATCGCGAAGGGCTGGGCCATGCGCACCATCGCGTCGTAGATCGACTGGTCGCCGTGGGGGTGGTACTTCCCCATCACGTCCCCGACGATCGCCGCACTCTTTCGCGGCTTGGCGTCGGAGCCGAGATTCAGATTCTCGTGCATCGAGTAGAGGATGCGCCGCTGGACGGGCTTGAGCCCGTCGCGGACGTCCGGGAGCGCCCGGCTGGTGATGACGCTCATCGCGTAGTTGAGGTAGCGCTCCTCAGCCGTCTCGTGCAGTTTGACCTGGCGTACGTCCGACACGGTCTTCTCCGAATCCCTGGAAGCGAGCGAGGCCGCCGGGTCGGCGGCGATGCGGGCGAACGATCGTATGCACCGCTACCAACCGGGCCGTGGAGGGGTCAATGGCCTCCCTTCGGTCGGCCAGTGGGAGTAGTCGAGCTGTCGAGCCGCCGAGCCACAACCACACGACCATTGCCGGCCGACAGGGTTGAAAGCTCTCCACCGGGATCGCCGGTCGAACCGCCCCCGACGGTCGCCATTCCGGCCGGCGGTCCTTCAGCGCCGCCGGTTGCCACAGCCCGAGTCCAGGCGGCGGTTTTCAAC
>JBDGRG010000090.1:0-378 GCA_042218355.1 Bradymonadaceae bacterium
AGGGCGGCGTGAAGTGGGGCCCGTGTTCCTACCTGTCGGTTCCACGAATGAAGCGACGGTTGAAGCCGGCGGCGTGACCGGTCCGGAGCGGGCGCCCCACAGGGAATGGACCCTGCTGTTGCACGGGTATTTCTTCCCCGATTCGGGTCGGCGCGGGATCGTCGGCATCGGCCGAGATGTCAGAGAGGGGGAAGTCGATGCTGCGACCGGATCGGAGCTGAAGCGCGCCTGGAACGCGAGGCTGCGCCGGCAACTGCTGCTTCCGATGGTGCCCGAGGTGCTCGCCGAGGGGCTGGAGGAGGTCACGCCAGAAGAGGGGGCGGCCGTCGTGCGACGGTTGGAGCGATCCGAACTGTTCGAAAGACACGGGGGCGAAAT
>JBDGRG010000090.1:388-1449 GCA_042218355.1 Bradymonadaceae bacterium
CTGCGGTGACGCGGTGCTGACCCCCGTGGCGACCGGTGACGGGGTAGAGTGGCGAGCGGAGCCCGTCGGGGGAGCCCCCCGGGTGCCCCTCCCGGTCGCGCAGACGGAGCGGTCGACGCGCCAGGAGGCCGTCGGCCTTCTGCACGAACGGGGGATCGTGCCGGTGGTGGCGGATTGGCCGGCGCTTCTCCCTCCGGAGAAAGATCTCGATTGGTCGGCCGACGCGGTCGTCTCGCTGCTCGATGCTCTCGACGGACGGGAGCTGGATGACGGGTCGGAGATCCGCTGGTTCTGCGAACTGGTGGACCTCATGGCCGAGTCGGTCTCCGACGGCCGGCTGGGCGTCGAGCTGGCGGGTTTCGTGGCCGATGCGCTTCCCGAACTGTCGCTGGACGACATGCGACGAAAGGGCGGTGGACGACGGGAGTACTGGCGAGCGTTGATCGAGCATCTCCCGGATGATCGCGTTGTATTCCCCGGTTCCTACAGTCGCCTCGGCGCGGCCATCGGCGAGCTGTATCGTTCGGGAGCCCTCGGGGCCGAGTTGCTGTTATTCCCCGATGAGCTTCGGCCACCGACGTGGTCCGAAGCCGAGTCGAGGGAACTGTCGGTGGACGTACTACGTCCGCTGCTCGTCGAGCTGGGGGAGTGGCAGCGGTGGATGGCGAAGTCGGACGAGGTGCTGACGTCCGCGAGACGGCTGGCCGGGGAGCTGATGAAGATGGGGGACGTCGGAGAGCTGCTGGACGCCCCGGAGATCGCGGAGTTGCCCCTCTGCCGTGTCTGGTCGGCCCGCGAGTCGGAGTACGTCTCCGTGTCACTGGAGACGCTGACGGAGGCCGTCGGCGAGGGGAGGGCGTTCGGGACGGGGCTGAAGCCCCAACAGACGGTCCGGACTATCCGCGAGGCGAGGGCGGACGGGGCCGACGTGCTCCTGGTCGACGAAGAATCGCTGGCGGATGTCGTCGGAGCGCCCGACGCGGACCTCGGTGGAGTCGCGGCGAGTCTCGTCGAATCGGACTGGTCGGTCACCTCGGAGGCCGATCCACGCGCCGATCTCG
>JBDGRG010000091.1:0-2952 GCA_042218355.1 Bradymonadaceae bacterium
ACGGTCGACGTGAAGGTCACCGTCAAGAACGACGGAGCGCTGGGGGTCGCGCCCGGCGTGCCCGTCGACGTCTTCGTCCTCCACCGGGGTCGGACGACCAAGGTCGGGTCCGCCTCGACGACCACCCAGTTGTTGCCGGGGGAGACCGAGACGCTGGTGGTCGACTGGAAGATCCCTCGGGGTTGGCTGAAGGACGGCTTCGTGCTGGAGGCGAAGGTCGACCCGGATGGGAATATCAACGAGTGCGAGGAGCAGGACAATGCGTCGACGCTGAAGTCGGAGGCGCTGTCGGTCGAAGCCCCCGAGCTGGCGGTGAAGAACCTGTCGGTCGCCTCGAAGAGCTGTCGACGAACCGGCGAGATCCGCGTGACGTTCGACGCGGTCAACGAGGGCGACGGCACATTGCCCAAGGGGGTGCCGATCGAGGTGACTGCCGAGTATCAGAATCACGATTTCCTGATCGTGACGGTGACCACCGACAAGAAGCTTCCCTCCGGGGCCTCCGATTCGTTCGACATCACCTGGCGGGTCGACTCGCAGCTGGTCGACGAGACCTTCGACGTGCGCGCAGTGATCGATCCCGATGGGAAGGTCTTCACCTGCGAGACGCGCGACGCGGCCGAGACCTCGGCCGCCTGCGAGATCGGCAGTTGACCGCTCCCGGCCGGACTTGATTCGCACCCCTCCGGGTGTTTGAATACGATCGTCGCAAGACGAGCAACCCGAATGCGGCCTCGACGCCCCGATCCCGGTCCCGAGGCGCGGGCCGGCATTCCGGATCGAACTGACGGGAATACACCATGGAGACACCGATGACTCGTGGTCGGTCGCTCGTGCTCTCGCTTGCTGTGACGGCGTTCGCCGCGGCGCCCGCGTGCTCCGGAGGATCCGGGGGGGGGAAGGACACCGTCGTGATCCAGACCGACGCCTCCGAGGGCGACGCCGAGGAGCGACCCGATGCCGGAGACGCCGGGCCGCCCGAGGACGTCGAGTCGGACGGGGACGCCCGGTCGGATGTCGGGTCCGATGCCGGCCCCGACGCGAAGGCCGACGGAACCGCCGCCGATGCCGGCGATGCGACGACCGCCGACGGATCGGCCGACGCCGACACCGGGCCCGGCTGCGCGGTCGACCCGGATTCGGACGGACTCAACAACTGCGAGGAACAGAGTCTCTGTGCGGGGAAGGGGACCGCCCCCGACGACGGCGACACCGACGGCGACGGGCTGGGCGACCTCGAGGAGCTGCAGAAGACGCAGACCAACCCGTGTAAGAAGGACACCGACGGGGACGGTGCCTCGGATACCACCGAGCGGCGATTCGGACTCGAACCGAACAGCAAGGACTCGTACGGCGACGGGACGCTCGACGGCGAGCGGTGGATTCTCAGTGCCTGCGACGACGTCGTGCCCGAGGACGTCAGCTACTACGAGAACAAGAAGGGGAACTGGACGGTCGCGCTGCCGGCTGCGTTCAACAACTATCGAGACACGGGCAACAAACTGACGCTGCAGAACGCCAAGGCCCCGCAGGCGGTGGCGGTCTACGGTGATCCGCCGAACGAGGTCGCCGGCTTCCTGCTGTCGAAGAAGGCCGAGCAGAGCCAGAACGTCCCGGCCGACGCGGTCAAAAACCGGATCTTCTCGGTGATGAAGAAGGGGAGCCGCAGCATCAAGGACCCGCGAGCGCAGGGGGGCTTCGATACGCACAACCAGAAGCGGGCCGCCCGGGCGAATCTCATCCTGAACGTCGGCAGCGAGAAGTCCGTCCGCCGGGTCCGCGACGAGCTGCTGCACGACCTGGCGCCGTTCAGCAAATCCGACCTGACGGGCCTGCCACCGGCGAGCGGGGCGACCTACAAGAGCTTTCACATCCGTCTGGCCGTCATCTTTCGGAAGAACACTTCCGGTCGGGATCAGAGCCTGATCTCGCTGGCCATCGGCCCGCAGCCGAAGTACGCCCAGCGCGACAAAGTGCGGTTCCGGATGGACGATCTGACCAATACGACGAACATCTCCGAGCAGGTCGACCACCACCTGCCCGAATGCACGCGGTTCCAACCGGACAAGCAGACGCCGCGCGCGGAGTTCTACTGGGTGCTCGACCAGTCGGGATCGATGCGGGCCGAGAACTCCAAGGTCAAGAGCTTTGCGAAGAAATTCGAGCAGCGTGTCCAGAACACGGCGCTCGACTACCGTCACGGCGTCACCAACATGGCGCCGGCCAACAGCGGACGGCTGCAGGTCCCGCCCGGCTGGCACAAATCGCCGGGGACGTTCCAGTCACAGGTGCAGAATCGCGTCATCAACTGCCAGCAGACGGGCGGGTGGAACTGCCATGGATCGGACGAATACGGGCTGAAGAATGCCACGCAGGGGATCCGCTACATGCGCGGACTGGCGACGAATCCGCCCAAGGCGCCCGAGAAAGTGCGGAGCAACGCGCAGGTCATCTCGATCTTCATGTCCGACGAGCACGCCAACTCGATCGAGGACAAGATGCGCAACGGGCTCTCCTATCAACAGGCGATCGGGCCGTACAAACGAAAGCTGCGCGGTCGGACGACCGCCTTCGCCATCGTCACCGACGGTTCCTGCGGGGAGGACGCCCGGGCCTACCGGGACATCGCACTGGCGACCGGCGGAAAGTCGACGTCGCTGTGCAAGGGGAACCTGACGAAGATGATCAAGAACATCATCGTCACCGCCAGCGGGCTGGCCTCCAAACACAAGCTGCCGAAGACGCCGATCTCGAATACGCTGCAGGTGTTCGTCGACGGTCAGTGGGTCCCGCGCAGTCGGAAGGACGGCTACGACTACTTCCCGCAGAGCAACTCGCTGGCCTTCTTCGGCAAGTATCGACCGAAGACCAAGAAGCAGGCCAAGAAGGGTCCCG
Source organism: Bradymonadaceae bacterium (assembly GCA_042218355.1). Lineage (GTDB taxonomy): Bacteria > Myxococcota_A > Bradymonadia > Bradymonadales > Bradymonadaceae > CAJXPB01. The sequence goes on from JBDGRG010000091.1 coordinate 2,896, forward strand.
GGGACTTCATCGCGGTCCACTACGAGACGTTCATCGACCGCTGTAAGGAGAACTCCA
>JBDGRG010000091.1:2962-12899 GCA_042218355.1 Bradymonadaceae bacterium
GGGAACTGAGGGGGCCGGCTGCCGGGCGTACGTCGACCGAGTTTCCAGCTCGTGTCGGTTTGTCCGCGGGCTGGTTACTTCGTCACGGTGATCGCTAGGATGAGAATCCCGTCGCGGTAGCTCATGCCCGCCTGGTAGAACGTACTCCCCGGCGACGCTCGCAGCGTCGTCGACAGCTGGTCCCCCACCGACACTCCCAGTTCGACCAACCCGTCCGACATGCCGTCGTACGTCACCTCGAGCGTGTCGCCCGTCGCCAGCTCGATCGTCTCCTTTTCGGACTGATCGATGCTCACCGAGTGCATGGCGACCTGTTTGAACGACGAATAGCTCCCGAACGCCGTCTCGAACTTCGTCTTGAGGTCGGAGAGACGGACGTCGAACGATTCGCCCTCTTTACTGGCCGAGATCGAACGCACGTCGACGGTGATCTCGTCGGGAGCGGCCCGCGCGGTCATCGGGAGCAGCGACAGCGTCAGCAGGGCGCCGGCGGCCAACGAAAAACTGGGGATCGAACGTCGCATCGTCTCGGCCTCGGGTCTCGGATTCGCACCAGAAACGAACTCGGGTGACTCGGTCAGATTGGATCGGGCTCCCCGCGCAGTGTCGGGGAGGCATCCGGCTTCGCGCCGGCGTCCGGACCGGCAGGAGTCCCGGCGGGCTCGGCTGCCGGTCCCGGCCGCTGCCCGGCCGTACTCCCCTCGTCTTTGTTTCGAAGCATCCAGATGACGGTCGGCTGGTTCTGGGCCCGCCGCCCGCTCCCGCTCGTCCGGTCGGCCCGCCGCCCGCGGACGACGACGGACGTGCCGGGACTGTACTGAACGCGATCGACGATGACGACTTTTTCGCGGGTGACCTCTTCGTCCCCGCCGCTGAAGATCTCGACGTCGAGCAGGGCGAGGAGCGAGAGGATGATCGCCGCGGCCACACCGGCTCCCAGCGCCATCGGCTGCCACCTTCGCTGCCGCGGAGCGACCCTCGGTGGCTCCTCCGCCTCGGATTCCCCGTCGGCCGACTCGGTCCGTTCCGGGGGGGCGTCGGAGGGAACGTCCACGACGTCCTCGCCCCGGTGTTCGTCGCGGAACGCCCCTTCGGCCTCGAGGTCCTCGAGGACCTCGTCGGCTAGGTCGTCGAGGTCGTCCGCGGGAGCCGATGCGTCGAATCCCTTCTGTGCGGCCTCTCCGAGCGTCTCGAGGGTGTCGAGATAGTCGGCGACATCCTCGCGCGCCCGCCGGAGCTGTCGGACCGTGGCGGCCTCGGCCGACGTCAGCTCGCCGTCGATGGCGCGCTCGAGCAGGGGGGCGAGTTCCTCGAGCGGCTGCTCGTCGAGTGGGTCCGTGCCGACGATCTCGTCCGCAGACTCCGGGGCCGGCGTCTCGAAGGTCGTAGCCGCGGCCTCGTCGGCTGCCCGGGCTGCTTCCCCGAGTTCCTCGAGTGCCTCGACGAATGCCTCCGCCTCGTCGTTCGATTCGAGCAGCGACTCCGCGCGGCGCCGTGCGACGGTCCCGGCTTCGCCGTCGTACCAGCGCTCGAGCAGCCGGCGCTGATCCTCTGTAAGTGTCTCATCGGACATGGGCGTTCACCGTGCAGAAGCCGACGTCTCGGGGCCGGTCCACCTTGGTCTGCCCCCGGTCGAGCATATGGACGTAACCGACGGGCGCGATATTCAATCGCGGGCGGAACAGGGTCCGATCGGTGACCGCGGGCATCTTCCGGGTGTGCTCCGACATCGTCGGCCGAGAGCAGCGTCGACCGCGCTTCCTGCGGATCGACAGACGATCCGGTGTATCCTCCGGCTCCCAGGGTGCGGCGGGTGTTCGGACCACCGACGTCGGCGGTGACCGAGGTGGTCACCGCTCCGACGGATGACACGTCGTCCGGTATCCAGCGCCGCGAGCCGGTTCAGTCTTCGATCGCTCTCTCGTCGAGGTAGTCCTCGAGCGCCTCGCGGAAATACTGTCGCGCGTGGTGCAGGCGACTCATGACCGTTCCCTTTGCGATGTCCAGGACCTCGGCCATCTCCTCGTAGCTGAGCCCCTGGACCTCGCGGAGGTTCAGAATCGTCCGGTGCTTGTCCGACAGGGTCTCCAGCGCCTCGAGCATCTTCGCCCGCAGCTCCTTTCGGTCGAGCTCTTCGCCGGGTTCGAATCCGAGTGTCGAGGGCCGGATGAGTTGTCGGTCGCGTGTCTCGTCGGTCTGAATCTCGTCGTCGTACTCGACGCGGTCGACCCGGGACTGTTTACGCAGGTAATCGATGCTCGCGTTGACCGCGATCCGATACAACCAGGTGTAGAACGACGCGTTTCGGTCGAAGTTCTCGAGGTGACGGTAGACCTTGATGAAGACTTCCTGGGCGACGTCGCGGCTGTCCTGCTCGTCCTTCAGTTTGCTGTAGCAGATGGAGTAGACCTTCTGGCGGTATCGCTCGATCAACTCGGTGAAGGCCTCGCGATCGCCGTTCTGTGCGCGTCTGACGAGTTCGCTGTCGTCGACGTCCACGACGGTCACCTCTGCAGCGGAGCCTCGACGCGGAGAGAGGTGTTCGGGGACCCGCGGCTCGTGACCCTCGGGAGAGGATCGAGCCAGTCGGGCGGTCGTCTCGAATCGCCGGACACGAGAACAGGAAACGGTCTCGGATGCAAGGCCGCGCGGCCGCGGACGGATCGGCAGTGTGGGGGGTTCCAGCTTTCGCCTCATGAGCAAGGCCGCGCGGCCGCGAACGGGTCCGTTCACGAGTGATTGGTCGAAGCGGTGTCAGGGGGAGTTGTTACCAACGGGTCGTGATCGCACCCGCCGCGGACAGGACCTTCACGGCGATCGAGGACATCGAGGACTTGGCGACTTCGAGATCGGGTGGCTCGACCGGTGTGATCGATATCCCCACGGTTTGCGATCCGAGCCTCGATCAACTGCGACGGACGATCCCCCGGGCCAGTGACAGTGCGGTGCCCATGATGGTCACCTGCGGATTCACGCCGAGGGCGGAGGGAAGGGTGCTCGAATCCGTCACGTGGAGCCCGTCGATATCGTGCGTCTCGCCGTTCTCGGGATCGACCACGCCCCGTGCCGGGTCGGCACTCATCCGGCAGGTGCCCAGGGGATGGCTGGCGTACAGGGTCATGTCGGACGGGGCGTTGGCCTCGAGGATCGCCGTTCGGGCCCGCTGTCGGCTCTCGTAGAACTCCGAACCCGCGAAGAGGGGTTTGACGGCTCGTGCCCCCGCCTCGAAGAACATCTCGGTGACGAACAGGAACGACTGTATCAGCTTCTCGGTGTCCGCCGGCGTGAGCCGATACGAGACGTCGGCCTTCACGCCGTTGCCCGGGTCGACGGTTCCCGACGATTCGTCGCGGATGATGGCGCCACAGCCGGCGATCTTCTTCAAACGCTTCAGGAACTTTATGCTCTCGAACCCGACCCCTCCCCCGGGGGCGTAGAGAGCTTCGGGCGGGGCCGAAAACGTCTCCGCGATGAGATCCGGATCCGTCGGGTGGTGGGCATAATACCCCTGCGTGGCGCCGTCCCAGATGATCACGTCGTCCGGCATGTGTGCGAGGACGGAGTTGCCCGGATGGATGTGGAGGTTCCGGCCGACCTGCCCGCTGGAGTTCGCCAGTCCCTGGCGTTTGAGCAACATCGGCGTGTTGATCGCTCCCGCCGCCAGGACGACGCGGTTCGCGCGGACGTCCAGCTCGGCGACGACCTCGTCGGTCTCCGGGTCGCGCATCGTCCCCGACACGCCGCGGGCGATGCCGTCGCGGACGTCGATTCGATCGACGCGCGTGTCGGCGAAGACGCGCCCGCCGGCGTCGAGCATCGCCGGGAGCCAGTTCAGGTCCGCGCTGGCCTTCCCCCCGACCGGACAGCCGGTCTGGCAGGTTCCGCACCCCGCACACCCCGGCGTGTTGCGCGGCATGTAGCCGTGGTCGACGTCCATGGCGGCGAAACCGCGGCGGGCGACCTCGGTGTTCCCGCCGGCGACGGACGGCGAGGTCGGTGCGACCCCCAGTGCGCTCTCGACTTCCTCGAAGATCGCCTCGCGCGCCCCGGGCCCCCAGAAGTCGACGCCGAATTCCCCGTGCCACCGGTCGAGCACGCGATCCGGGGCGCGGAAACAGATCCCCGAATTGACGAGCGTCCCGCCGCCGACGCCGCGACCGCTCGCCAGGGGGATCAGGGCGTTCCCCTTCGCCACGCGCGTCCCCTTCTCCTGATAGAGATGCTCCGTCGCCCAGGTCTGATCGCGCTCGAATTCGTCGAAGGTCCAGAACTGTCCCGCCTCCAGCACCGCGACCGACAGGCCGTGTTCGGCGAAGACCCAGGCCGTGCTGAGCCCGGCGGGGCCGGCCCCGACCACGACCGCGTCGACCTCCAGCGTCGTCCGCTCGATGCTGGCCGTATCGCCCGCCCAGGTCGCCGCCGTCTGCAGCCGATCCCCGAGATGAGCCTGCGCACTGAAATCGATTGCCTCCATGGTCAACCCTCACACCGGAAGTGGTAACCGAGCGTCTCGAGCACGGCGGTCGACGAGCAGTAACCACCCGCGAGGATCAGTTTCAGGCCGCGAAAGGCGCGCCGGCGCACCATCCAGGGCGACTCGTCCCATCGTCGGAGGATGGCGATCCGTTCGTCGCGTGGTCGATGCCGGAACCGGGTCAGCGAGAGGTCCCCGAAGATCGAGACGTCGTCGATGATGTGCAGCAGCAGGCGGAGCAGCTGTGAGGTACGGTCGTCGACGGCGTCGAGGTAGCTGTCGAGGTGGTCGACGACGTCGACGTCGCTTCCGGCGGGCAGTCCGTCCGGTTCGCCCGGAAAGAGCGCGTCGGCGATCGCCTCGGCGATCGTCGATTCGGTGCGACTGAGAACACGACGGTCGGAGGCGGTCGGCTGATTCCACCACCCGCCGACGCGGTAGGCGAACGCTCCCAGTCCGGCGGTCGCCGAGCCGAGGCCCGCCAGCTTTAGAAAGTCGCGCCGTCGCATGCTCGGTTCCGGTCGGTGAGTCACCTCGCGACCCTCCGCGCCGGGCCGCCCGTTGGTTCCACTTTAAAAAACCGACCAGTCGGTATGTTTATTTCGCCCCGGCGCTCCATGGGCATCGGTGCCTCGGGAGGCGCGCCGTTCGGTGAGCGGTTGCAGTCGGGCTCTGCGGTGCGCGTGCGACGTCCCCGTCGCGACGTAGGCCGTCGACGTCTCTGTGCCGGCTGCCGACTACGTTCGGTCACTCGTGACCGCCGGAAGAGGCGCCGAGTTTACACGTTGACGGCGGCTTGGTACTCTTCCGGTGTCTTGGGTCCTACTGAGGGTGACCGCGATGATTTCTCCCGACGTTCTGAAGAATTCCGGTGCAGCAGGAGTCGTCGGTGCTACTGTGCTCGGGGCCTTCGCGGCCTTTGCGCCCCGTGCCACGGAGCCCCCTTCGGATGTCCAGCCCGTCGTTCATTTTTCCGAGACCGAGTCGTCCGAGGTCCCGACCGAACGTCCCCCCCGCGCCGAGGAGCGAGCACAGGCGGCGGTCGAGGCCGCTCCCGAACCCGAAGAACCGGCCGACTGTCGGCGGACCGACGACTCGACGTCCGGTCACCAGCGCGACGTCGAAGCGCGCAATCGTGCAGCACGAGCGAAACTGCGCCAGCTCGGCGGGATCGTCCAGAAGGAGCCGTCGAGTGGAGAGGACGGCAGCAAAACCGCCGGTGGCGTCACGAAGAGTGCGCTGAAGACGGTCATCGACGTGGCGGTCACCGCCAAACAGCAACACGCCGACGGTGATATGGACCCGAGCGAGGTTCGGGCCCTGGAGAAGAAGGCCGACACGCTCCGCCGCCAGATCGACGAGTCCTCGTCCGACTAAACGAGCCGTCTCATTCGGGAATGAGACGGTATGCCGTCACCTCGTCGACGACCGTCGCCGAGGCGTTCTCACCCTCCAACCCGAGTCGGTACGTCCGCCGTACCACTCCTCTTCCGGGACTGAAGTCGTCTCGTACCTCCGAGAGTTCTCCGATCGACGGTCGATACGGGTGGACTCCATCCGATCCCGGTCGTGTGATCGCGAAGGTCCCGTAAAACGTCCCGCCCGGCGTCTCCACCGTCCGAAGTCGATCGCCGACCCGAAACCGGGTGTCGTCGCCCTCGGGCCAGTGCGCGCCGAGCTCGAGCGGGAAGACCAGCACGGGCGTGCGGTCGGCGAGGTCTCGAAGCAGCGACGAGAGGTCGTCCACGCGCCGACGGCAGCTCGCCGGACACCGGTAGAGTCGCCTGGGCGTGGCGAGTAGGTGGAGACTCTCGGGGGGGCGTTCGGTACCATCCGAACAGGTGAGCGTCGCCAGCCGGCGGGTTCCGTAGCGCTCGATCCGACGGACCTCGACGACGATCCGCTCCGCCCGCAGGTCGAGCTGCGTCTCGGTGCCGTCGGTCGATGATACGCGTCGTCGATATCGCCAGAAATTGCCCTCGCGAAGCGGGTAGGGGTACTCCGACGCTCCGAGTAACTCGGGTTTGAGATGCAGGCCCGCGCGAAGATAGGTCGCCAGCCTGCTCCCGAGCGACAGCTTCGAGGCGATCGCCAGACCCTCGGCATCGTCGGAGTCGGCCGACGGTCGTCGAATGCGTACGATCTTCGGGATCCGCACGCGGAACTGGACCTGGTCCCGGGTCGTCGTCAGCCGCAGTTCGTTGTGCCAGTACTGACGGACCTCGTCCGGGGAGTCGGGGTCGGCGCCGCCGATCGTCTTCGGGTCGCCCAGACGGAGGTCGACGAGTTTGAACAGGTCCCCCACGCCGCCGGCTGGCGTGCGGGCGGGAGGGGCGCGTCGAAAGGCCCGACGGGCGGTGGCGGAGTCCCCCTGAAGCTCAGAAACGAAGGCGCGGGCTCGGTCGGCGTCGACCCCGACGAGTGACCGGTAGCGCCGGGCGGAGACGAACGCACGGTCCCAGGCAGCGGCATCCCCCTCGATCATGCCACGGAAGAGCAGGCGACCGAGTCGTGCGGCGTTCTCGGCCGGCTGGCCGACGTGCTCGCGGTCGAGTCTCCCCCAGTGGTTCGCATCGGCAGCCGACCCGACGAGCGTCCGCATCAGACGGCGGTCGCGCGCGGCGGCTGCCTTCGGGGAGGCTTGCTTCGACTCGGTGTAGACCAGGGGTTGGAGGGGCCGGATGGCGCCTCCGGCTTCGCCCTCGCCGCCGAACTGGCAGCCGGCGAGCATCCCGAGGGAGAGAGGGGCGAGCAGCAGGGGTGGGATCCAGCTCCGTGGGATGAACGCTCCGACGTGCGGTGAGAGAAGCGTGGCCAGAGCTTTCAGTTCCGAGCGGACGGTCGGCTCAGGGCACTGGAAGCGGATTGAGACATTGTCCGAGGCATCCGACATCACGGTGCGGTGGGTTGCCAGCCCACCGACATCGGCGGAGACCGGGAGGCCACCGCCCCGATGATTGAAGAATCGACCCGCATGACGCGCGGTCGACGATGCTCGCAGCCGGCGGCGACGAGTTCGACGGTGTCCGATCAGATCCCGCGGCCGGGCCGCAGGAGGCGCGTCGAGGAGCGGCGCGACCGGAGTTGGCCGATTCGACGTCCGTTCGGGCTCACGGATAGGGGCCGGGTTTCTTGAAGCCCCCTCCGCCCGACGGATTCGTCCGGACGCCCCACTGCGTGACCTTGGGGTTCACCGGACGGCCGTAGAGCACCCAGAAGTAGTACTGGCTCGGCGCGTACTGGATGGTCCCCTTGATGGCTCCGCTCGGCGGGTTGTGAATGCTGAAGAAGTCGGACTCGAGCTGGTACTTGAAGCCGCAGGTGTTGCCGCCCAGCCCGGCACCGATCCCGGCGGGGAAGGCGAAGAAGTTTTGACTGCCGCCTCCGCCGCCGGTGCTCTCGGGGCCGAAGGAGGGGACTTCGTTGACCTCCACGCGCCGACACTGGGCGATCTGGTTGCCCTGTTGCTGGCGGAGGTTCTCGAGGTTCTCCTTCTTGGACTCGCGCGGGTCCCAGCCGATGCACTTCATGTACTGGCGGGTCGGCGGATAGGTGACGATCGACTCGTTCTGGAAGTCGAGTTTCGCCGATCCCAGATTGTCGATCCCCGCCCAGACGAACTTCAGCGTCCGCTTGCCGGCGACGGCTCGTCCGCGCTTCTGTTTGTCGGACGTGGCGAAGTTCTCGTTGTTCGCTTTCGACAGCGCCGGGCCAGAGGGCATCGGACACTCGTCGCGATTCTTGACGTCGACGATCTCACCCTTCTCGGCGCGCCCGAAATAGAACCAGGGACGCTTTTCGACCGCCGTGATCAGGCCCGGTCGACCGAACTCCTTGTTGCTTTCGCGGTAACTCCCGATCCGGGGGACGTATCCGGTGCACGCGGGTTTGATCTTGGCCTTCTGGAAGAAATTGAACTGACCGAGGTGGCCGTTCTTGACCGACAGGGCGTTGTCGAGGACGAGTCGGCAACGGCCGGCGCTCTTGTTATAGCCCGTCCGGATGTGGCGGTAGACTCGTGGATCGGCCAGCGAGGCCTGGTCGGAGCGCCGTTTGAAGAGGACGGTCGCCGATTCCTGGGGGTACATCTCGTACAGCGGCAGGTCGGTCTGGAACGACTCGGACGCCCCCGTCATCACGATCTCGAAGCTCGTCCCGAAGTTTCGATCGATCGGCGTGAAGCTCTGACTCCGTTCCCCGAACGCCAGGCCGCTGGCGGCCCGTGAGCTGGGCCCGAAGATGCTCATCTCCCCGCTCCCCGCGTAGGCGTTGAAGAAGCGGAGATACACCGTTTCGTCGCCCCGTTGGGCACAGCTGCCCGCGGCGAACAACAGCGAGGCGACTGCGACAAGCACGCCGATCGTTCTGCGCTCGTTACCCATCATCCGCCATCCTCGTCGAACCAATTCCCGACCAGTAGCATGCGCATCATACGCGACTGCGCGGAAACCTGTCAATTCGCCGACGAACGCCGTGTGCGTTTACGAGTGATCGGGTCTGATCGGAGACGGTGGGATTCGGGCTCGAACGATTGTCGGCAGGCGGAGCCGCACATCGAGAGGCCGGACCTCCGAGGGACAAACATGCAGGAGGGACGGCGAAGGGGGCACCGGTCGGCGGTCCTTCAGGGCCGCCGGTGGTACGGTGAACGATCAGCCGGCGGTTTGAACCGCCGGAGACACCGGTGGTGGATCGCCCGGTGAACGGGCACGGTGCGGACGGATTGGTTGTCGAAGTAGCCGAGCGGGGTGGACGGGACTCGAACCCGCGGCCTCCGGCGTGACAAGCCGGCGTTCTAAACCAACTGAACTACCACCCCTTGCGTCGATGGGCGCACCTGGGTTTGAACCAGGGACCTACTGCTTGTAAGGCAGTCGCTCTCCCGCTGAGCTATGCGCCCAGACCAGGCGCCCCACGCGAGGGACGCGGCAATGTATGGACGTCGGGTCGGGTCGTCAACCGCGTTTTTGGTGCGCTCACGACTGCTCGATCGAGGGTGTCATCCACCCCCGTGGGATGAACGCTCCAGAGCACGCGGAACGAAGTGTAGCCAGAGCTTCCAGGTCTGAGCGGGCGAACGCCACGGCGCGCCGCCGGTGGTTCCGTCCGGCGCCCGGGTCAGTGCAGCTTGCGACCGGCGCTGGGACTGGTCGTCTGGTCGAGTCCCTCCTCGTCCTCCGCCTCGCCGTCGACGTCGCCGCGGAGGACCTCCGGGGGCAGCGACGGTTTGCGCAGCTGCTCGGCGAACGTCTCGCGGTCCTCCAGCGCGAGTGCGTTCACCAGCACGTCGTCCATGTGTTCGACCGGGACGATCTCGAGGGAGCGGCGCACGCGACCGGGAACCTTCTCCAGATCCTTCTCGTTGGCCTCCGGGATGAGCACGGACTCCACGCCGGCGCGGTGGGCGGCGACCAGCTTCTCCTTCAGGCCGCCGATCTTCAAAACACGTCCCCGGAGCGTGAT
>JBDGRG010000091.1:12909-20617 GCA_042218355.1 Bradymonadaceae bacterium
CGATCGACGGGCGTCTGCGTCAGGACGCTGACGATGCTGGTCGCGACCGTGATCCCGGCCGACGGCCCGTCCTTGGGCAGGGCACCCTCGGGAAAGTGGATGTGCAGGTCGATCTTCTGGTGGAAGTCCGCCGCCAGTCCCAGATTCCTCGCCCGCGTACGGACGTAGCTGATCGCCGCCTGAGCGGATTCCTCCATCACTTCGCCGAGTTTCCCCGTGATGGTCAACTCGCCGCTGCCCGGCATCGCGGTGACCTCGTTGGTCAGCATCACTCCGCCGTGGCGGGTCCAGGCGATCCCGTTCGTCCGGCCGATCTCGTCGTTCTCGTCGATCTGCTCGCCCTGGTAGTCCGGCGGGCCGAGGTACGTCGGAACCGTGCGCGCGCGAATCGTGTACGACGCGTCCTCGTCGCCGATCTCCGTCCCGTCGATCACGTCCCGGGCGACCTTTCGGCAGATCGATCCGATCTCCCGCTCGAGGTTTCGCACCCCCGCCTCCCGGGTGTACTCCTCGGCGATCCGCTCGAGGGCGCTCGAGGTAAAGTGGACGTCGATGTCCGCCAGCCCCGTCTCGTCGATCCGACGCGGGACCAGGTAGTTCTGGGCGATCTGGAGCTTCTCGTAGCTGGTGTACCCCGGTATCTCGATGATCTCCATCCGATCCTGCAGTGGGGCGGGGATCGGCTGGAGGTGGTTCGCGGTGCAGATGAACATCACGTTCGAGAGGTCGTACTCGAGGTCGAGGTAGTGGTCCTTGAAGACCTCGTTCTGCTCGGGATCGAGCACCTCGAGCATCGCGCTGGAGGGATCGCCCCGGAAATCCGAGGACATCTTGTCGATCTCGTCGAGCAGAAAGACCGGATTGCTGCTGCCCGCCTTCTCGATCGACTGGATGATCTTGCCGGGCATCGACCCGATGTAGGTCCGACGGTGACCCCGGATCTCGGCCTCGTCGCGCACGCCCCCCAGCGAGAGGCGGACGAATTCGCGATTGGTCGCCCGCGCGATCGATTTCCCCAGTGAGGTCTTGCCCACGCCCGGCGGGCCGACGAAGCAGAGGATGGTCCCGGAGGGGGCGTCGGAGAGGGCGCGGACGGCCAGGTACTCGAGAATGCGCGATTTCGGCTCGTCGAGCCCGTAGTGGTCGTCCTCGAGCGTCTGCTCGGCCGCGTCGAGGTCGAGGCGGTCGTCGGTCATCTCGAACCACGGCAGCTCGAGGACGCGGTCGATGTAGTTGCGGACGACCGTCGCCTCGGCACTCATCGGACTCATCATCTTCAGCTTCTGCAGCTCGTCCTCGAGCCGCTCGGTCGCCTCCTCGGGCATCTCCTTCTCGGCGATCCGCTCCTCCAGCTCCGCCAGCTCGTCGGCGAAGGCGCTCTGGCGGTCCTGCATCTGCTGGTGGATCTGTGAATCCGCATCTCCCCCGTCCTCGCGGTTCTGCTCCATCTTCTCCTTGACCCGCGAGCGGATCTTCCGCTCGGCCTCCTCCTCGATCTCCGCCTCCAGCAGGGACTGCAGCTGCTCGATCCGATCGGTCGGATCGAACGTCTCCAGCAGCGACTGTTTCTGTTCGAGGTCGAGCGACAGCTGGGCGCTGATCGTGTCTGCCAGTTCGCTCGGATCGTCGATCTGTTCGATTTCGGCGACGACGTCGCGGGGGATCTTGCTGTGCAGATCGACGTACTTCTCGAACGATTCGCACAGCGCCTCGATCTCCTCGGCGACCTCCTCGGGGTCGACCGTCGGGACGTCGACGGGGCGGGCGTCGACGCGAAAATGTCCGGCCGACTCGTCGTGGCCGGTCAGTTCGACCCGTCGCATTCCCTTCACCAGGACCTTGACCGTGCCGTCCGGCAGCCGGAGGAGTTGCACGACGTCCCCGACCGTGGCGATGTCGTAGAGATCGTCGACGGACGGGTCGTCGATGTCGTCGCTGGTCTGGGCAGCCAGCACCAGACGCTGGTCGGCATCCATCGCCTCTTCCAGCGCGCTGATGCTCTTGTCCCGACCCACGAACAGGGGCACGACCATGTCGGGAAAGACGACGATGTTTCGCAGGGGAAGCAGTGGAAGGGTGCGTGCCTGGTGCTGCCCGTCGCCGCCGGCGTCGTCTCCGTGGGTCATCGCGGTGAGAACTCCTCTCGTGGGTGGATGTCGACGATCGCGGAACCCGCCGTCGGGCGCATTCCGAGCAGTCGAATCAGGCCGATTCGGCGAGCACGCGGTCGGCGGCGATCGACGCTCCGCCGGCACTCTCGACCATCTCTTCGGTGATGCGCAGCTCGTCGATCTCCGAGCGGTGGGGCATCTCGTACATCAGATCCATCATGACCCGCTCGAGGATCGTCCGAAGCCCCCGTGCGCCGGTGTCGTGCTCCAGTGCCGCCCGGGAGATCGCCCGCAACGCCGCCTCGTCGAACTGAAGATCGATGCCGTCGATCTTGAAGAGCTTCTGATACTGACGGACCAGCGCGTTCTTCGGTTCGGTCAGAATCCGGACCAACGCGTCCTCGTCCAGCTCCTGGAGCGCGGCCTGGACCGGGATGCGACCGACGAATTCCGGGATCAGACCGTACCGCATCAGATCCTCGGGTTGAAGTTTTTCGAACAGTTCCGCCGAGGACATCTCGCCGTCGTCGCTGACGTCGGCCTCGAATCCCATCGACTGGTCGCCCACGCGCTGGCGGACGACCTCCTCGAGCCCGTTGAACGCTCCGCCGCAGATGAACAGGATGTTCGTGGTGTCGATCTGGATGAAATCCTGCTGGGGATGTTTTCGCCCGCCCTTGGGAGGGACGGCGGCGACCGTCCCCTCCAGGATCTTCAGCAGGGCCTGCTGGACGCCTTCGCCGGAGACGTCGCGGGTGATCGACGGATTCTCTCCCTTGCGGGCGACCTTGTCGATCTCGTCGATGTAGATGATGCCCCGGCTGGCGCGCTCGACGTCGCCGTCGGCGGCCTGCAGCAGATTGACGATGATGTTTTCGACGTCCTCCCCGACGTATCCCGCCTCGGTCAGACTGGTCGCGTCCGCGATGGTAAACGGGACGTCCAGCCCCCGGGCCAGCGTCTGAGCGAGGAGCGTCTTGCCGACGCCGGTCGGCCCGATCAGAAGGATGTTCGACTTCTCGAGTTCGACGTCGTCGTCCTCGGTGTCGCTCTCGACGCGCTTGTAGTGGTTGTGGACGGCGACCGAGAGGACCTTTTTGGCCTGGCTCTGCGAGATGACGTACTGGTCCAGGAACGACTTGATCTCCTCGGGGCTCGGGACGTCGAAGTCGTCCTCGTCACCCGTCTCCCGATCCAGTTCCTGGTCGATGATGTCGCTGCACAGGCCGATGCATTCGTTGCAGATGTAGACGGTCGGCCCGGCGATCAGCTTCTGGACCTCTTGCTGGCTCTTCCCGCAGAATGAACAGCAGAGATTCGAGTGTCCCCCTCCGCCGTCGTCGCCCGTCGATGTCATCGTGTCTCCTCCTGGAACTGCGAAGGATCGTCCGAGATGAGTGCCGCCCGTGCGCGGTCGACGGGACGGTTGGTCGTCGACCCCTCGGCCCCGCCTCTCCGGGCCGGGCCGAGCCCGCATCCACCCCCTAAAAAGACGGCGCGGTGCCGAACATTCCGTCTCGACCGCCGGTCGGTCGAGACGGGACCGGTCGTCACTCGGTGGTCGAGGGGGGATGCTCGATGATCTCGTCGACCAACCCGTACTCCAGCGCCTCGTCGGCGCTCATGAAGTAGTCGCGGTCGGTATCCTCTTTGATGCGTTCGATGTCCTGGCCCGTGTGGTGCGCCAGAATGCGATTGATGCGCTCGCGCAGATCGAGGATCTCCTGGGCCTGGATGTCGATGTCGGTGGCCTGGCCGCTGACGCCGCCGGTGGCGGGTTGATGGATCAGGACCCGTGCATTGGGGAGGCACAGGCGGCGGCCTTCGCTGCCCGCGGCCAGCAGGACCGCGCCCATCGAGGCGGCCTGGCCCATGCAGATCGTCGTGATCGGAGCTTCGACGTACTGCATGGTGTCGTACACCGCCAGCCCCGACGTCACGCTGCCGCCCGGCGAGTTGACGTACATGAAGATCTCCTTCTCGGGATCTTCACTCTCCAGAAACAGCAGCTGCGCGATGATCGTGTTCGCGACCTGGTCGTTGATCGGGGTTCCGACGAAGATGATTCGCTCTTTGAGCAGGCGGCTGAAGATGTCCCAGCCCCGCTCGCCGCGGTGCGTCTCCTCGATTACCTGGGGGATGACGGCCATGGTGCGGACTCCCTTGGATTCAGTTCGAGCGGTCGTGGTCGAGTCGTGTCAGTCCTCGTCGGACTCCGTGGTCTCGTCGTCGGAGGTCGTCTCGTCCTCGGCACCGGCGTCGCCGGTCGGTTCGGCCGCCTCGTCGTCCTCCTCGTCCTCCGGCTCGAGGAACTCCGCCTCCGCCAGCAGGTAGTCCCTGGTCTTCTGGAGTAGCGCCTGCAGGCGGATGCTCTGCATCCGCTGTTCGTCCTGTTCGGCGTACTGGCGGAGCTGCTCGGCGGTCAGCCGGCGGTCGTGCTGGGCCTGGTGCTCGAAGAAGGCATCGAGATCGTCGTCCTCGACCTCCAATCCCTCCTTCTCGGCAATCGCCAGAAGCAGAAACTCCTGCTTGAGGTCGCGTTCGAGCTCCTCCTCGACGCGCTCGCGAAACTCGTCCGGTTCGATGCCCGCTTCTTCCAGTGTGATCCCCTGCTGCTCGAAGCGCTGCTGGCGCTGTTCGAGCTCCTGTTCGAGCTGGTCGCCGAAGAACTGCGGCGGCAGCGGGACGTCCTGCTGCTCGAGCAGGGCGTCGATCAACTCCGCCTCGGCCGCGTGTTTGGCGCGGTCCTCTTGGTACTCCTCCAGTTCGTCGCGGATCTGCGAGCGCAGCTCGAGCATCGTCTCCGCCTCGCCGGTGTCCTTCGCGAACGCGTCGTTCGGTTCCGGCAACTGTTTGGACTTGACCGATTTGACGTCGAGCGTGACGTCGAAACTCTCGCCGCGCAGCTCCTCGTCGGGAAACGATTCGTCCGGGGTGACTTCGACCGTCAGCGTCGAGTCGAACTCCGCGCCGGTCAGCGCCTCGGTGAACTCCGGGATCAGCGGATCCCCGCCGATCTCGACCTGGACGTCCTCGCCCTGAAAGTCCGACAGCTCCTCGCGATCCTCGGCCGGCTCGAAGTCGAAGGTGACGACGTCCCCCTCCTCGATGTTGTTGCGGAACGGGATCGGCTCGAGCGTCGCGTGCTCCTCCCGGAGGTTCTCGATCTGTTCGTCGACCTCCTCGCTGTCGACCTCCGGCTGGGGCTTCTCGACGGCCACGCCCAGATACCCGACCGGGTCGAGCTCCGGACGCAGTTCGAACTCCAGCTCGATCTCGAGGGCTGCGTCTCCCTCCGGGGCTTCGGTGATGGTCGGATCGCCGACGTACAACAGACGGTCGGCGTAGTCCGCCAGAATCTCGTCGAGCCGCTCGCGCAGAAAGCCCTCGACGATCTGGCCCTCGACCTGGTCGCCGAACCGCTTGCGGAGCAGAGACGTCGGGACGTTTCCGTCCCGGAACCCCGGCATGTCGACATCGTCCGCCAGTTCCTCGAGGTGCGCATCCATGCGTGCCTCGAACTCGTCTTCGGGCACGGTGACGCGAGCACGGCGGGTGACTTCGTCGACCTCTTCGACCTCGTGGGACATAAAACTCCTGGGAGCTGGGGATAGGGGATGGGGAAGAGGGGAACGGGGGCGATGTCGCCCCGCGACCCGTATCGGCTACCTGACGCGTCGGGGATCGAGAACTGGGGCAGGGAATCGGGAGTCCGTCGAGCCGGCGGTGGCGACGACCGAGTCTGTTCGACTGCGTCGGCATCGACGCCGATGCACCCGCGAGCGTCGCACGCGCAAGCCGATCGTGTCGCCTCGACGTTCCCCATCCCCTTCTGCCAATCCCCCATCCCCTCTGAAGTGAGCCAGGGAGGATTCGAACCTCCGACCCACGGATTAAGAATCCGTTGCTCTACCAGGCTGAGCTACTGGCCCTGCTGCGTGACACCTCTCGTGGCCCGGTCCGGAATGGATGTCCGTCGGGCCCCGCGGCGAGTCCGGGCTCGGTGAGCGACATGCCCGCTGGCGTCGCCCCTCGCGCACTCCTGGGGCCGAGTACGCCCGGCAGGATTCGAACCTGCGACTGACGGATTCGAAGTCCGCTGCTCTGTCCGGGCTGAGCTACGGGCGCTGGAGGCGATCCAGGGTGGGTGAGGGGATTCGAACCCCCGCCCTCAGGTACCACAAACCTGCGCTCTAACCAGCTGAGCTACACCCACCGCAACGCGACGAGCTCGTCGGTCGGGTCGCACCTCCGACCGGGGCCGGAGCCCCCGATCGACGAGCACTGACAACTAAGTCGCAGCCGCGCGAGTGTCAACCACCGCAGACCCGCCCAACGCCCCCGTATACCCTGATACCTCGGTATCTCGCGACCCCCCGGAACGCACTGACCCCCTCGCACCGCCGTCCAACCGTCGCGCCTCTCGCTTCCTTCCCGACGTCTGTTTTGAAGCGCGCCCGGCAGGATTCGAACCTGCGACCGACGGCTTAGAAGGCCGCTGCTCTGTCCTGACTGAGCTACGGGCGCTCACCGTGGGCGACGCTAGTGATCGGCGCCGATCGAGACAAGTCCATCCGACTCCCGCACGGACCGGGAGGGGCGTCGAGACGGCGGCCGCGGCGGCGGAGGATTGCAGACCATGGGGCGACTCGTTACCTCGCCCGTCGAATGGTCGCTGCCCTCGATGATACTGCCGACGGGGAAGCCATGAACTGTTGCGGGCATTGCGCCGATGCCGGCGAGCTGTTCGACTGGACGAAGGCGGAGGAGGAGCTGTGCGACTACCGACGGGACGGGCTCTCGAAGAGTTCCGCGGAGTTGCTCGTCGGTGGATTGCGGAGCCTCGCGCTGGAGGGGCGACGCCTGCTCGATATCGGGGGCGGCGTCGGGACAATTCCCTTCGAACTGTCCGACGAGGGTATCGCCGAGGCGACGCTCGTCGAGGCGTCGGCTCCCTACCTGGAGGTCGCGCGGGCGGAGGCCGGGCGTCGTGCCCTCGCCGAATGGTTGACCTGCCGGGAGGGCGACGTCTGCGAGATGGCCGACGATCTCGACTCGTTCGACGTCGTCACCCTCGACCGTGCGATCTGCTGTTACCCGCACATGGAGCGGCTGGTCGAGGTGACGACCGACCTGGCCGACGAGTACTACGGCGTGGTGTATCCACGGGAGAATCTGTTCTCGAAGTCGATCGAGAAACTCGCCGACGTCTACTGTCGGCTGAAGGGGATGGATTTTCGCCTCTACATCCACGAGGGGATCGACGAGACCATCCGCGAGTGCGGATTCGAGCCCTTCTACGACGTCACCACCTGGTTGTGGCGCGTGACCCTGTACGAGGCGTCACGATAGCGGCCCGCGGCGGGCCTTCCTCAGAGCGCGCCGATAGTCGTCGGGGTCGTTCAGATCCCACCGTGGAAGGCCCTCGACGGGGATCAGCGTTCCCTCGGGACGGAGCGAACGGACGAGCGAGCGCAACCCCTCGGGTTCGCGGCGGAGGTCGCGCAGCCTGCTGAGCTTCCCGCCCCCCAGGATTACCGGGTGTCCGGGGTGGCCGCCGGCGTCGACGGGCTGGACCAGCGGGGTGGAGGTGCGGT
>JBDGRG010000092.1:0-6208 GCA_042218355.1 Bradymonadaceae bacterium
CCAGGTCGCTCCCCAGTGGGCGAGCATGTACGCCCCGGTCGCCAGCGACAGCGTGACGGCGGACCAGCCGACGTGCCGGAACCGCCGGCCGACCTCGGCGAGCTGCCGAGGTCGCTGCGGCTCGGGGAGGGTTCGCGACGCCGGGACCACCACCAGCGGGATGAACAGCAGTCCGCCCACCCAGATCACCGCCGAGAGGACGTGTATCACGACGATGAACTCGTAGAGGTTCGCTGGTGATCCCATGGCCGTGGTGTTTGGTCACGAGGCACCGAAGGCCTTGACGCGAGGCCAGACGTGAACGGCAAACAGTGCCGCGGCGGAGACCTCCAGCAGCCAACCCGTCGCTCCGAGGACGGGCACCCAGGGGGCGGCCGTCCCGAGAATCACCCCGACGTTGAGCGCGACGAACGCCGCCGCGGCCAGCCGCGTGGTGCCGCGCTGCTCGCCGAACGTCGGCAGAATCCAGTAGCCGACGCCGAAGACGAGCTGGACGAGCCAGCCGAAGAGCATGAAGTGGATGTGAACCGGTCGGTGTCCCAACGCCGAGGGCTCGTCGAATCCCGCCTTGGCGGCGAGCATCCATGCGCCGACGGTGATGCCGAGCACGAAGTGCACCAGGGCGGCGCGGATGGTCCATTTGCTCAGTCGGGGCATGTCTGGGACACCTCCTCGAAAAGCCAGCGCAAGATGCGCTGGCAACGTTGACCGCGCTTCCAGCGCGGAGCGGGTCGCATCCCACCAGCGCAAGATGCGCTGGCAACGTTGACCGCGCTTTCAGCGCGGTGCGGGTCGCATCCCACCAGCGCAAGATGCGCTGGCAATGTTGACCGCGCTTCCAGCGCGGAGCGGGTCGCATCCCACCAGCGCAAGATGCGCTGGCAACGTTGACCGCGCTTTCAGCGCGGTGCGGGTCGCATCCCACCAGCGCAAGATGCGCTGGCAATGTTGACCGCGCTTCCAGCGCGGTGCGGGTCGCATCCCACCAGCGCAAGATGCGCTGGCAACGTTGACCGCACTCATCGCTCGGACACCCTCGGCCAGATGGTCGCCACGAAGGCGACGCCTCCGATCCACTGGGCGATCGCCGACCCCAGCAGCATCCAGTTCCACATCGCGGCCGCCGCGGTTCCCGTGGCCATCGGCTCCGAGACCACTCGCAACAGAAGGCCCAGGTTGATGCCGGCGTACGCGGTCCAGTTCAGCCAGGGACGGCCGCGCGGACGGTCGCGATCGGCGACGGGAAACAGCCAGATCGCGACGCCGATGATCATCTCCGTGACCCACCCGTAGACGAACAGGTGGACGTGCGCCGGTCCGCCCGCGAACCAGCCGACGTCCCAGCCCAGGTAGTCGAGCCACTGGACCCCGCCGAGCAGCAGCGCCAGGACGAAACAGACCAGTCCGGTCTTGATGAACGTACGGCTGACGAGGGGCATCGCGGTTTCGCCGTGTGTGTCGAGTGGTCGAGTTAGAGCGTCGTGCTGAAGTCGGGTGGTCGAGAGTCGTTCGGGCTCGCAACTCCTCGATAGACATGCGGTCGGCGAATCGTCGAGGGCCGACGAGCCCGCGGTCTCGACGTCTAGCATTCGTGCGCAGTTGGAGTCCTCGGCTACACGTCTTTCCAGTTCCGGACCGCCGGTCGTCCCGGCACTGCGGTCCGAAACGCTTCTTCCACCTCGAACTCAGATGCACGTCTCCACATGTTACCCCCCGGCGCGCCCGTGTGCGCGCCGCCCGGCCGGTGCCGGCCAAGAGGGTCCGCGCAGCCGATTTCACCCGACTGCGGGTGGCGGCGTCCCCCGCCCCTGATGGGTCGAGCCGCTTCAACCGCGAACGGCCGGACGCCGAGACAACCCCCTCCATGTCTATGATCGTCGATTCGGCGCCGACCGTTGCGTCGAATGTTCGTCGGCCGGACGGATGCAGCCCCGGCTTCGGAGCGCACGTTCGATGTGCCGCCGCTGACACGAGAGGACCGGGAGACACCGGATGTGACTCCGCATTGCAGGATCCGTTTCACGACTGTGGACGGTCGGCGAGTTGCGGCGGATGGGCTCGATAGCCCGCGGCGATTGCACCGGAGCTCGACTCAGTACGATCGCAGGACCATCTGCAGAATCCCGCCGTGTCGGTAGTACTCGAGTTCGGACGCGGTATCGATCCGGTTGATCGCCTCGAAAGCGGTCGTCTCGCCCGTCTCCGGGTCGGTCGCCTCGATCGAGACCGACTCCCCGGGGGTGAGTGTCTCGTCGACCGCGACATCGAACACCTCCCGCCCGAGCAGCCCCAGCGAGTCGGCATCCTCGCCCTCGCGAAACTGGAGGGGCAGTACGCCCATCCCGATCAGATTCGACCGGTGGATTCGCTCGTAGCTGGTCGCGACGACGACCTCCACGCCCAGCAGGTCGGTCCCCTTCGCCGCCCAGTCTCGGCTCGATCCCATCCCGTAGTCCTCGCCCCCCAGGACGACCAGCGGGATGCCGTGCTTCCGATACTTCACCGCCGCGTCGTAGATCCGACAGACCTCGCCCTGCTCCGGGTCGATCGGGGACTCGTACGTCAGATCCGGAAAGGGACCGTCGGGCGTCTCGTCGGGACCGAAATACGTCGTGTATCCGCCGACCTTCGAGGGCGCCAGCTCGTTGTCGAACCGGATGTTCGCGAACGTCCCGCGCGTCATCACCTGGTCGTTGCCCCGCCGCGAGCCGTAGCTGTTGAAGTCCGCCGGCTCGACGCCGTGTTCCTGCAGATACCGGCCGGCCGGACTGTCGGGCTCGATGCGCCCCGCGGGGCTGATGTGGTCGGTCGTCGTCTGATCCCCGCACTTGACCAGCGCTCGCGCTCCCTCGATCGGTTCGATCGCCGGCGTTTTCCGGTCCAGACCGACGAAGAACGGCGGTTCCTGGATGTACGTCGAGTCGCCCCAGTCGTAGAGGTCGTCGCCGCCCGCCTCGAGTGCCCGCCACTGCTCGGTTCCCTCCTCGACCTCGGCGTACTTCTCGAGGTACTGGTCGCGGTCGACGCAGTCGGTGACGACCTCGTGGATCTCGGCGTTCGAGGGCCAGAGATCCTCCAGATATACCTCGTCGCCGTCTTCGTCGGTGCCGATCGGGTCGTCGTAGAGGTCGATGTCGACCGTCCCGGCCAGCGCGTAGGCGACGACCAGCGGGGGGGAGGCGAGGTAGTTGGCCAGCGTGTGGGGGCTGACGCGGCCCTCGAAGTTGCGGTTGCCCGACAGGATCGAGGCCGCCACCAGGTCCCCCTCGTCGATCGCATCGACGATCGGGTCGGGGAGTGGGCCGGAGTTGCCGATGCACGTCGTACAGCCGTAGCCGACGTTGTAGAAGCCGACCGCCTCGAGGTCCTCGGTCAACCCGGCCTCGTCGAGATACTCGGTGACCACCCGCGATCCCGGGGCGAGCGAGGACTTCACCCAGGGTTTCGCCTCGAGGCCGAGCTCGCGCGCCCTTCTCGCGATCAGGCCCGCCCCGACCATCACTGCGGGATTGGAGGTGTTCGTGCACGAGGTGATCGCCGCGATGGCGATGTCGCCGTGGTTCAATTCGAACGACTCGCCCTCCATCTCGACGGGCACGCCCTCCGGGTCGGCCTCGCGTTCGAACGTCTTCTCGAGGTGGAGCTGGAAGTCCCCCTGCATCTCGCCCAGGACGACCCGCTCGTGGGGGTTCTTCGGGCCCGCCAGCGAGGGCTGGATCTCGTTCAGATCGAGCGACAGCGACTCGGTGTAGTCGATCTCCTGCGAGTCGTCTCGCCACAGGTCGTTCGCCCGGAAGTACGATTCGACGAAGTCGACCTGCTCCTGCGAGCGGCCGGTCAGATAAAGGTACTCGAGCGTCTTCTCGTCGACCGGGAAGTAGCCGGCGGTCGCCCCGTACTCGGGGGACATGTTCGCGATCGTCGCTCGGTCGGCGACCGAGAGCTGATCGAGCCCCGGACCGTGGAACTCGACGAACTTCCCGACGACGCCGTGGTCCCGGAGCATCTGAGTGACCGTCAGGACCAGGTCGGTCGCCGTCGCCCCCTCGGGCAGCGTGCCGTCCAGTTCGAAGCCGACGACCTCGGGGACGAGCATCGACATCGGTTCGCCCAGCATGCACGCCTCGGCCTCGATCCCCCCGACTCCCCACCCGAGGACGCCCAGGCCGTTGATCATCGTCGTGTGGGAGTCGGTTCCCAGCAGTGAATCGGGGTAGGCCAGCTGCCGGCCGGCTCGCTCCTCGCGCATCGCCCCGGAGGCGAAATACTCGAGGTTGACCTGGTGGACGATGCCGGTCTCGGGCGGGACGACGGTGAAGTTGTCGAAGGCCTGTCGGCCCCACTTGAGAAACTGGTAGCGCTCGCGGTTGCGCTCGAACTCCTTTTCGGTGTTGATGCGAAGCGACTCCGGCCCCCCGTAGGAGTCGACCTGGACGGAGTGGTCGACGACCAGATCGGCGCGGATCTGCGGATTGACTCTCGACGGATCCTCCCCCCACCGGTCCATCGCCGATCGCAGCGCGGCGAGATCGACGATCGCCGGGACGCCCGTGAAATCCTGGAGGACGATCCGGCCCGGCTGGAAGGGGATCGCCCGTTCGCCGATGTCCTCGTCCTCGAAACCGGCCAGCGCCTCGACGTGTCGTGCGGTGACGGTCTCGCCGTCGAGATGGCGCAGGCAGCCCTCGAGCAGAATCCGGATCGAATAGGGGAGCCGCTCGACCGATCCGAGTCCGGAGCGCTCGACCGCGCGCAGGTCGCAGTACGACCACGTCTGTCCGGGGCCGTCGAACTGGTCGAAGCGTCGCACGTCGTCGTCGAGATCGGACATGGGTTTCCCTCCGCGTCGGTCGCTGAACATCGCTCGGGTGTCGTCGCACGTTCGTCGGTCCCGAGTCTGGGCTCCGTGCTCCGTCCGTCGACATGATCGACGTCAGATGTTCGGACGAGACCGGGGGTCTCCGTCGGCGACGGCCTGACGAGGACGGCGCCCGGAACCTCGCCGACGACAAGGGTAGCGAGGGCGGAGAGAGAGTCAAATAGAATCGTCTTTTTGCGGTTTTATTTTGAGCGCGGCTCCGGCCGCGGGAGACGACTCGGAGACCGTCCACCGGAATTGCTTGAAAGATCTCGCCAGCTCTCTACGGTCGAACTTGTATTGGATGAACCCATAGGGGAGCTCAGCGGCCCGGTCCAGTATCGTTTCATCGACGGGAGGCGTTCCATGTCAGGCGCCGCCGATTCCGAGGAGGGTCGGTCCGATCCGACCGAGGACTCCCAGGTCGAGATCGACGAGCCGATCGAACCGACCGTCGCTGAACGGGCGGCGGCCGGTCTCGTCCTCCTGCTGATGGTCGCCGCGATGGTCTATTCGCTGTGGATCGTCGTGCGGTACTGGAATCAGGTGGCCGTCTGACCACGATCGACCAGTCGACTGGAGTCGGCTCGAGTCGCTTCGGCCCGGTCACTCGGACTTCTACTGGCGATTGACGATGACCAAGCGTCAGACCTGGTTGTTCTCCGTGATCGCGACGGGCCTCTGTTCGGCGGCGTTCATCGCTCTGACGATCCACAGCCATACCCGTTTCGACGATCTGACGAATTCCGAAAACCTGACGCCGAAGGTCGAACGGGGGATGGAGGTGTGGCACGAGTACAACTGCATCAACTGTCACACGATGTATGGCGAAGGGGCGTACTACGCCCCCGATCTGACGAACATCGCCAAGCAACGCAGCGACGCCTACCTGCGACAGTTCCTGAAAAATCCATCGAAGTTCTATGCACCGGACGACTACGGGAGAGTGATGCCCGATCTGGGGCTCAGCGACGAGGAGATCGGGCAGCTGATCGCGTTCTTCAACTGGGTGTCGAAGGTCGACACTCACAACTGGCCGCCCCGTCCGATTCGCGTGACCGGCGGCGGACTGCCGACGACCTCGAAGGCGACATCGTCGGGTCAGGGGCCGGTCGCTCGCGGCCGCGCCCTGTTTCAGGACCCGGATATCGCCTGCAACTCCTGTCACTCGACGGCCAAGGGCGTCAAAAAGGTCGGTCCGTCGCTGGCCGGCCTCCCGAAACGCGCCAAAGAGACGATCCAGGAGTCGGATTATTCGGGATCGGCGACGACGGCCCGCGAGTACATCGAGGAGTCGATCGTCGATCCGAACGCGTACATCGTCCCCGGAAAGAACCATGCCTCCGGAGG
>JBDGRG010000092.1:6248-8163 GCA_042218355.1 Bradymonadaceae bacterium
CGGCGAGCGGCTCTCCGACAAACAGCTCGACGCTCTGGTCGAGTATCTGACCACTCTGAAGTGAGGATCGAGGTGGCGACGCCGTGAAATATCGCTCACAGAAGATCGCCTACTGGTATTTCGTCGTCGCACTACTGCTGTACGGCCTCCAGATGGTCTTCGGCCTGCTCTCGGCGGCCAAGTACCTGGGGCCGGATGTTCTGCGGTCGGTGCTCGCCTTCGACAAGACGAAGGCGATGCACACGAATCTGCTGATCGTCTGGGTGCTCACCGGTTTCATGGGGGCGACGTATTATCTGGTCCCCGAGGAGTCGCGCCGTGAGATTTACAGCGAAACGATCGCGATCGGCCAACTGGTCGCCTTTGCGGGGCTCGGTACGATCGCGCTGATCGGGTACGCCTTCGGCTGGACGGCGGGCAACAAATTCCTCGAACAGCCGTTCATTATCAAACTCGGTATCGCCGGCGTGATGGTCACGTTTCTGTACAACGTCGGGCGAACCATCTTGGAGGCCGATCGTTATACGAGCACGGAGATGGTGTTGCTGATCGGTCTGACCTGCACGGCCGTCCTGTACCTCCCCTCGCTGGTTCCTTATGAGAACTACACGGTGACGATCTTCTACCGTTGGTGGACCGTCCACCTGTGGGTCGAGGGCGTCTGGGAGATGATCCAGGCGTCGCTGCTGGCGTTTCTGTTGATCCGGCTGTCGGGGGCGGACCGCGAGGTGATGGAGAAGTGGCTGTACGTCATCGTCGGATTGACGTTCATGACCGGCATTCTGGGGACGGCTCACCACTATTACTGGGTCGGGACCCCCGATTACTGGCTGCCGATCGGCGGCGTCTTCAGTGCGCTCGAGCCCTTCGCGTTTCTGGCGATGGCCGTCTACGCGTACTACGCCACGCGGCGGTCGGGGTTCGCTCATCCGAACCGGCTGGCCATGCACTGGACGATCGGCAGCGCCGTCTTTTCGGCGATCGGTGCCGGGGTTCTCGGGCTGGCGCACACCTGGCCGTCGGTCAATCGCTGGACGCACGGCACGCACATCACCTCGATGCACGGGCACATGGCGTTCTTCGGCGCCTACGTCATGATCACGATGGCGATCATGTCTTACGCCTTTCCGTACTTCCGCGGCCACGATCCGGGAGAGGACGACACCATCGGGCTGTGGGGCTTCTGGCTGCAGGTCGCAGGGATGTTCGGCATGACGATGGCCTTCGCGGCGGCCGGGCTCGCCCAGGTGTACCTCGAACGGATTATCGGGATGGGGTATCTGGACGCCCAGCAGAAGATCCAGGTCCACTTCCAGATGTTACTGGCGACCGGCGGGCTCTTCACGATCGGCGTCGGACTGACCATCTGGGACTTCTTCTTCCGCGGGGCCACCCCAGACACCGACGAACTCGCCGCCGACGGGTAGGTCCCCCCCGGAACGATGCACTCGCGGGCCGGACGCGTCGGGCCGAGACGCTGGCCACGCCACGCGAGACTCCGCGGATGTCGGTGATTCACGCTTCGGTCTTCGGACGGACACGACGATGGCCATTGCGGACGACGATGCGACCGGCGACGCCGACGTGCGCTCGGTTGCCGAAGGGGAGCTGCGGGCGTTCGACGAGGAACCGTTTTATCTTGAGACGGGCGATGAAATCTCCGTCTTCGAGAGTGCCCACGAACGCCAGCTGGGGGTTTTGTTGAAGGGGCCGACCGGTTGCGGCAAGACGCGGTTCGTCGAGCACATGGCATGGAGGCTCGAACGGCCCCTGGTCACCGTCGCTTGCCACGACGATCTGTCGGCGACCGACCTGACCGGACGATACCTCGTCCAGTCGGGGGATACGGTCTGGCGCGACGGCCCACTGACCCGGGCGGTCCGCCACGGGGCAATCTGCTACCTCGACGAGATCG
>JBDGRG010000092.1:8173-10252 GCA_042218355.1 Bradymonadaceae bacterium
GCCCGCCAGGACACGGTCGTCCTGATCCATCCGCTGACCGACGACCGGCGCATCCTCCCCGTCGAGAAGACGGGGGAGCTGATCGAGGCGGCGCCCGGGTTCCAACTGGTCGTCTCGTACAACCCCGGTTATCAGAATCTCCTCAAGGAGCTGAAGCCGAGCACGCGCCAGCGATTCGTCTCGCTGTCGTTCGACTTTCCGGCTCGGCAGGTCGAGACGAAGATCGTCGCCGAGGAGAGCGGGGTCGATCGCGGGCTGGCCAGTTCGCTCGTCGAGCTGGCGAATCGGCTGCGAAATCTGCGCGATCAGGGGTTGGTCGAAGTGCCCAGCACCCGACTGCTGATCTCGACCGGTCGACTCATCGAGGCGGGAGTCGACCGCGACCGGGCCTGCATCGCCGGCATCATGGGTCCGCTGACCGACGATCACGACATGCAGGACGCCATCCGAGACGTGATCGCCGCGACGATCTGATCGCCGGGTTGCCTCCTATGCACCCCTCGCGTCCGCCTGTTTTACCGGCCCCCATGGGCCGTCGGCAGTCGCACACCGCCCGGTGCTCGAGCGGTGTCCGTCCGCTCCGGTCCGTCGAGGCGAGTCGATGTCCGAACCCGAAGACGTTCTGATCGACGCCGCGGAGGTGGCGACCGAAACGGCCGTCGGCATGTGGCGGCGGCACGCCGCGGACGTCGAGGAGGCGGTCGTCGAACTGGAGGACGTCCGGCGTCGGCTCGACCTGTTCCTGAAGGCGGCGCTCGGTCTCGACGTCCGGATCGTCGTGGCCGAGCCCCCCCGCCCCCCGAGTTGGCTCGAACGCTGGTTGCGGGGGACGCCGGATTTTCTGGTGCGTCGGCGACCCATCCCGTCGACCGATGGAGTCCGGGTGCGCCTGCCGCGTGAGCTTCCAGCGGAGGGGAAGGCGACGGGCCGGGAGGTGGCTCGATTTCGGATCTACGCTGTCGAACAGGCCTGGCGAGTGCGCCGAGGAACGGCCCGCTGCGTCCCGAGCCGCGAGCATCCGTCGAGCCGGCGGCTGTTCGAACTCGCCGAAGCGGCGGCGATCGACCGGACGATCGCAGACGCGTTTCCCGGGTTGGTGGACGATTTGCGCGAGGAGCGCCGGCGGGCGCTCGCCGCCCGCCCCGACCTCGAGGCGATGTCGACGCCCGAACGCCGGGTCGAATCGGTCCTTCGCGACCTCGCGAGGGCCGCGCCGGCCGACCCCCCCGATGCCGTTCCGCGAGCCGAGACGCCCGAGGCGTCGCGCGAGTGGGCCGAGGAGCAGGTCGGTCGGATCGCCGATCGCGAGGCGTATCGCGGTGTGCCGGCGGTCGATCTCTGGGGGAGGATCGAGCGGGAGGCGGCCGCGCCCGACGCCGACTCGGCGGGAGGGGGGAGCGACGACGCCGAGGGTGAGCAGCGCCGGACGGAGACGGTCGATCGACGTCCCAGGGTGCGGGAGGCGGACGAGGGGCAGGACGAGCGTTCGGACGGCTGGTTCGTCACCCAGGACGATCTCCACGAGACGGCCCAGGATCCGATGGGGTTGAACCGACCCGTCGACCGCGACGACGAGGTCGACCCGGACGAGCTGGCCGAGTCGCTGGCCGAGATGCAGCAGGGGCGGCTGGTCCGCACCGACGATCCCGCCCGCGAGGTCCTGGCCAGCGAGGATCCCCCGCCCCGGTCGTCGGCGTCGATCGAGGAGAGCGACGTCGAGGGGCTGTGCTATCCGGAGTGGGACTACCGCAGCGCCGAGTACCTGCCCGACCGGGTGACCGTCCGCAGCGCCCCCGTCGAGCCGGCAGATGGCCGGTGGGCCGAGCGGATGGTCCGCGAACGGGGGCGGCTGATCCGGGAGGTCCGGCGTTGTTTCGAGCAGTTGCGCCCGCGGCGCGAGCGCCTCCGCCGCCAGCCCGACGGACCCGAAGTCGACGTCGGGGCCTACGTCGAGGCCTACGGCGACCGGCGGGCCGGCTCCGCCCCCGAGGATCGCCTCTACCGCCGGATCCGGCCGGGTCGGCGGGAGGTCGCCGTCGAACTGTTGGTCGATGTCAGCGCGTCAACGGACAGCTGGAT
>JBDGRG010000093.1:0-7349 GCA_042218355.1 Bradymonadaceae bacterium
CGGGATGCTC
Source organism: Bradymonadaceae bacterium (assembly GCA_042218355.1). Lineage (GTDB taxonomy): Bacteria > Myxococcota_A > Bradymonadia > Bradymonadales > Bradymonadaceae > CAJXPB01. The sequence continues at coordinate 11 of JBDGRG010000093.1, forward strand.
CGCTCCGAATTCGTCGTCGTAGTCGGCCGCGAACTCCTCGAATGCCTCCGGGAGAGCGTCGGACGGCACGATGTCGAGGTTGTAGACACCCGGTGAGGTGTCGCGATCACGAGATCGCTCCTCGTCGTCGAGCTGCTCGCCGACGTGCAACCGACGGTGGAGCTGTCGAACCCACTGCGCGTCGATACCCGGTGCGTCCCGAGCCCGCCGATAGACCTGGCGGATCGTCTCGGCCAACAGTTGCAGCGATCGCTTGACCTCCGCGTCACAGTAGTTCCGGCAGGGTTTGTCCTCCAGCGACCGCCGGATCGCCTCCGGCGACAGCGGAATCCCCTCCAGCGCGTGCTCGTGATACAGCCAGTAGGGGAGCAACCGATCGACGAACGTCTCTCGCTGCTCGTCGGTCAAACGGCCCCACTGGTCGAGTTCGTGATCCACCTCGAGATACGTCAGTTCCATCACTCGTCTCCCGTGTCCGGTGACTACCCTCCGTTCCCGACATAACAACGCGCAGGCGGGGGTGAAAATTGCAAATCACCGAGACGGAACCCCGAAAATCTTTCGACGCGCCGACCTGTCGCCTAGACTGGATGCGCTGACGATGTCCGACCGACGAACTCGCCCCGAACGACTGTCGACGCTCCCCGACCAGCCCCGTCTCTGGCCGTGACTCGTTCTCTTCGGCTCACGCTGTTGCACCTGATCGTCGTGCTCGCGCTCGTCCCGCGGTCGGGTCGGACCGCCGAGGAGCCGTCCGATTCCGATCCTTCCCGTCCGTGTCCCGAGGTGATCACCGAGAGGACGCGACAGATGGCCGCCAAACTCCACGACGCGCTGGCCAGCCACGGATTTCGCTTCCGCCCGGTCGACCTCGGCGGGACGCTCGAGGTGTCGCGGAGCTCCGCTCGACCGTTGACGTTCGACGTCGACCGCCGACGCAGCGGCCGGGCCGTCGCGCTCGTCGACCCTCGACTCCACCACCGGACGACCATTGTGGCCGTCTCCACACACAGCGGCCCGGTCGTCGCCTGGCTCGAGTGGCCTCACGCCGATCAGATCGAGACGGGGTCCGCGTGTGAACCGACCGGTTCCAGGGTCGTCCATCCCGACGTTCCCTGGCCGATGATCGACGCGAAACCCCTCCAATGGTGGGGCCTGCGCGTCCTCTGGCGCATCCCCCCCTCGTTCAACAGCGGTCCGGCATCGTCCGAGACGTCGATTCGCGACGTCGTGATGGAGATGTACGAGAGCTGACCACCCGGCGCGTCAGTCGTCCCCGTCGAGCTGCTCCTTGACGGTCCGGATCGTCTTCGCCACCGACCGACACGCCCGGTAGTACACGTCGGCCACCCGCTCGATCGTCCGCTGGTGCGGCTCGAGTTCCTCGAGTTGGTCGCGCCGCGGTCGCACGGGAAGTTCGTCGTCGCTCTCCTCGGACATCGCGTCAGCCTTCGGCAGGAGTCTCGAACGGCGCTCGGCCCCGGACGACGACGGGTCGTCCCTGCCCGACCCGAGCGATCTGCTCGTGCGACAGGCGATTGAGATACCGACGAGCTCGCTCGACAGCCGTGCGACGCCCGTCGCCGTCGGCCAGCACCGCGACCAGCGCGCTCGACAACTGACATCCGGTACCTCGCACGTCGGCATCGACCGCCGGGAGCATCTCGAGATCGATCGTCTCCTCGGGACCGGCGAGGACGTCGCTGAACCCCTCGGCGTCCCCGTGCGGGAGGTGACCGCTCTTGAGCAACACCCGCTCCGGCCCCAGTTCCCGGAGGTCGGCGGCCGCCGCGTGCAGAGCCGCCCGGTCCACGACCTCGCGGTCGAGGAACCGCTCCGCCTCCGGTACGTTCGGGGTCAGCCAGTCGACCCGGGGCAACAGCGAGTCGATCATGGCCCGGACGGTGCCCTCGCGATTGAGCCGTGCATCTCCGGTCCCGCTGGCCATCACCGGGTCGACGACGACGGGGACGTCGGTGAGCTCGGCGCTCAGCCAGCCGGCGAGCCGCTCGACCGCCGCGGCCGTCGGAAGCATGCCGATCTTCACGCCCGCCAGTTCGAGGTCGTCGGTGACGGCCTCGAGTTGCCCCCCCAGAAGCCCCGGCTCGACGGGCTCGAACCGGCGCACCTCGGCGGTGTTCTGAACCACGATCGCCGAGACCGCCGACGCCCCGTGAAACCCGAAGTCCCGAAACACCTGCAGGTCGACGGGAATCCCGGCACCGCCGGAGGGATCCGTCCCCGCGATCGTCAACAAGGTGTCGGGCTCGTCCTTCATGGCCCCGTCTGACCGCATGTCGAGCTCGTCGGCGAGCCGATTTCGACCGTTCACCGTCGTTCGACGATAGGCCGGCACTCCTCCCCGCGCAACTCTCTGATTCGTGTGTAACAAGCCGGACCGAGACTCGGCGAACCGATGTGTGCGAGCTCAACGCCGTCAAACGCAGGCGATGCCAGAGGGCATCGTCGAGGATTGACGGCACAGAGATCGTGCAAATCAGCCGGCGATGCCGACGTGGAGACTTTTTGCACTCGAATCAACTCTCTACCCGGTTCGACGGCGCCGGCTGCCGCGCCGCTCGTCCTCGATGCACCGGTTTGGGTCGAGTCGACCGATAACCTACCGTGACTCGTGCGCGAGTCAGATCCAACTCCGTGGAACTCGCCGTCCGGAGTCCACCGAACGGGCCCGAACCGAGCATCCGGAGCCGGGTGAGCGGGTCGATGTCGACGCGCCGGCAGCCCGGCCGATCTGCCTCGCCGACCGACGCCGACCACGCCCGCGGATTCGGCTCAGTCCGATCGCGAGCCTCCCCTTCGGAGTGACTCGATGCGCTGGTCATTGGTTCAGACGACGCTCCCCGCCCTCCTCGCCACGATGCTCGGCTGGACCGGCTGTTCGGCCTCCGGTTCCGGGCCGACCGGGCCGCCGGCCCGGGATGCATCCGGCGATTCGGCCCCGGACCGGGCCGACGACGGGGCGAGCGACACCCTCGACACGGCTCAGATGCCCCGCGGCGAGCAGGTCTTCCGCACCCCGCTCGAGGAGGGAAACACCTTCGCCTGTGCGACCTGCCATGCCGTTCATCCGCCCGCGAAAGACGGATTTCGCAAACCGGGGCATCCGCTGGGCAACGCCACTCGCCGGCCGAGCTACAAGGACGGCAAACTCGACAGCATGCTGGCGGCGGTCAACACCTGCCTGGTCGAATGGATGAACGCCTCGAAGTGGACGCAGTCGAACGAAAAGTGGAGGGCGCTGCGGAGCTGGCTCGACTCGAAGGCGAAGGTCGAGTCGGCGGAACCGGTCGACATCCAGATCGTCGAACCACCCGACGACCTCACGGGTGGCGATCCGCAGGCCGGAGAGCAACTCTTCAACGAGTCGTGCGCTGGATGTCACGGGAAGAACGGGACCGGGACGCGCAGAGCCCCCCCGCTGGACGCCCGCCCACTCGACCGCTCCTACATCGCCCGGCGCATCCGGACGAGCGGGTTGACCGACAGCCCGACCTACGACGGCCTGACCGGCGGCAAGATGCCCTTCTGGGGAGCCGATCGACTGTCGGACGACGAATTGCTCGATGTCGTCGCGTACGTCCACGAGCTCTCCCGCGACGTCGTCGGCGGGGACGTCGGACCCGACGGCAGCTTCGACGCCGGCCCCGGCGACGTCTCGGACGGAGGACGCGATGCTGCGCCCCCCGACACTGCACCGGATACGGCCGGCGGGGACACCGGTGCAACCGGCGACTCCGGATGCGCAGCCACACACCGAAAAGTCGGCTGGACGGCCGAGCTGAACGGCAAGTTTCACAACGTCGGCGGCACCGCCAAAATCGTCGACGACTGTACCGTCGTCGTCTCGAACTTCACCTTCGACGGGAACGGGGTCGTCGTCGAAATCTACGGCGCCACACAGCACGGCAATTACGCCGCCGGGTACTCGATGTCGAGAAATCTCGTCCGTCCCAATCCGTACCGGGGAGAGCGGCTCGTACTGACGCTGCCCTCGAACAAGAGCCTCGACGATCTGGGCGGCATCAGCGTCTGGTGTGTCGACGTCGGTGTCAGCTTCGGCAGCGGCAAATTCACCCCACCCTGATCCTTGGAGACGAACGGGCGACCCGGTCCGACACGACACGACCGATTCGACCGAGAGCTCGCGCACACCACCGATGTCCTTCCCCGACGACGATATCGACTACCGTGAACACCCCGAGGCTTACGAATATACGCCCGACGAACGCGGGGTCTTCAACGTCGCGCCCTACAAGAGCGAACTCCTCCCGCACTGGTCGTTCGCCACACCCGGGGACGCCCGGAAGGCCATCGAGGGTCTGAAGGAGGCCTTCGAACGCTACCGCGACGAGGGGGACTTCGTGGGGATGGACATGGTCCGCAAATACCTGAGAATGGGATTCACCCGCGCGATGCGGTACGCCAAGTACCCGGGCGGCCGGAAATACGACGAGGACGGCGACGAACGCGAACCGAAACAGTGGGCGGACCGGGACAAGCGGCGCGCCGCCGAACGATTCAAGGACGCCTGGGACCAGATCCGGGAGGACGAGGCGTACATCGAAGCACGCGAGCAATTCCGATCGTAGACCGCGTCATAGAGGCTCGTTTTGCGACTCCGAGATGACTACCGACATGACCTCTTTCCGCATATCGACCGTCACCGCACTGGCGCTCGTCGTACTCGTGCTCGGAACGACGACCGGATGCGAGACCCCCGACGAGAGTGAAGACGACTCCCCGTCCGTCGAAAAGACCGAGGGCGAGATGAGTGGCGAGTCCTCCGACGACGAGCAGTCGACGCACGGCAAATCCGAAGGCGTGGAGGACCAGAGCCCGGGAGACAGTCCGGGAACGGCCACCATGAAAGAGACCGACGAGTCCTCGCGCCGCATCAGCGATCCGGACGCCAGCAAGACCGACATCTCCTCGCTGACCGACGGCCAGTCCGCATTCGCCTTCGACCTGTACGGACGACTGAAACAGAAGAAGTCGGGAGAAAACCTCTTCTACTCGCCGTACAGTCTGTCGACCGTTCTCGCGATGGTGCGCGCCGGTGCGGCGGGGACGACCGAATCGCAGCTGAACGAGGCCGTCCACCTCTCGCTGCCGGAGGAGAAACTGCATCCGGCCTTCAACGCCGTCGCGCAATCGCTGGAGCGTCGCGCGGAGGAGACGGGAGACAGACGCGGCACGCCGTTTCGGCTCCGACTCGCCGACGCCGTCTGGGGCCAGAGCGGTTTTTCGATCAAAGAACCGTATCTCGACACGCTCGCCCAACACTACGGGGCCGGCTTGAAGACGCTGGACTTCCAAAAGCGTCCCGAATCGGCCCGAAAGACCATCAATCGCTGGGTCGCCCAGCAGACCGAGGGGAAGATCGAGGAGCTGCTCCCGAAGGGCTCGGTCGATCCGCGCACGCGGCTGCTGTTGACCGATGCGATCTACTTCAAAGCGACCTGGGCCGAGACGTTCGACGAGAAGAAGACCAGCCCCGGGACGTTCACCACGCTCGACGGCGAGTCCGTGGAGACCCCGATGATGCACGGCGAACTCCGCGATACGGCCTACGCGGAGGGTCAGCACTGGATGGCGATCGAGATGCCCTACGTCGGCGGCGACGTCTCGATGGTCGCGATCGTGCCGAACGAGGGCTCGTTTTCGACGATCGAGGGGAAGTTGTCGCCCGACTGGCTGTCGACCGTCCTCGACAAACTCCACCCCCAGGCGCTCGAGCTGACGTTTCCGAAATTCGAATTCGAATCGTCGTTCTCCGCGAAGTCACTGCTGCAGAAACTGGGGGCGAAGGCGCCCTTCGACCCGGAGAAGGCCGACTTCTCGGGTATTAGCGACCGCGCCGACCTCCATCTGACCGACGTGGTCCACAAGGCCCGCATCTCGGTCGACGAGCAGGGGACCGAGGCGGCGGCCGCCAGCGGCGCGACGATGGGGGTGACCTCGTTGCCCCAGTATCAGGACGTCGCCGTCGACCGGCCGTTCATCTTCGTCATCCGCGACCGGGAGACCGGAGCGCCCCTGTTCGTCGGACGAGTCGTCGACCCGAGTTGAACGGCACGCTCGGGGTCTCCGCGGAAGACGCAGTCACTCGCCGCCTATCGTGTGCTCGATCTTCGTCGTCTCTCCGTATTTGAACGACTGGGGTTCGCAGACCAGCTGCCTGGCATCCCGCGCGTCGAGGACCTCCCAGCAGAACTTGGCGGTCAGCTCGGTCCCTTCGTCCGGGACGAGCTTCTCGAGACAAGTCGTGCCGTGCTTTTTCGACGGGCGAAAGAAAGTTCCGTCCGCCTCGAGTTTGTAGCTCTTCCCCGGATCGAGCTTTCTGGTCGTCGGGGTCGGACAGGAGCGTTCACAGACACGGCATCCGCCACTGGACGCGACCTTGTCACAGGTACAGCGCGTGCAGTCGGCGGAGACGGGATAGCGGGTCGACTCCGAGGCGTCGAAGACCTGGAAGACGTCCTTTTTGGACTGGGTACAGGCACTCGGGACGGTGATGAAGGCCATCCGTGAGGACTGGTTGTCGAGGACGAACGTCGTCTCGGTCGGTCCGGACGAGGGCGCCTCGGTCACGCGATGCGTTACCGGCCCGTTCCCACCGTAACGAAAGGGGACGGTCTCGCACTTCATCGAAGAGGCCGGAAACCCCGGTTTGCCGGGCTCGGCCTCCTCCGGTTTGAAGGCCCAGCAGAACTCGGCGAACATCCGGGTCGACGCCGCGGGGACGGTCTTCTTCCAGCACGCGTCGCCGCCCTCGACGGGTGTTCGCTTGCGGTAGACGTCACCCGGCCACGTCCACGAACGCTTCTTCCCGGGCCGTATGCGTTCGGTCTCGGCCGGCGGGCAGACCGCCGCACACGGCCGACAGGTCCCGTCTTCGCCCAAGTGCTTGTCGCAGCCGCACTGGCTGCAGTGCGAGCGGACCTTCATCCGCCGGATACTGTCGGGGGCGTTTTCGTGAAGTTTCAGCCAGTCCTTCCTTTGGTGTTTGCAAGGCGAGGGGCGCTGAACGAGCAGCGTACGGTCGGTCTCGTTGACCAATTCGAACTCACCCGCCTGGGGGCCGGAGCCACCGCCCTGCACGACGTGCGTCAGATTCGACGTCCCGCCGTAGGTGAACTGGTAGGTCTGACAGGTCGCGTTCGAGAACGCCGATCGGTCGGGGCGCTCGTCGGCGTCCACCCAGCAGAACCGAGCCTCGTAGGTGGTCCCCTGTTTCGGGACCCGACGCTCGACGCAGCTCTGCCCGTCGACCTTCTTGTGCTCGTAGACGTAGCCGGGCCACCTCCAGGTCTCGGTC
>JBDGRG010000094.1:0-12055 GCA_042218355.1 Bradymonadaceae bacterium
CTCAATCGCCGAGGCCGAGCGCAGCGAGGCCGGAATTGCCCAATTGCCGGGCCGAACGAAGTGAGGCCCATCGCCGCAGAGGGCTCAGAGAGCTCAGAGGACAAAACCGGAGGCGTGAGGCGAAACGGGATCACAATCGACAGGCCACGAGTAACCACATGCAAAAGACCCGATGGTTCGGTTGTAGGGTCGTGCGGTTGTAGGCCCAATAGCTCAATCGCCGAGGCCGAGCGCAGCGAGGCCGGAATTGCCCAATTGCCGGGCCGACCAGCGGGAGGCCCGACCATCTCAGCATCTGAGCGACTTAGCATCTTCCGGTCCGACCCGTTCGGTCGGGTCGCAGCACCTCGCACGGGGTGTGGGTCCACCGCGGGCTCCTCAAACCTCTCGAACCACCGGCACCACGACCGGCCGCCGGTCGAGTTCGTTACCGAAGAACCGTCGAATGGCGGTGCGCAGTGCCTCCTCGACCTCGCCGGTGTTCCGGCGCGCGTCCTTCGAGAGGTTTTTGACGGCGGAGCGCGACGAGTCGACTGCGCGCTGGAGCATTTCGTCGTCGTCCTCACTGAGCAGACCCCGCTGGATCAACTCCGGGGAACTGGCCAGTTCGCCGGTATTCCTGTCGATCACGACGTACGCGGCGACGATGCCGGCTTCGGCGAGGTTGGCTCGATCCCGGACGTCGGCGTCCTCGATGTCACCCGCCCGACGGCCGTCGACGAGGACCCGTCCCGTCTGGACCTCGCCGACCACGTCCGCATCGTCGTGGGTGAACTGGAGGACGTCGCCGTTTTCGATCAGCAGGCGTTCGGGGACGCCGACCTCGCGGGCGAGCTCGGCGTGGCGCTTACGCATCCGGTATCGGCCGTGGACCGGGACCAGATAGTCGGGCTTGGTGAGGTTCATCATCAACTTCAGCTCGTCCTGGCAGGCGTGTCCCGATCCGTGGATCGACTCCTCGTCGGGGAGCACGACGTTGGCTCCCCGCCGGGCGAGGTTGTCGATCATCGTCTGGATACCCCGCTCGTTCCCCGGAATCATCCGGGCGCTGATGATGACGGTGTCGGTGTCGCGCACCGAGATGTCGTTGTGATCGCCCTCGGACATCCGCGTCAGACTCGCCCGCGGTTCGGCCTGACTGCCGGTGCTGACGACCAACACGCGCTCGTCCGGGAGGCGCTTCATCTCGTGCGGTCGGATGATCAGGTCCTCGTCGTCGGGGGTGCTCAGGAACCCCTTGGCCTGCCCCTTCTCGAAGTTCTTGCGCAGGCTGTAGCCCATCAGGACCACCTTGCGGTGGTGGCGCTCGGCCAGTTCGAGCAGCGACCCGATGCGGTGCATGTTGCTGGAGAACTGGGAGACGACGACCCGGCCCGGCGCGTCCTCCATGATGGCACCGATGTTGCGGAAGACCTCGAACTCGCTGTTCGACGTCCCCGGCACCTCGGCGTTGGTGCTGTCGCCGAACAGGGCGGTGACCCCCTCGCGGCCCAGCGCCGAAAAGGTCTGCAGATCCATGACCGGTTCGTACAGCGGGGTCTGGTCGAGTTTCCAGTCACCGGTGACGATGTAGGTGCCCACGGGCGTCTCCAAGGCGATCGCCATCGCGTTGGGGACCGAGTGATTGACGTGGATGAACTCGACGGTGAAGGGGCCGATCTCGAGGAGTTCGTCGGTTCCGACGCCGTACAGATCCGAGCCGTCGGCCAGACCGTGTTCGGCCAGCTGGCCGGCCAACATCGACAGCGTCAGTCGGCCGGCGTAGACCGGTACGTCGGCTTTCTGCAGAAAGTAGGGCAGCGCCCCGATGTGATCCTGGTGGCCGTGCGTCAGGACGATGGCTTCGAGCCGGTCGATGTTGTCCTGCACGTACGACCAGTCGGGAATGATGTAGTCGACCCCGAAAGACTCGGATTCGGGAAAGGTGTACCCGCAGTCGACCATCAGCATCTTGCCGTTGCACTCGATGAGGGCGCAGTTCATGCCGACCTCGTCGAGCCCGCCCAGGGGAATGTAGCGGAGATAGTCGCCGGAGGGTCGCGATTCGACGGAATGTCCGTTGCTCATGGTTGGATGGTCCAGTGGTCGAGTAGTGGAGTAGTCAAGGAGTCGAGGAGTCGAGTGGTCGGGTAGTCTAGCCGTTGAGCGGTTGAGCTGTTCAGCCGTTCAGCCCCAACCGAACAACCATTGCCGGTCGAAGCGACTGAGAGCCTTCCACCGGGATCGTCATACGAACGGCCGCTGCGTGTCGCCATTCCGGCCGGCGGTGCTTTCCCCCCGTACAAATCGTGCGAGACGCCCGATGGTTCGCGTTTCCCGGCCGGCGGTGCTTCAGCGCCGCCGGCTGTCCTGAACCGAATCAGCCGGCGGTTTCAACCGCCGGAACAGGGGGCCTTCCCTACGCCCGCACCGGCTACACCCACGACCGTCGTGGCCGGCATGGCGCGGTCCCCCTCGAGGTTGGGCTGGCAACCTGGCTGCGGGTCAGGAGGTCGGACCCGCCTCGTCCTCACAGTCTTCGGATCGTCGCGGCTCGTCCGGATTGAGCCACATGCGATCGTCGTCCTCGGCTCGGCAATCGGAGCTGTCCAGCGCCTTCGGGGAGTTGCACCAGAGACAGGATTCGGCCTGGTCGAGCTGGTTCACCGGCACCCGTTCGGTGCGCTGATCGGGGGACTGCTCACTGACCCACGCGCGCGGCGTGAGCAGGAAGGCGATCGAAAAGGCCGCCGCCATCAAGAACAGTCGGCCCGCATTGTGGACCCATTGAAGCATGGCGTGGACGTTGCAGAACTCGTCGATGACGCCCGCGGCGCCCGAGTCGACCGATTCGGCTCGAAGCCAATCGTAGGACGAACCGGCCTCCTGCAGTCTTCACGCCAATACGGTGCCTCAGACGACGGCGGAATGCAAGCTGACGCGAGCGGCCGCGTCTGTGGGACGGCAGTGGACGGAGGCCCCCGCCGTCCCGGCGTTCGTTCGGCCGCCGAGGGCCCCAGGGTTGTCCCGGAGAAGCTCACGAGAAAACCCGACCCGGGGCAGCCCGGGCCGGGTTCGGACGTGCGACGTCGGTCATTCGTCAGGGCAGACTGGCTGTTGCCGACGGTTTCGGGACGCCCGATCCGATCGTCAGCGCCTCGTGGTCGCCGGCGTCGCTGGGAATCGAGCCGGCGATCGGTTTGAGGGCGAACGGTTTCTCCGTCGGGTCGGGCTTCGGTTCGACACTGATGACCACATTGTGGTCGTTCAGATCCTGGGGGAAGCTCAGCCCGCTGGGCGCGTTCTTCAGGAAGTCCTCCCCCGGGAAGCCCAGCGCGCGGTTCATCTGCGACCCGCTGTACGGAGCGGCCTCGTCGGCCTTGTTCGGGTTGTCGAATTTGCCCGTCGAGACCGGACGCATGTTGCCCGAGGAGGTCTCGAAGACGACCCAGCCCTCGTACGTCCAGCCCGACACGTCCGTCAGGTCCGGTGCGTTGTTGTTGAGGCCCCGACTCTTCGAGCCCCCCGAGGGGTCGAGGAACCAGATCCCGGCCTTCTCGTTCGTGCCGTCGCCGTTGGTCGGCGTCGCCAGGATGTAGGTCGTCTCCGCCCCGTCGAAGCTCGAGCCGATCGCGCGGCTGTCACCGACCGTCAGATCGGCGCTGCCGCCGGAGAACTCACCGGCCAGGAACTTGGAGTTCGACGGACCCTTGTTCGAGTCGTTTTTGGGTTCGACGGTGATGACGGCCGCTCGAGGCGAGTCGACCTTGGAGTTGGCCTTGAAGACGTTGTCGTCGAGGGCCTTGTCCTTCTTGTCGACGAGGTTCCCCTTGGCATTGATGTCGAACTTGCCGGTCGAGTGGACCTTTCCGTCCGAGCCGACCAGCCAGCCCTCGTAGTTCCCCTTGTCGAGCGGAGACAGGTTGTTGACGTTCCACTCGACCTTCGTGCGCTGTTTTTTCTTCTTCTTCTTGTCCGAGTTCCCGCAGGCGACGAGCGCGAAGGACGCCGCGGCCGAAAGCACAATCGTGAGTACACGTCGTCGAACGGTCATGGCTAGACTAGACTTTTGCACTTTTTATCGGCTGACGGAACGGTCTCGATCGATACGATTCTCTGGTGCATGAACGAACCGTCGGGCAATTGGGCAAGTAGGCCAGTGGGCTATTGGGCTACGCATGGCGATGTGCAGGCCTACTCGCCTAATTGCCCACTCGCCCAATCGCCGTTTTGCGATTTTCGGAGACCCCCGTGCAACCTGGGTTTGCGAAAAAGACCTCGCCGTTGACGACGCCTCGCTTCCTCGAGGTGGCCGAAAATCGCAAAACTCCAGTCTAGCTCTGGGCGGCCGGTTGATCCCACCGCGCTGGCAGCGCGCTCAATGCTCTGGCACCGACCCGATTTACTCCTTCGTCCCACAGTTTCCGATCAGACCCGTGCCGTCGAGCCGCCGCAGCAGATCGCGAAGGTCGTCGGTATCGAGCAGTCCGTCTGCCAGAGCGTCGTCGGACTCGGCGAGCACGCGTGACCAGATCTCGTCGGGAGTGAGTCGGTCCCGGCGGTCGACGTAGCCCGCGTCGACGAGCTCTCGCTCGAAGGCGTTCTCGGCCTCCTCGTGCAGGTACTGGACCTCGTCCAGCCGACTCAGCACTGCCTCCGGGTCCCCGTCGACCTCCTCGCGTTCGAGGAGGTCGTCGACGCCGGTCTGATCACCGTCGCGGTCCAAAAAGTTCTCGCTGATCGCGTCGGATTGGCGCACGACGTCGACGGTGATCGGTTCGTTGCGTCCCACCAGCGCAGCCTCGCGATACGCGTCGACGGCTCTCGCCCGCGCTCGGATCCGGTCGAGTTCCTCCTCGTCGAGTCCCACGGCCCCGCCCCCCCCGCGAGCGGCGAGCGCGTCGAGCTGTCCCCACCGTTCGAGTCCCGCATCCAGCAGCGCGTACAGCGACTCCACGTCCTCTACGACGTGCCAGAGGTGGAGTTGGCCGACCGGCTCGTGCGGGGACCATTCGGGGACGTCGAGACTCCGGCCGTACTCCGCGTGAGAACGCCCGTCGGGACGCGGGACGTCGGTTTCGTCGGGGACCACGTTCGGCCGAGGCCGAGTCTCCCGCGTGGATGCGTCGCCAGCTCCGTCGAGCTGGTGAAGCCGAAACGAGAGTTCCCCGTCCTCGAGGTGAGCCCTCCACTTGGCCACTTCGTCGCGTTGGGCGGTCAGGTAGAAAATTTGCCGTCCGTCTCGGGCGAAATCGGCGATGGTCTCGATCAGCTCCATCGCCCGGACGTCGTCGCTGTTGGCGAGGGTCTCGTCGAGGACCAGCGGCGGCGCTGCCCCCGTCTCCTGGAGGTCGACGAATGCCATCCGCACCGCCAGCGACAGCTGGATGCGTGTGCCGCTGGAGAGCTCGTCGACGGGATGGACCCGCTCGCGGACCGTGTCGCGGGCCAGAAAGCTCGCCGAGGGGGCGTCGAAATCGAGCGCATACCGGCCGTTGGTCGCCCGCGCGAAGAGCGCGTCTGCCCGGTCGAAGACCGCCGGGAGCTGGCGCTGCCGCGATTGGTCGCGGATGAATGCGACGAGGTGGTGACCGGCGAGACTCCGGTAGTCGTCGCGCCGTTCGCGCTCGAGACGTCCGCGAGCCCGGCGGTAGTCCTCGGACGTCCGTTCGATGTCCCGAGACGACTTGGCGCGCTCGACGCGTTGTTCGAGGTCGGTGATCTCCTCGCGCGTCTGCTCGAGCTCCTCGGTCAGTTCGTCCAGTGTCTCCTCCAGGGCCGCGGCACGGTCGCGAAGCTCGTCGGCGCCGCGCTCGAGGAGGCTCTCGTCGGCGCCGTCGAGGGCGTCGAAGTCGTCCCGGCGCTGTTCGTGGGCGACCTCGGCCTCGCGCACCCGCTCGGTGGCGTCGGTCCACTCGTCGTGCTGGTCGCAGAGGCGCTGGAGCTGGGCGAACGAGCCCGTGTCGAGGTTCGCCCGGTCGAAGATGTCCTCGATCTCGGCCTCGACGCCCGCCAGCTCGTCGCGGTCGCGCTCCAGCTCGCGGCGGGTCTCGTCGAGCCGGGATTCGGCGTCTCGGCGGGCCGAGCGGGCGCTTCGGAGCTGCTCGACGACCGCGGACGCCTCCGGGACCGCCTCGGGCGGGGAGACGTCGACGGGATCGAGTCGGTCCGTCAGCGAGTCCAGTCTCGACTTCACCTCGTCCTCGAGACGGTCGACCTCGCGGCGGTTCGACTCGAGCTCGTCCCCGGCGCGCTGCACCTCGAGCAGGTGGTCGACGGCCTGAAGGGCTGTCAGCTCCCGGTCCAGATTCAGCCCCAGCCGCTCTCGAAGTTCGGGGTAGATGGTCCCCTGGACGAGGTAGTCGGCGTCGGCCTCCCACGCCTCGGGCGCGTCGATCGCCAGTTCCTCCTCGACCTCCTGCCGGTACGTCTCGGCGGCGGTTCCCGATGCGTCGTCGAGCGTCAGCCACGCGGCGAGAAGAGCCAGGCCGACGAGGACGACGACGAGCCCGGCCAGATGGACGGCGACGGCGAGTCCGATGCCGACCAACAGCAGGAGCAGGCCCGAACCGAGGACGAGGTGTCGCAGATCCAGATCCAACAGCGGGAGATCGCCGGCGGCGTCCGAGCGAGCGTGTGCTCGCAGCCACTTGCGGAGAGCGCTCGTCCCGGCTCGAAGTTGCTCGATTTCCGAACGGTCCGGTGCGTCGGTCTCCTCGAAGACGTGTTGCAGCTGGTCGAGCACCTCCCGGTCGGCGCGGACCGCCGCACGTGATCGGGCGTGCTCGCGCACGGCCTCGAGATCCTGGGGTTCGACCTCCTGTGCTCGCTCGGCGTCGGCCACGCCCTCGAGTCGACTCTCCAGCCGCTGTCGGCGCCGGCGGGCGTCGGCGACCGCCTGGCGGGCCGCGTCGAGCCGGTCGTGCAGGTCGTCCAACTCGTCGACCTCCTCGGCGATCGTCTCGACGAGTCGATCCGGCAGGCCTCCGTCGGGAAGCGGATCCGAGGCGATCTCCCGTTCGACCCGCTCGGTCTCCTCCTCGCGTTCCTCGATCTCGCGCTGAAGATTCGCGCGATTGTCTCGCAGCGTCCGGAGGCGCTCGGCCTCGGTCCCGTCGAGCGCTGCGTGTGCATCGGAGAAACTCTCGAGCCGATCGCGGGCTCGTTCGAGGCGTTCCCGGGACTGCGCGACGTCGATCGCTGCCTCGATCTGGTCGAGCCGCGCCTCGCTCCGGTCGCGTTCGGTCTCGAGCCGTCGGCGTTCTTCCTTCAGGGCCTCGAGTCCATCGGCCCGGTCGCGGAGCTTGCGCTGTTCGGTTCGGAGCTCGTCCAACCGGTGGCGCAGATCGTCGACCCGCTCGGTCAGGTCGCCGCTGCGGGGGTGGACCGGTCCGAACCCCAGCGCCTCTGCGGCAGCGTCGAGGTCGTATCCGCCGGCCGCCCGGCGCTGGATCGTCTCGGCGAACGCGGCATCCTCCGATTCGAGCAGGTCGGGGAGATACAGGTGATAGCGATGGCGGTGATCGGCGGGCGGGAGTGTCGGGGGAGCGGCGTCGCTGGCGTGGTGACGGGTGAGCCGCGGTCCGTCGATCTCGACGCGCCACCGGTCGGCTCCGAGTCGGTAGGTTCCCCGCAGCCGCTGACGGCCATCCGTCAGCTCGCGCGGCCACAACAGTCGCTCGAGTGCCACGCCCAGTGTGGTTTTTCCCGAGGCGTTCGGACCGTACACGACGTTCAGAGCCGAAGACAGCTCCTCCAGAAGGAAACCGCGGCCGTCGAACCCTCGCAGACGGTCGACTTCGACATCCTCGACTATGAGGGGATCGGCGGACATCGTCCGGATGGGGTGTTCGGTTGGCATGGGAATCGACGGGCCCGGCGGTGGTCGCTCGCCGCCGGATACGGCCGCCGTCGAGACTCGGGCTCCGGCTCAGCGGTCGGTCTGATCGAGGAGTTCGTCCAACAGGAGCAGTCCCTGGCGGCGGAGTAGGTGCGCGCACTCCTCGGCGTCGGGAGGGTCTTCAGCTGCGTCGCCGGACCGGAGTGGACGATATTTGTTCTTGCGATAGACCTGTTCGTCGAGGGCCCGCCGTGTGTCGTCGACCAGTTCGGACACGGGCAGGTCGGTGCTGCGATCCTCGTCCAGCGCGAGCAAGCACTCGGCGATCAGTGCCGGGGGATCCGAGCCCTCCGCGAGTTGTTCGAGATCGTGATCGGGCCGGGTCTCCAGGCGGACCGTTCGAACGTGCCCGTCGACTCCCTCGACCGCCGGAAGTCGGAGCTGCTGTTCGAGCCGGTCGATCCAGTCCGTCAGTTCGCGGTGCAGCGCCGTGCGGCCCGTCAGCGACAGCGTGTAGACCACCGTGCGCAGCTCGGGAGTGTCCTCGACGTGGCGACGATGGCGGCGTTCCAGCTCCGAAGCGACGTGACTCTGTAGCTGAGAATCATCGTCGACTCCCGAGATGTCGATGCTCGCGTCGGAGAAGCGGAGCGAGGCCGTCGGGATCCGCTCGACCTCCAGCGTCCCTGTGCCCGAAAGGTCGAGCATCACGGCGCCGTGCTCCCCGGACTCACCGGGGCGGAGCGGCTGGGGCGAGCCCGGATACAGTGCACGGCCCCCGGCCAGCTCGGTCTTCCCCCCCGCGTGGATGTGCCCGAGGATCCAGTGTCGGGGGTCGGCCCCCCCGAGTTCGTCGGCCTGGACGGGGGCGTACCGGCTGTCGGGGACGTCCAGGTCGGCGTGTAACAGACCGAGGGTCGGCACGTCGCCGCGCACCTCCGGCCTGCCGTCGGCGAGGGGGGAGCTGACGACGTGCCGGTCGGGGAACGACCAACCGGCGATGTCGACGGCCGGGCGGCCCTCCCGCTCGAGGGTGAAGGTCTCCCAGTCGCCCCCTCGGCCGAGCAGATGAAACCGGTCCGAGTCCAACGTCTCCGCGACCCGGGGAAGGACGTCCCAGTCGTGGTTGCCGGCGACGGCGACGACGTCGATCCCGTGCTCGGCGAGTTCGTCGATCCCGGATTGCAGCGGTTCGAGTGCCTCGAAGAATTTGTTCTCCGCGTCGACGACGTCGCCGGCGAGGAGGACCGCGTCGACCTTCCGGTCGACCGCGAGGTCGACCAGCCGTCGCCACACGGCCGACACTGAGAGTCCAGTGTGGTCGCTCGACGGGGGAAGCCCCGATGGCCGTCGCCCGAGATGCAGGTCGGCGGTCGCCAGTATTCGGAGCTCGCCGTCATTTGGAGAGGACGTCGTCACGTCTGGTCCGAGCGTCGAGTGAACTTCGGTCTCGATGATGGACGAGCTGTGTCACGAGGTACAGCAGGCGGTGCGGCGCAGTGAGCCGAGCCCCTCGGGCGGCGGGGCGTGTTGTGGAGAGATCCGCCCGGCCCGCCGTCTGCCGGTTGCGGGCACACCTCGTTCGGGGTCCGTTTACACGAGGGACTCGTGGCGGCGGCCGACGCCTCCGCGGCACCGGGGGAGCACCGACCACCTCGAGCCCGCGTCGCCAAATCGAACGCAACGATTCGCGCCGCAGCGTCGATCATAGACATGGAGGGGTGGCCCGACAGGGAAAGGTGAGCGTCAGGGGCTGTGGCGGGCAATATCCGCCCGGTCGTCGGTACAGGTCGGCCGGCGGCCGGCCACCCCTTCCGGAAGGCATCGGCCGGGCGGGGACGCAGGACCCCGGAGGGACCCATAGATGGCCACCCGTATCAGAAGATCGGGGGGGCGGGGGCACCAAACCCAGCGGTCGTCTGCCTCGAGTCTGAGCGGATCCGGGCTGTGTCCAGGGCGCCGGACGTCGAGGAGCACCGGTCGGGCCCCTACCGTGCCGGGCTCGGTTGCGTGCCGGCCCCTGAAAGCTCCGATGCGGTGAGTGGAGCAAACGCCGACACTCGCGTCGCAGGGTCCACGTTCCGGTCTCCGCCATCAAAAATTGTCGATGTTGCCGACCAGTCCGGGGCAGTCGATGAACGGATTCCGGTTCCCCTGGTACTTTTCGACGCGGCTGTTTCGCTTCCGGTCGGCGGACGTCACGGGATCGACCTGTGCGTGCCAGCGACGGAGGTCCTTTTCATCCCCGAGGCCGATTCCCCAGCCGTCCGACTCGGCATCGATGTCGACGCTGTGCTGGTAGACCACCGAGTAGTAGAAGATCGCCCGGGCGGCGTCCCCCTTGTGAGAGTCGCGCGGCTCGAACACCGTCCAACCGCGGCCGTTTTTACCTCGTCTCGAACCGGCCTTCGACCACTCGGCCCTCGAGACCTCGTCGAACGGAAGGTTCGCTCGCTTCTTGTTCGCCTCGGCGTCGGCCGGAAACAGATGGTGCAGGTCGGTGCGACGAGGATAGGGACGCGAGCCGGAATGGGACATCTTGCTCTGCGGGACGGTGTGCTCGGTGTTGTACCGGCCCGGATCCGGAATGCCGTTCGGTTTGAATCTCCGGGCGGTGTAGGCCGTTACGACCGTCTCGTCCGGTCCCGAGATGGATTCGAACAGTCGCTGTCGGGCTCGACGATAGCGGAGCACCTTGTGATCGCCGGCGACGGCACGGATCCGTTCTTTCAGTTTCCCGCCTGACAGGGACGGACACGTGATTTTTCCGGAGTTCGGGTCGCATGCTCTGCCCAGCAGGTCGCCGTCGTTGTTCGCCTGGCCGGCGTTGTCGGTCCCGGGGCAGTTGTCCTCCGCAGCGGCGACGCCGTCGGAGTCGGCTCCGGGATCGGTTCCGCCATTCGGCGGATCGCCATCCCCGCCGCCGGATGTGCAGGGCCCCTTCAGACACTTCAGCCGAAAGACCAGCTCGCCGCCGGTCTCGGAGCGGTTCTTTACTTCCAGGATATGCCGGCCCTTCTGGTAAAACTCCCATCCCGAGCTGATCTCGGCGTCCTTGTAGGGGATGTGCGCCGGACCCCGATCGGGTTTGCTCCAGGCGATCTTCTTTCGCCCCCCCGACGTCGGTCGGTAGACGGTCAACGCCGGACGCCAGTCGCCCTTCGCTGGGCGCAATCGCATGACCACCACGTCTCCCGAGTTCGCCTCCAGTTCGACGCTGTGCGTCTGACCGGCGCCGATGTCGGCACGGAACGCGGCCCCTCCGTCGGTCGTGATGGTGTTCGGGACTCCCTTTGGAATGCCGCCGTTCGAGGTCGAATCGTCACCGGTGTCTCGCTCGGGGTTCGACGACGAGTCCGTCGAGACGTCGGGCCCGGGGGGCGACGAGTGGGTGTCGTCGTCCGACGCCCCGGCGTCGGGCGCATTCGTATCCCCCGGGTCGGTGTCGTCGACCGTCTTGGGACCACACCCGATACTGAATACGAGCGACAGCGCCGCAGCGACGGCGAGAGATCTTCGTTTCATAGCCACGCAACATGAGTCGAAGGGCAACGAGCGTCGATACGCCGACACGGACGTTCGACGAATTTTCGATGGTCGGTTCACGGATGGCCGGATATTCGCCTTTCGGCGCGCTGTTTCGCCACTCGGGCGCGAATATTCGTCTTCGCCCTTCGGGAGCTCGCGGCGAGTCTCGCCTGGACTCCACGCGGTCTCGGACGCACAATCGACTGCGTCCCGAAGACGGGCACCTCGCACCCTCGGGATTTATATGAGAAACTCGACCCGCTGTCAGGGAAGTGGATGTGAACGGGTGCGTCCGAGACGGAGTGGGCTCCTCGAGGGGGCAGAGCGGGGCCGGCTCTTCCCTGTTCATCGTCCTCGAGAGCGCCCGGTCCCCCGTCGAGTTTTGTGACCGGCGGCGGGGCGGCGCTCTCGAAGTGAATCGGGGCGTTGAACCTCTCTGCTCCCGGGAGCGAGCCGACTCCGTTCAACCGAACAGTCGGCCGAGCAGTCCCTTCGATTCGCCCTGCATTTCGCCCGCGACCGTCTTGTCCTCGATCTGGAGGTAGGACTCCACGGCCCGTTCGATCGCCAGCGCGTCCTCGGGCGACTTCAAGTAGTTCAGTAACGCGACGTCGCGCTTCCCGCGCTCCTGGAGTTGCAACGAGTAGAACTTCTCTCGACCGCGTCTGGTTCGGTGTACGTGTTCCGAGACATAGAGCTGCTGGACTC
>JBDGRG010000094.1:12065-15121 GCA_042218355.1 Bradymonadaceae bacterium
CGGCCGAAATCCGGTGCCGACCCGGCCAGTAGAGTGGCCCGTGCTCGACCGTCAGCTCGAGCCCGCTGTTCGACGGTCCGATACGGACGTGCGTATCGTTCAGGAGCTGACACAGAGTCCAGTATCCGGCCCCGGCCACCGTCAGTAATCCCGCGGCCAACATCGCGAGATCCATCAGATCGGCCGAGGGCTGGATGATGTCGCCCGTCGACGTCCAAAAGAGCCCGAAGGCTGTGACGAGTGCGCCGGCGACGCTGTAGAGACGGTTCCAGTGCCTGACGAGATGCAGGCCGTCTGCGTCGTCGACGAGGGTTACTCCGCCGGGAAGTTCGACGTCGAGTTGCGAGAGGTCCTCGAGCGGGTCGGCCTCGGGGAAGGGATCTCCACTCGGCGTCGACTCGACCGAGGCGCCTCCGGCGTCGGCCGCCGTTCCGGTCGATCCCCCGTCGGCTCGCTCCCAGCCCTCCACGCTTCGGTCGGATCGCTGCGACGTCGACGAATCGGCGCCGACCTCGCGTCCGGTAGAGGCAGCGCCGGTCGAGCCCGCCTGCCAGTCCACGACCGCATCCGAACGCGACGATTCCGAACCGCCGGCCGACCCGCGACCCGTGGTCAGGTCGAGGACGGTACGGCAGTTCTCGCACTGAACGTATCCGGCCTCTCGATCGTCTTCGTCCACGGCGACCGACCCGCCGCATCTGTTGCAGTCGATGGGCATGGTAATGGATGGCGAATACCGAGTCTCTGCGCGCAGCGTTCGATTTCCGTTCGCACGGTCGACGAGGCTCCCGCGACGGGCTCCCGAATCGTCGATCGGGGCGCGTCAGTGCGGTAGTCCGAGCAGACGGAGCAGCCACCGGATCTTCGGAGACGGGTCGGCTGGCTCGGTGAGCTCGACGTCCACTCGATCGACTGGATAGCGCTGGGCCGCCTCGATCTGGTCGGCCAGCGAGCGGCGCACCAGCAGCAGTCCGTGGACCTGGCCGGCGAGCTTCGGGCTGTACGCGACGTACGGAGCGTCGCGAGCCTTCAGTGTTCGGACCAGGTCGTGCTCCGCGAAGATGCCGGTCTGGACCGGTCGCTCCGGACTCCAGGGCCCCCGAGTGGCCGTGCGCAGCGCGACGACGTCGGGCTGTTCACGAAGGACGACCTCCGTGTCGTACGTGTTGTGTCCGATCGAAAACGCTCGCTTCGGAGCCCGTCTCCCGTACCGCCCGATCCGCGGGTCCGTCAGTCCGACGAGATCGACGATCTCTGCCCGTGAGTAGTAGCCGATGGCACCGATCGCCGCGGTCGCAACACTCGCCTCCGGGAAGTGCTCGCGGATGTGCTCTCCGGTCAGTCTCCACAGTCGCACGGAATTGGTGAAGCTTCGACTGTTGATGTTGCGGGTGACCGTCAGTCCGAGATGGAGACCGACCGGGATCACGACGGCGGCCAGCAGGACGACACCAGCTCGTTGGCGTCCGACACCGACGGCGGGGGCGACCCGCTCGGCGACCCGGTACAGACCGGTCAGTCCGAGCACTGTCATCAGCGGAACCAGCGGCGCGAGGTACCGGCTCCCCGCGTAGAAGTCGCCCCCGACCCAGACGACGTGAGCGACCCAGGCCGTCGAGGCAACCGCCAGATACGCCATCCCGCGGCGGGGGCGTCGAGCGGCGAAGGCCAACGGAGCGAGCAAGACCCAGGGGAAGTCGACCAGCGCTTCGGCGAGATAACCGAGGCCCATCGACAGGTGGTGGGGTGTCCCTCCCGTTTTGACCCAGAAGGTGTTCGGCAGCAGTGTCCCGAAGATCCACCAGCGGACCAGTACGACCCCGGCACCCGCCGCGACGATCGGTAGCCAGTATCGGGCCCGCCGCGCGACCGGAAAGACCAGGAGCCCGACCGAGAAGAGCGCGAACTCGGGTCGGACGAGCGGCCCGAGGACGGCGAGCGCCTTCAGCGCCCGGTGATCGTCGGCGATGGCGGCGATCCCGAACCCGGCCGCGACCGCCCAGGTCAGCGGGACCTCCATGCCCGTGACGGCGTGCACGAGCAGGTAGTCGTCCAGTGCGAATACGACGGCACAGGCGACTGGAACGGCGAGGCGGCCGGTCGACGACAGATTCCAGCGAGGATGGAGCGGGAGCAGGAGTGTCAGCGACAGCCCGATCAGCGTGAAGACGTACCCCAGGGCCTGCGAGATCGTCTCGAAGTCGTCGGTCAGCAGGCCTGCCGCCGACAAAAGGCCCAGATAGGCGGGGCTGGTGAACCCCTCGACGGGAGGACCGGGACAGTTGAAGGCGAGGCCACAGCCCTCGACGACGTGGCGAGCGTACCGAAAGTAGATGTACGCGTCGTCGTAGATGCAATAGGCGAAACGACCCGTGAAGAGGAGCGCACCGATGCCGACGACGCCCACCCCGACGGCGAAGGCGGCGACCTCCGCGCGAGAGTAATTCGGCGGGTCACTCGGCATGGTAGTGCAAACGGGTCGGCCGGAGTCGCAGCCAACGGGTCGATGCGAGGATCCTCTCGGCGCGCCGCCCAAATTGCAACCGACAACCCGTTCGGAGGTCCCGGGCGCGGCCCCCCGGCTATTTGACAGTTAGAGGGGTTTTTTCTACTGATGATCGCGTTCAGCTCGGTACGTACGCGCCGCGCACGACTCGTCGTCCGCGGGCTTTCCCGATCGAGCCTCGACCCCCACCCGACGCCGCCATGAGTTCCGCTCGTCTCAGATCGCGCCGCTCCGGCCGACTCCTCGCGACCCTCCTGCTAGGGGTCGCGGCCTTCGCGTTCGCTGCGTCCGGCTGTGGGAACAGCAACGGCGGAGGAGGGATCTCGGGCAGCAACGCCGGCACGCTGATCGCATCCCCGGAGACCGTCGCCTTCCAGCGGGTTCCGTTGGGCGAATCCGCGACCAAAACCTTGAATCTCCGGAACACCGGCGAGCGCGACCTGAAGATTTTCAACATCGACTTCGGGGCGCGCGAAGGCGCCACGATCGAGCCGTTCAACCTGAAGGGAGTTCCGAACGGGAGCTTCACCATTCCCGTCGGCAAACAGCG
>JBDGRG010000094.1:15131-18954 GCA_042218355.1 Bradymonadaceae bacterium
ACCTATTCCCCCGAAAAGCGAGGGGCTCGGGCGTCGGGAGTGATCACGATCGAGAACAGCGATCCCCGAGACTCGACGAACCCCCTGACCGTCCGGGTCACGGCCCTCGGGAACAAACCCGACCTCGAGGTGTCTCCCCCCTCGGTGCGGTTCGCTCAGTTGCCGCCCGGTCGCGAGGAGACTCAGACCGTCACCCTGCAGAACGTCGGTTCGGCTCCACTGACGATCTTCGAAAAACCCGCGATTCCGGGCAGTGAAAACTTCTCGACCGAGGTCGCCGGCGACGTCTCGTTCCCGCTGGTGCTCGATGCACCGACCGAGAAAAAGGCGGCGAACAACTCCATGCAGTTGACCGTCACGTACGCTCCGACCGAGTCGGGTTCGGACAACGCCAAGCTGATCATCCGGTCCGACGAGGAGTCGGGGACGACGAAGGACGATCCGACGGTGACCAAGATCGACGTCGGGGCCAATGCCGATGCCCCGTGCATTCTGTTGAACGGGACGCGTCACAACCTGGGATCGGTACCGATCGGCGACACCACGACCAAGGCCCTTCGGATCGAGAACTGCGGAACCAAGCCCCTGAAGATCACCGGGATCCAGCTGACGAAGAACACGGACGGAGAGGAGTTCGGGCTGAAGTTGGGCGATCGCGACGGGGACGACGATGGCGAGCTGGACGACCCGGTTCGACTTCCGAACAACGGCGATCGGATGAACTTCGCGGTCGAGTATACGCCCTCCCAGGAGGGGACGGACCGGGCGCTGATCGAGGTTCGAAGCAACGATCCGGTACAGCCAAAGACCGAGGTCGAAATCATCGGCAAGGGAGCCAAGGGCGAGTGTCCCGAGGCGAGCGTCACCGCGAAGGTAAAGGGGAAATCGGCCGTCCCGCGCCAGAACATCACCGCCGCGCCGCTCGACGACGTCGTCCTCGACGCGTCGATGAGCTCGGACCCCGACGGGCGTATTACCGATTATCAGTGGCGGGTTATCGAAAAACCCGACGACGTGACCGTCGATCTGGGACCGGTCGGCCAGACCGGAGATGGGGCTCGCCGCGAGTTTCGCCCGTTGACTGCCGGCGAGTACAGGATCGGGGTGAAGGTCGAGGACAACGACGGCTTCCTGTCGTGCAACGAGGCGGTCGCCGTGGTCAAGGCGGTCCCCGACGAGAAAGTCCACGTCGAGCTGACCTGGACGAACCCGGAGGACCCGGACGAGACGGACAACCGCGGCAGCGACATCGACGTCCACATGGTCAAGATGGGACCGGGGAACTGGTTCCAGGCGCCGTATGACGTCTACTACAAGAACCCGAACAACGGCGGTGGTGGAGGCGACGGGATCTGGAATCCCGAGAACCCGAGCCTCGACATCGACGACCGCGACGGGGCGGGGCCGGAGAACATCCAGATGGACGATCCACAGCAGTGCCAGTGGTACGCGGTCGGCGTCCATTACTATCAGCAGCTGTTCGGAACCGCCTACGTGACGATTCGCATCTACATCAATTCGCGGCTCGTCTACGAGAAGCTCAACAAGCCGCTGGACCGTGGCGGCCAGTTCTGGGACGTCGCTCGGATCCACTGGCCGACCGGGCAGGTCTTCGACCGCGATGTCGTGCGGCCGGCTCCTCCGGTCGAGCAGAAACCGAAGGTCACGGACGCGATGAAAAACAGCGGTCTGTGTACGGCGAAGGATCTCTACTGATGCGCTCTCCCGCCGGGTGGCGTGCGTGACCGGCGACCGGACACCCACATGAAAGACGAGAAGGCTGCCTGTCCAAAATGCGGTCGGCTCTTCACCCCGCCCGGTGCCTGTCCGAATTGCGGGACTACCGTCGACCTCGATCTCAGTCCGGGGTCGGAGACGGGGGATCGCCGTGTCTTCAACGTCGACCCCGGGAGGCTCGGCGTCGACGGGGACGAGTCCGTCGAGATCGAAGTCGAGTTGCGGCGGAACTGGGAAGCGTCTGCCACCCGCAGTGTCTTCGCCGCTGCGCCGGTCCGCATCGACGGCGAGGCGCCCGAGGACCTCGGCGAGCGCACGGCGTCGGTCGCCGAGCGTGCATTTCTCGTCGAGGAGATCGAACACGGCGGCATCGGCGAGCCGCTGGAGAGCGACGATCGAGGCCAGCTGGCCGACCGTCTCCGGCACCCGATCGCGACGACCGAAGTCGAGGGAGCGACTCTCCAGTTGTATCTCAATCAGGTCGGGATTTCGGTCGAAAAACTCCTCGAGCTCGCCCCCGACGGGCTGCCCGCCCCGACTGTCGTCAGTCTCTTTCGCGGCCTGCTCGACACGGTGTCGTCACTGCACGGCGCCGGCCGTCTACACCTGCGTCTGGCGCCGAGCGAGATCTGGTGTCGCCATCCCGACTTCGATTACGGCATTCCGCCCGCGTGGCTGTGGGGGCGCGGCGAAGCGCCGGCCACCGAACCCGGTCCGCTCGATGGGCCGTCGTCGGCCTCGGACCCGGGCGAAACCGTCGACATGGTGACCGAGGGGGCCTCCGTCTCGGCGCGTCGGTGGCTCGAAGCTCTGGGGGCTCGGGGACCGGCTGGTGACAGCTCGAACGGACTGAAGGAGACGGGGGACGTCCAGCTGACTCCGGGCGCCGAGGGGATCGAGGTCGAACACCCCGACTGGACCCACACTCAGCCCACTGAGATCGCAATCGACGGGTCGCTGAACTTTCCCGACATCGATTCGGATCGACCGAAGAGTCGGTGGATCGAAGGGTATGCCGCTCCCGAGTCGGCCCAGAGTGGCGAGGCCACCCCGAGTGCGGCATCCGACGTCTTTTCGCTCGGCATGATCCTCTATGCGCTCGTCGCCGCTCGTCCCCCCCCGACCTCGGTCTACACGCGGCAGACGGCCGTGATTCCCGCCAGAAATTTCCGTCCCAGCTTTCCACCGGGGCTCGCTCCGGTCATCGCGCGGGCGACCCGGCCGGAACCGGACATGCGATACCCCGACGTCTCGTCGTTGGAGACGGCCTTCGAGGAGTCCGTCGATGCGATGATCGATCGGACGCATGCCAGCGGCGAACCGGCGCCGTCGATCGATCTGGCCGTCGACCGACACGTCGGTATCGGGAAACGAGAGGCGAATCCGGTCAACCAGGACGATGTCTGCGGACATGCGACTCCCGATGGACGACTCGCACTGATGTCGGTCGCGGACGGGGTGTCGACAGCCTCGTATGGCTCGGGGGACATCGCCAGCGAGATGTTGATCGAGTCGTCGAACGCCTACTGGGACGACCTGATCGAGACGTACGACCAGGGAGAGCCGTTCGACCCACTCGAGATTGTTCGCGAGATCCTCGACGATGCCAACGAGAAGATCGTCGAATACGTCTCCGAGCGGCACACCCCGTTCGAGGGCAATCCGCATGAAGTGATGGGGACCACGGGCCTCGTCGCCCTCTACCGGGACGGACAGGTCACACTCGGGTCGATCGGTGACAGCCGGGCCTATCTGCAGCGGGGGCCGGGGTTGGAGCAGATGACCGTCGATCACAATCTCTGGACGCTCAGCGTCCTCGAGGGCGTTCCCGCCGATGACGCGCTCTCGATGCCCCGGAGCAATGCGTTGGCCCGTTGCCTCGGCACGTTTCTCCTGGAGGACGACGAACTCGTCCCGACCGAACCCGAGGTGGACATCGTCCAGTTCGACGTCGCCTCGGGCGACCGACTGCTGTTGACAACCGACGGATTGATCGATTTCGCCGGCGGGAGCATGCTCGCCGCCGAGGAGAACATCCTCTCCACGCGCCTCTCCGAACCCGATCCGGCGTTGGCCTGCCTCGAGT
>JBDGRG010000095.1:0-1691 GCA_042218355.1 Bradymonadaceae bacterium
GATGGTCTGGAGTAGCGTCCCATCCGGAGGATTCGATGTCGCAGCAGTGGCGAGTCGGACGCGGTGAGTCGAGCATCGCGTTCTCGACCTGGAAGATGTTCTTCATCCCGGTCAGTGGGGAGTTCGACAGTTGGAAGGCGGAGGTCGACTACCGGCCTTCGGAGCTGGCCGAGACGCAGATCTGGGTCCAGATCGACGCGTCGAGTGTCGACACGGGCAATCCGATGCGTGACTCGCACCTCCGATCGTCGCACTTTCTGGACGTCGAGAACCATCCTTCCATCGCGTTCCGGAGTACGTCTGTCGAACAGGGCGGTGAAGACCGGGCGAGGGTCGAGGGAAACCTCGAGATCGCCGGCGAGAATCGGTCCTTGACGTTCGACGCCGAGCGTCAGCGAGGGAGCGACCGCCACGTCTGGTCCGCCCAACTTGAGATCGACCGCTACGACTGGAACGTCGCGATGAGCCGCTTTCTCGAAGGGGGCGGCCAATTGATCGGCAACATACTGACGATCGACCTCGAACTGGTTCTCCGCCGGCAGGAGGGCTGACGCGCGCCAGGGGGGGCGCGACTCGGTTCTCCGACACGCCGAGGTGTCATGGATTCCGTCGACCCCGACGATCTTCCCGGACGCACGGCATTCGTCTTCGGAGGAGGGGCGAGCCTCGGGGCCGTGCAGTTGGGGATGCTCCGTGCGGTGCTCGAGCGGGGATTCCAGCCGGATCTCGTGCTGGGTACGTCGGTCGGCGCCATCAACGGCGCGTTCATGGCCGAGTCCTTCGATCACGACCGGCTCCAGGAGCTGATCCGCATCTGGTCCAACCTGCAGACGGGGGACGTCTTCCCGAGTCGAGGGTGGGGAGCGGCCTACGACACCCTGGTGGGGCGCGGGCCCCCGTCGCTCGCCTCGCACGACGGGCTGCGCGATCTACTCAGGGGATGGATTCCCTCGGCGCACGGCGAACTCGACGTTCCGTGCCACGTCGTCGCTACCGATCTCCTTACCGGTGAGCGCGTCGTCTTCGACGAGGGCCCGCTCGAACCGCACCTGCTGGCGAGCAGTGCGATCCCCGGCGTCTATCCCCCGGTGCAGTCGGGCGACCGAACGCTCGTCGACGGCGGCGTGGCGGCGAACGTGCCCGTCCTGCCCGCTCGCACCGCGGGCGCGACCTCGATCATCGTCCTCGATCCCGGCTATCCGTGCGCGCTGACGGAGCCGCCCGCTGGAGCGATCGGGTACGCGATGCACGTCGTCACCTTGATGCTCCGCCACCAGAGCCACGGAGCCCTCCACTTCTTGGGTGACGAGGCCGTCGTGCTCTATCCGACGCCGCCCTGCCCACTGTCGGTTCCCCCCCATCGCTTCGATCGGACCGGCGAGTTGGTCGACCGCGGGTACGAGGCGGCGCTGGAGTTCTTCGACGGGTTGGCGGGCGACGGGCCCGGCGTGTACGGTCACCCCCACTTTCACCCTCCGGAACCGGCCGTGTAGCCTCCCTCGCGATCGATCGGGCGGACCGGGGGGCAGCGGACCAGTTCCCAGCCTCGCGTCGCCTTCGAGCTCACCGCCTCGCCGATGCCCGAATGCGTTCGGAACCGCCGGTCGCCCCTTTGCCAGTTGCTTGCGCTGGTCCTCGCCGTTTGGATCGTCCTCCCGGACGATGCGGCTGCCAACGACTCGAAATGGAAG
>JBDGRG010000095.1:1701-2890 GCA_042218355.1 Bradymonadaceae bacterium
ACTCGGCCCGCCGACGCGGGCCAATTGGACGGGACCGCTGCCGGGAGACGCGGTGGCCCGGGCGGCGCTCGGTGCGCGCGACGACGGTTGGCGTGCGGGATACGGGACCGTCAGTGACGTCTTGCTCTGGACGGCCGTCTCGTACCCGCTGGTCGTCGATTCGGCGCTGGTCTCGGGGGCCATCCAGCGGGACGGACGGATGGCAGCCCAGAGTGCGGCACTCGGCATGCAGAGCCTGGCGCTGGCGGAGTTTACCAGCACACTTCTCAAATACGTCGTCGCCCGGCAGCGGCCCCCCTCGGACTGTCCCGGGCCGGCGTTCTGTACCGACAAGCGTTACCAGAGCTTTCCCAGCGGCCATACGACGATGGCCTTCACCGGGGCCTCGTTCACCTGCGCCGTCCACGAGCACGCCGATCTCTACGGTGCGACCTGGGCCGATCGGGCCGCCTGCCTGGGGGCGCTCGGCGTCGCAGCCGCGACGGGGCTCTGCCGGATCATGTCGGAGAACCACTATCTCAGCGACGTCCTCGCCGGAGCGTTGATCGGAGTGACCGCCGGTTATCTCGTACCGAAGGCGTTGCATTTCGATCGGTCGATCGGCACCGACGAACGAGTGCGAACCGCTCCGGGTGCGCTCGGCGTTCCGCGAGGACCCGCGGCGCCGATGGTCCGCTACCGGTTTCGGTTCTGAGTGTCGCCGTCACTGGCCGTCTTCGGCCCATCGCGTCGCGAGGTGGGCGACGAGCACGCCGAGCGCCCAGCCGGCGAGGACGTCCGAGGGCCAGTGCATGCCCAGATAGACGCGAGAGAGCCCGACACCGACCGCTAGCGCGTAGGCCCCGACGAGTGCGGTCCGCGATCCGAGCCAGTCGATGTGCGAGAGGATGCTCGCGGTCGCCAGGTAGACCGCTGCGGCACCCAGCGCGTGGCCGCTTGGAAACGAATCGAAGCGGGCGGGTTCGAAGTCGCGGATCAGCTCCGGGCGCCGGAGGGTCAACAACCATTTCAGGGCCATCGACGTCACCAACGCTCCGAGGGCGGCCGCGGCGCTGACGCCGGCTGCGCGCAGACGGTCGGCGTACGCAGCGGCGGCGGACGCGGCAACTGTCACGACGCCGAGCGCGATCGGGTCGCCGAGCCGAGTCATCGCCCTCATGAACTGCGTAAGCACCGGCGTGCGGACCCA
>JBDGRG010000096.1:0-4584 GCA_042218355.1 Bradymonadaceae bacterium
GAGTCGTTGAAGTTGAACTGCGGCCACAGACTGATGCCTAACAGTCCCGTCAGCCGGTTGAGCAGGTTGATGCCGACCGACAGCGGATCGGGCGGGGGCGGAAAGCTCGAGGTGACCGTCGCGCGGTTCCGCGAGCCCCGCAGGAGCTGCTCCGACCAGCTCCACCAGGGCGTGATGTCGGCGATGTAGGTCTGATAGGAGTCGAGCTCGGCCATCTCCCGGGCGAACGCCGACCCCGAGTGCCCGGCCCCGGGGAGGACGGCCGGCACGATGGGCAACCCCGAGAACGACCACCAGTCGGCGAGTCCCTCGATGATGATCAGCGGCGCGTTGAACCAGCAGTTCCGACACGAGCAACTCCAGCAGTTGCAGCAGGTGATGCTGCAGCAACAGCACGAGCTGCATTCGCCCGACCACCAGGTGAGGTAGGCCCACCACATCGCCCAGTACATGTTGTGCAGGCCCGACATCGTCCGCTTCCCGGCGTTGGCGAACGAGATCATGTTCATCGACCGGGCCTCGACCGCCGCCTGACTGTAGGCCGCCGCGTCGGCCGCGTTCTGGACGTCGATCTTCTCGCCGGCGACGTGGCTGGCGTCGTAGAGGGTCAGCCCGAGCATGAAGAGGACGAGGACGGCGGCGAAGGCGGCGACGATCACCGCCCCGCGCTGAGCCCGGTGAAACGCCCGCAGCACCGCCGCCGGTGCGAGCGAGTCATCCCCCTCGCTCGGTCGACGTTCGTCCATCGCGCCGGTTTGCCTTCCACCGGGCGGTCGAGCCCGGCTCGAGTGTGGTGACGTCAGAAGCTGTCGTAATCGCCGTGAACCGGAATCTGGCGGTCGAGCGTGAAGTGGCGCGTCACGGGTAGGTAGTAGCCGGGGCGACCGCCGATCGTATCCACCCCGCCCCAGAGGTAAGTGAACCAGGGAAACACCTGGTTCATCTGATACGTGAAGTGGACGCCCACTTCCCGTCCACGATCGACGACCCGGAATCCCTCACGCCCCTGATTGCCGCTCTGAAACGCCAGGTAGGCGAACATCAGCTTCTGGACCGCCCGCCGGCGCATCGAGCTGGTGTCGACCCCGCCCACCAGACTGAGACTGCGCGGCAGTGCACTTCTTCGCGAGGAGGACCGCCGTCGGACCCGTCGGGCGACGCGCCGGCCTGCGGCTCCGGTCCGCCGCGGGCCCGGCATGAAGGAGGCCGCCATCGCGCCCGAAAGTTGGATCAGTCGACCGTCGATGTTCCGCGGCAGCCGTCCGATTCGGAAGTCGCCCGGTGCGGTCGGGGCGAGGGCCTGGGCCGCCGCCAGCCGCGCCCTCGTACGGGTCAACTGCCGCCCCGACAGCGCGGCGGCCGTCCAGTCGACCTCCCGACCCTCCTCGGCCTGCCAGACCCACGCTGCGCGGGCGCCCTGAAAGGCTGCGTAGTCTGCCATCACCCGGGTGATGTTGTTGATCGCCAGCTGCGCCAGCCCCGACAGCAACAACAAGAAGGGCGCCAGGACGATCAGGAATTCGGTCAGCACCGTCCCGCGCGAGGCCAGTTCGGGGCCCGCGGCCCGCCCGCGCCGGGTCGACGACTGGACGTAGCGGATCGCGAGCTGGCCCAGCGCCCAGACGACCGCCGACAGCCCGAGGTGCAGCGCCAGGCGCGGTACGTCGACGGGGAATTGCGCGTGCTCGACGGCCGCCGACACGTAGGCGCGCGCCCCCTCGAAACCAGTTGCGCACAGCGCCATCCCCGCCGCCACGGCGGCCACCCCCGCGGTGTGGAATGCTGCCCATCCCGCCAGGCCGAGCGCCTCGCCCCATCGGCGGTCGGTGGAATGTCGGTCTCCGTCTTCCATCGTCGTCGGGCGGTTCGGGTCGTCAGTCGAGCCCGGACTCGTCGTCGCCCCGGGACTTCAGGAAGTCGCGTACCTGCTGCATGCTGTCGCGCGCCGCCTCGATCTCGTTCATCACCGACTCGTCGAATCCGTCGTCGACGAACGACTCGAGTTTCTTCTTTCCCTTCAGGAATCGCGCGCGGCCGTTCCCGTCGATTTGTTCGAGAAAGTCCGTCTCGCCGATGTCGTCCATCTTGCCCGAGATCTCTTTCAGATCGGACGGATCGAAGTCGGTCTGTGTGTCGGCCGCGTTCGTGAGCATCGTCTTCTGCGTCGCTGGGGCCCCCAGTTCGTCGAGCCGTTGGATGGCCTGGTCGGTCGCGTCCGGGTCGGGGTTGCGCCCGCCCCCCCCGGTCGCCGCCCGCGCCGTCGTCGACGCCGCGCGCCGGGCCCGATCGATGGGCGGGGCTTTCGTCGTCGCCGCGATGCCCGCGCGGATCGAATCCCCCAGTGTGGCCCGCTCGGCGGCCGCGATCGCCAGTTGGACCCGGACGATCGTCTCCCGGAGTGCGCGGCGCTGCAGATAGTAGCTCATCGACTTGCACACGGTCCGCGAGAGGTCCTCCGACGAGGCGATCTCGGAGTCGATGTCCCGACAGGTGTACCACCACCCGGCCCGCTGCAGGTGGTTCGGTGGGATCGCGCCGCACGGACTGGCCTCGAGCCAGGCGGTCATATGGTGGCTCAGTTCGTTGCGCCCTCCGCCGCGATCGACCGCCGAACAGGCCAACTGCAGCGCCATCCGGCGTACGTCGGGCGTGGTCGATCCGAGCTGCGCCGCGACCTCGGCATGGGGACGGTCGACTTGCGATTGGTTGAAGCTGGCCACGGTCAGCTCCGGCAGCAGATCCGCGGCGATCGGGGCGGCGATGCGACCGTCGATGGCGTGGGCCAGTGCGGCGCCGGTCCCGACGTCCTTTTTCAGTCGGCGGGCGCAACAGGAGGCGGTGCGCCCCTTCGGGGCGGAGAGCGCACAGTCGAGCAGCGACAGGATGTCCGCCTCGCGTCTGGCGGGTACCGTCAGGACGTCCTCGGCCAGGCGGCAGGCGTCGGTCGGCCGCCGCCGGTCCGTGTCGACGAGATCGCGGTGCCACTGGCCGACGAGCCGGGTTGCGATGCGCCCGGCGTGTGACTCTCGATCGAGCCCCTTCAGACAGGCGTGCGCCAGGGCGGGGCGGTCGACGAGCGTCAGCACGAGGTGATCTTCGCGCTGATTGCGGGCTCGCGGAACCAGCCGCCGGCAGGCGGAGACCGCGACGCGCGGCGAGGGATCGTCGAGGGCGGTGAACAGACGCCGTTCGTCGCGACCCGATCGCCAAAGGCCGGCGGAGGCGACCTCGGAGACGATCGACTGAGAGGTGCCCCTTTCGTCGAGGGGCTCCACCAGCTCCAGCGTCCGTGCGCGCACCGGCGAGAAGGTCCAGCCCGCCGCCAGCACGATCACCGGGACGGCTGGGGGCACTGAGACGCGCGCGGCGGCACGCAGAAGATCCTCGAGTTCGTCTTCGGTATCCAGCGCGGCGCGAACGGCCGTGTTGGCGACGAAGAGGGGCAGAGCGATGCCGACAGAGGCGACGACGACGGGGAGCGTCGGCGACGCCCAGACCGACAGGGTGTAATCGGCCAGTGCGACAGCCGCAGCAAGGACGAGGAGGGCGTTGATCCCCGCGACCAGCTCGTCGGGCAAGCTCGTCGACACGTCCGCCTCGCTCCCGTCGGTCGGAAGGGCCTCGCCAGTGCGAGAGGAGTGTCCCACCTGTCGCCCGCGCACCGCACTGACGAGTACACGGTGATCATACATTCACCGGCTCCGACTGTGCAACCGGTATCTTGAGTGTATCGTCGGGCGAACCGGTTGTGCGACCGAGGGTGCGACGCGTGGGATCCGGTGAGGTGACGGTCGCCGGTTGCACGGCGACGGGGTCTCACCTAGGTTCCCGCGAGCGAAGACGATTCCCTCGATTCACGACGGAGGTCCGACGTGGACACGCTCGAAGTACTGGAACTGGCCGAAGAACGGGGTGGACCGGAGCGCCGCGACGCGATGCGCAATCTCCTGGTGACGGCTCGCGACCTGGGCTGCCGCTACAACGTCGGCGGCGGCAAGGCCGGCGGCTTCAACATCCGCTACGGGTCGCTGCGATACGCCGTGCTCGACGTGAATACCCGGGGCGAGGTGTTCCTGCACATCAAGCCACACCCGTCGAAGGGCATCACCGACGAGGAGCGCGAGCAGGCCAACGAGGTCGTCCAGGCGATCGAGGGCTTCAACATCAAAAACGGTCCGATCAACCACTACGGTCAGATCGAGGAGGACCTCGAGGAAGTCCCGCACGAGGCGATCGCCGAGTTTCTCGAGTGGGCCGTCGAGAACATCCGCGAGAACTACTACCGTCCGCACATCGAGCGCCACCGACGGCGCGCCTGACGACATGCGACCGGGCGGCGGTCCGACCCCCTCGCCGCCGTCCGACTCCGAACCCACCCCGATCCACTCGGCGGCTCCCCCCGTGCCGGCGCGATGGGTCGGGGTTTCGTACGTCTGTAGGTTCCACGATCGCGTCACGTCGATCATCGGGGGGTTCGTCGATCGTCTTCCACGGGGTTGAAACCGCCGCCTGCACTCGGTCTGTGGCAACCGGCGGCGCTAAAGCACCGCCGGCCGGAATGGCGATCGTCGGGGGCGGTTCGAC
>JBDGRG010000097.1:0-3690 GCA_042218355.1 Bradymonadaceae bacterium
AGGAGGTCTCGGTGAAGAAAATCGTCGTCAATCCGCGGTGGTCGCGCAGCAGTCGCGTCAGTTCCAGCCCGACCCGCTGCAGCTCGTCGCGTAGAGCCTCGCGCGAGTCGAGCGCACGCGGCTCCCAGTTCGCGATGGTCTCCAGCACCATCCCTAGAAAATCCGAGAGGATTTCCCGAAACAGCTGCTCCTTGCTGTCGTAGTACTGGTAGAAGGTCCCCTTCGCGACGCCGACTTCGTCGACGATCTCCGAGACCTTGGCGTCATGGAAGCCGCGCCGGGAGAAGACCTCGATCGCCGCCTCCTTGAGCGCCTCCTCGCGGCTCGGCCGTCGGTCGGTCGATGTCTCCTTCTCGTCGTCGGTCATCTCTTCGCCATTCGCTGATGTGAAACGCTGCAGACCACCCACCGCCAGCCTCGGCGCGCCGCGCGGGTACGGTCACATCCCGTTGGTATCAGATCCCCGACGGGAGATGGGCTGGGGCCCTCTCAGACCGCTGCGGCCAATTACTCGTGAACGCACCCGGGTCGCGCGACGACCTTGTCGGGTAGGGGGGCGCCGACTACCCTCGACAGTCGTCCGTATGCTCGACCGACACACTCTCGCGCCCCGGGACTGCCACCGTGACGACCAAACGCCAGATCCTCCAGAACGCCATCGCTGTCTTCGCCCGATCGACCTATCATGGAGCGACGACCGAGGACATCGCGGAGGAAGCCGGTGTGACGGAAGCGTTGATCTACCGTTACTTCGGTAGCAAGCGTACACTGTTCATCGAAGCGATCGACCACACCTCCAGCCAGCTGGTCGACGGCCTCGAGACGATTCTCGAGGAGCATCGAGACGATCCGATGCGGGCGATCCGCGAGTGTTTCACGTTCTACGCTCGACTGCTCGAGGAACACGGCGAGCTGGCGAAAATGATCTTTCTGGTGCTCTCCGAACTCGACCACCAGGACGTCCGCGAAACGTATTTACCGTATCAGACTCGGGCCCTCGATGCGATCGGAGACGCAATCGACCACTGGAAGGAACTCGAGTTGGCCGATCCGGCCGTCTCGACCGGTCCGGCGAGTTGGCTGTACTTCGGGACGTATCTGATTC
Organism: Bradymonadaceae bacterium; assembly: GCA_042218355.1. Lineage (GTDB taxonomy): Bacteria > Myxococcota_A > Bradymonadia > Bradymonadales > Bradymonadaceae > CAJXPB01. Next base: position 1,106 of record JBDGRG010000097.1, read on the forward strand.
TGGCGCTCGTCCGCCGATCGGCGGGGGAAGTCCCCGTCGATCCCTCGCGCGCAGTCGAACTGGCGAAACCCTTCCTCACGGACGAGGCATTCGAGGACTACGAATCCGACGCCGGTACCTGACCCCGTCCGGACACCGGGGCGACACCGGTTGTGGAAAACCATGTTGAAAAGCATGTGATCGACCTGTCCAAAAGCCTGTGACTTTCTCGAACTTCCCGTCACCCGGTTGCCGGTCACAGTCGATCACAGTGGAAGCCACAGACGCTGTGGATAACTCGCTCCCGGAGACGACAAAGACACCAGGGGAGACGCCGAGTTTTCCACATTCTCCACAACCACGACTATGAGGACGGGCATAGAAAGAGGGGTTCAGATCCAACCCGATGAGCGGCGTGATCGGCGTGCGACGCGGCTCTCGAAGAACGACGAAAATACCTTGTCTTTCGCCCGATGTCTTGTAACGGTCGACGCGCTTCGCAGGACGTCCGTATCCTCGCAGTTCCACACGATTCGACTGCTGTCAGCGGATCGCGGTCTACAGTCAATCCGCCGAGTGTGCTCTCCCGACGTGGAGTGGAGGTTGCCACCATGAAGATCCAGATTGCTTCCGAGGATCTGAAAGACGAGCTCTTCAAGTTGCAGGGTGTCGTCAGCGAGCGCAGCACCCTGGCCATCCTCTCGAATACCCTGATCGAGGCGGAGGACGGGACACTGACGCTCCACGCCACGGATCTGGATACGTCGGTGTCGACCTCCTGCTCGTGCGAGGTTCTCGAACCGGGTCGCGTGACGCTCCACGCCAAAAGCCTGTTCGACATCGTCAAGAGCCTCGAACAAGAGACTCTGACGCTCGAGACCGAAGAGAATCACTGGGCAAATCTGACGGCCGGGGACGTCGATTGCCGCATCGTTGGCACGCATCCGGACGATTTTCCGGAAATCCTCGATGTCGAGGGGACCGAATTCTATCCCATCGGTTCGTCGGTCCTGCTCGACATGATCGACAAGACCCTCTTCAGCATCTCGACCGACGACGCTCGGGCCAATCTGACCGGCGCCTTCTTTCGGGTGACCGACGACGACACGCTGTTGATGGTCTCGACCGACGGTCATCGACTGTCGAAAGTCGAATCCGATCCCGAGGAATTCCAGCCCGACGATGCCACTCCCGAGGCACTGCGCGAAGGGATCATCATCCCGAAAAAGGGGTTGTCCGAACTCCAGCGGATCGTCGACGAGGATTCGGGGCAGCTCGAATTCGGGTTCGAGGACAACAACGTGGTGTTCCGCCACGGGCCGATGACGATGTCCGTCCGCCTGATCGAGGGGACGTTCCCGGACTTCACCCAGGTGCTGCCCGACGAGTCCGAAGAGAAGGCCTTTCTGCAGAAGGACGAACTGGTCCGCTCGCTGAACTTCGTCAGCATCTTCGCCAGCTCGAAGACCAACAACGTGCGGCTGTCGCTGTCGGACGAGGGCCTCGAGCTGTACGCGTCGGATCCCGATCAGGGTGAGGGCCAGAAGGTTGTGCCGGCCGAGTACGGCGGGGATTCGGTGAAGGCCGGCTACAATTATCGGTACCTGCTCGATGCGCTGAATGCGATCGACGGAGACGAGGTCTCGCTGGAGATCATCGACACGCTCTCTCCGACGCTCGTCCGCGATCCGGATCGCGACGAACTCCTGTTCGTCATCATGCCGATGCGCCTGTAGGATCGGATGCTGCTCGACGTTCTCCGGCTTCAGCACTTCCGGAACCTCTCGTGCGTCGAGCTCGAGCCCCATCCGCGCTTCAACATCTTCGCGGGGGACAACGGCCAGGGAAAGACGAATCTCCTCGAGGCGATCTACCTGCTCAGTTCGGTGCGGAGTTTTCGAGCCCGCACGAATGAAGCACTGATCGAATTCGGCCACGATTGCAGTATCCTCGAGGCGCGAGTCGACCGCGGGGGACACGAGCGGGTCGTTCGCATCGAGATCGACGAGTCGGGCAAAGAGGTCTTCCTCAACCGTTCCCCGGTCCAGCGGCTGTCCGATTTCTTCGGGACGGTCAACGTCGTCAAATTCGGTCCCGACGACATGTCGTTGCTTGAGGGCTCGCCCTCGGATCGCCGGGACTTCATCGACGACGCCGTTCTGAGTGCGCGTCCCGGATTCGCCACGGAACTGGACCACTACGGGGACGCGCTCGACCAGCGAAATGCCGCGCTCAAACAGGACGACCCCGACGAGACGCTGCTCGAGATCTACGGACGTCAGCTCGCGCAGTACGGCGCCGACGTCGTCGCGAGGCGGCTCGAATTCGTCGAGCGGTTCGAACCCGTGCTGTCGCGGGTCTTCGACGACGTCTTCGGGGGTGGACTGGAGGCGAGCGTCCAGTACGACATGAAATGGGCGGATGGGCTCGACGTTCCGCGCCGGCCCCCCGAACGCCGTGAGGCGATCGAAGATCTGCTCGTCGAGGCCCTCGCCGAGACGGCCGACCGTGAGCGCGATCGCGGTTACACGCTCGTCGGGCCCCACCGAGACGACTTGCAGGCGTACCTCGACGGCCGCGACATCGCGGTCTACGGCAGTCAGGGG
>JBDGRG010000097.1:3795-6031 GCA_042218355.1 Bradymonadaceae bacterium
CGAGCGCAACCGCCAGCTGTTCGATTTCTTGCGCGAGCGTTCCGAGGGGCAGGTGTTCATTACGACGACGCATCGAGACCACATTCACCTCGACCGCGACCTCGAGCACTTTCGGGTCGAGGACGGTCGGATCGAGCCCGAGGCAGACGGTGCCGGGACGAGCGACGGATGAATCGTTCCGCGATCCGTCGGGCGGAGGGCCTATTGCTGCGGATCCTCGACGGCGTCCTCCGGGAGCGATACGATGCGTCGGCGCAGGACGATCCCGGCCGAGAGGGTGAAGAGCCCGGCGAAGAAAAGAGGGACGGTGCTGCGAATAGCTCCGATCAGCGATCGGGGCGGCAGTCCGGAGAAGTGCACGAGGGCGCTGTCAGCCCAGCCCGTCGGGGTCAGGAAGTAGACGAAGGCGGCGACCTGGCCGACCGGATCGGCGCCGGAGACACCCGCGATCAACCACTGACCGACGGTCGCGGAGGCAACTAGGAGGACACCCGTCCGTCTCCGGCGGGTCCCCACGGCTGCGAGGATTCCGAATCCTCCTCCGGCCAGCGCCGAGGCGAGCAGGACGAGATACAACCATCCGACCGGGATCAGCGTGGACTGGAAGGCGTACGCGGCCAACAGACAGCCGACCTGGACGGCGGCCAGCAGCCCCAACGCTCGGAGTTCTCCGAAGACGTACGTGGTGGGATCGAGTTCGAGACGGAGCTCGCGGACCGCGGCGGGGAGATGGGGTGGAAGATCGCAGGTGGCAGCAATTCCCGTCGACGCAAACGCTGCCAGTATTGCCGATCGGTGCAGCGTTGCGAGCTCCAGCGCGTCCGGCGACCATGCGCCGATTACCGCGACCGCGATCGCCACGGTCGTCGGCAGCGCGAGGTACCCGGCGATCGGTGTTGGTTCCGCCAGCCAGTCCTCGACGCGCATCCGGCCGATCAGACGGATCTGGTCGCGGCGGACCTCCGGAGTGGATGGATCGACCTCGATCACGGGTCCTCCGCTCGAACGGATTCGCCGACCTCCGATTCCTGCGATCGTCGACGACGAGTGCCTCCGGTCGATCCGAGGCGGTCCTCGATCTGTCCGGCGTCTGCGACGTCGAGGCCGATGCGGTTTAGGAGCGTTTCGGGATCGCCCTCGAACCGCAGCTCCCCCTCCTCGACGACGAGAATCCGATCTGCGTGCTCGAGGAGCGCTTCGGTCGGTGGCGGTGCGGAGACGACCGTCGTCTCCAGGTCGAGTTCCGCCGTCGAGACAATGCCCTGGGGCGTTGCGACAGCCGGCGGTGAGAGCACGACCACCGGTTCGATCAACACTTCCGCAGCCAGCCGTGCTCGAAAGGCGGGACCCGGTGCGAGCCGGCACGGCGGGACGTCGGTGTGGTCGGAGAGGTCCAGCGAGTCGATCACCGAGCCGATTCGATTCGAGAGTTTCTCGGGACCGAGGTCGGGCAGTCGGAGCACCGCGTAGTAGCGCAGACGTCGTTCGGTCGAGATCGACGTCGGAACGAGTGGCACGGACGAAAGACAGCCGATCTCGGTGGAGTCGAGGGACGAACCGGAGATGGAGAGATCGACGGACTGGTCCGTGTCGCTCCGGTCGTCGAGGCGTCGCAGAAAGGACGCCTTGTCCTCGTTCGCAGGTCCGAGTACCACCACGTTGGAACCCGAGTCGAGGTTCAGCGATCGAGACGCCTCGACACGTCCGTCGGTCTGTGAGCGGTCGGAGGTCGGTGGCACGGTTCGATCGACGGGAGCCGTAGACGCGTACTGAGGGCGATCGGGTCGTACGGAGAGTCGGCGCACCTCAGCGTGAGGACTCTGCGGCGGCCGGTCAACTCGTCGGAGGGCGAGTGATGGACCGAAAGAATACGTTCAAACGCGCGGTGAACCTGGTGACCGTCCTGGGCGGTGGGATGTCGGCCGGGGCGCTGTTCTTCGTCTTTGCGGGGGAGGCATACCTGCGAACCGCCTGGCTGTGCCTCGGGATCGGACTGCTGATCGACTCGATCGACGGTACCGTGGTCCGCGTCCTCGGACTCGATCAGTCGCTACCCCGCTATGACGGGGAACGGCTCGACGAATACGCCGATCTCGTCACCTACGTCGTCGCACCCGTCGGATTCGCCTGGGGCGCGGATCTTCTGCCGGCGGACTGGTTCGGATTCGTCACGGGTGTGGTGCTCTGCGCCGCCTCGATGCTCCAGTTCTCGAGAACGGACAACAAGACCGAGAAT
>JBDGRG010000097.1:6042-7009 GCA_042218355.1 Bradymonadaceae bacterium
GTTCTGGGGTTGGCCCTCGTACTGGAACGTCTTCTTCTTCTACGCCTGGGCCCTCGAGCTCCCGCCGTATCCGACTGCCGTCGCGAGCTGGGTGCTGGGGGCCTGCGTCTTTGCTCCGATTCCGTTCGCCTACCCCTCCAAGTTCCCCGTCCTGCGCAAGGTGACGTGGGTGTTGGCGGGGGTCTGGATGATGACCCTGCTCCTGTACCTGATTTCCCCCGAATTCGACCAGATCTGGTTGATCGGGTCGCTCGCCTTTCCCGTCTACTACCTGGCGATCTCGGGCTACTTCCACGAAGAGTTGGCAGACTAGTCGTAGGTCGGGGGATCGAGGCGTCGATCCGAGCCGTGATACGGGGGGCGACGCATCCAGAGTATCCTCGCTCTGGTGGCGTCCGGGGCGAGACGCATGACGCGAGAAGTCCGGCTGGGAGCGTTTGGTGTAGCCGGAGCATCCCGGCTGTGGCGGGATACGCGGCGAGAGCAACCCGGGGCGGTGGCCGGGACGACCACCGCACCCGGAACGAGTCCATCGGTGTTGCTTCACCTCCGCATCCGGCCCGCCGGCGGTCCCGTTGTCAGTACCGGTAGTAGTCGGGTTTGTAGGGGCCTTCCTTTGGCACCCCGATGTACTCGGCCTGCTCGTCGGTCAATTCCGTCAGGTCGGCGCCGATGCGGTCGAGGTGCAGCCGGGCGACCTCTTCGTCCAGGTGCTTGGGCAGCGTGTAGACGTCGATCTCGTACTCGTCGGATTTCTGGTACAGCTCGATCTGGGCCAGCACCTGATTGGTGAACGAGGAGGACATTACGAAGCTGGGATGACCGGTCGCACAGCCCAGATTGACCAGGCGTCCCTCGGCGAGGACGATGATGCTGTGTCCGTCCTCGAATTTCCACTGGTGGACCTGGGGTTTGATCTGGATCTTCTCGACCTCGCCTTGCTCGCGCATCTCCTCGAGGCCGGCCA
>JBDGRG010000098.1:0-4021 GCA_042218355.1 Bradymonadaceae bacterium
GTCCATGGTCGACCCTCTCTCGCCAGGTGCGCTCGAACAACGTCTGCAGCCATCGCGGACGAGGTCGTCTCCGCCGCTCCGCCGGCGTTTCGTTCAGCCAGTCGCGTCCCGTTCGGACGGACATCCGAGATACCTCGGTGCCGATTCGCGATAATCACGATAGACCTCGCCGAACACCTTCTCCAGATGAGGTTCCTCGAGCCACACGAGGTAACCGTGCACGGCGGCGGCGAACACCCCCGCCATCAGCAGCGCCGAGACCGATCGTCCGGCAACCGCCGCCCCCAGAAGAGCCAGCCCCCATCCGAGATTCTGCGGATTTCTCGAGTATCGGTAGATACCCTCGGTGACGAGTTCGTCGGCCTGCAATCCCGACATCCGTTCGAACGATGCGAAGGTGGCGATGCCGTCGGCGGCGACGGCGGTGCCGAACCCGGCGACGAACGCGCCGACGAGGTGGGCAGTGGCCGGCGGAAACGCCAGCCGTCGGATCGGCGCCGTCCACGCGAACCAGAGGGTCACTCCGACGTGCGCGAGGTAGGCGACCCACACCACCACGACGGCCGTCATCGACAGCGTTTCGCCCGACCGATACTCCCGCCGGACGAGCCCCAGACTGGCGATCAAAAGAATCGCATCGATCCCGAGTAAAACCCCGTCGACTTCACCCATTGTCGACCCCTGCCCGACGGCAACTGCCATGCACCACGCGACGACTGCAGACCCCAGATTCCGGACTGCAGACTGTAGACTGACGACTTACGACTCTCCGCTCTTCGCGGCGAGGTGCGAGTCGGGTCGAACGCGAGCCAGCCGCATCGCATTCCCGGTCACTCCGACGGTCATTCCGGCGTCCCCGGCGAGCACGGCCAGCCAGATGGGAACGTATCCGGTCGGCACCGCCGCGGCCAGAGCCGCTTTGACTCCCAGGCTCGACCAGATGTTCTGGCGGATGACGCGGTTCCCCGACAGCGCCAGTTCGTACAGATACGGCAAGCGCGAGAGGTCGTCGCTCATCAGGGCGATGTCCGCCGTCTCGATCGCCGTATCGGTCCCGGCCGCCCCCATCGCGATCCCGACCGTCGCCGTCGCCAGCGCCGGCGCGTCGTTGACGCCGTCGCCGACCATCGCCACTCCATCCGATTCGTCGACGAGCTGGCGGACGCAGCGGACCTTCTCGTCGGGCAAAAGAGCCGCGCGAACCTCGTCGATTCCGACCTCCTCGGCGACCGCCCGGGCGGACCGCTCGTTGTCCCCCGTCAGCATTACGGTCCGCTCGACCCCCAGCCCCTTGAGGCGATCGACCGCGCGTCTCGCCGCCGGTCGGACGCGATCGGCGAGCGCGACGACCCCTTCGAGGGCATCCTCGGTCCCCACCAGCACGACCGTCTTGCCCTCCGACTGGAGGCGAGGGACGGTCTCCTCGATCAGATCGAGGCAGTTGTTCCGCTCGCAGAGCGCTCGAGCCGTCTCGGAGACGACCCCTTCGTCGGTCGTGGCGTGGACGTGTGAGAGATCGAAGCCGAGTTCGTCGAACAGTGTCGGCTTCCCCGCGTAGTGCGGCGTCCCGTCCAGGTCGGCGCGCACACCCTTGCCGGTCAAACTCGTGAAGGCGTCGACCTGCGGACCGACGACACGCCGCCGACGGGCGTGCGCGACGATCGCCTCGCCGATCGGGTGTTCGCTCCGCTGCTCAGCTCCCAGCGCGCACTGCAGCACCTCCTCCTCGCTGCGACCGGCCAGCGGGATCACGTCGGTCACCGTCAGTTCGACCTCCGTCAGCGTGCCGGTCTTGTCGAAGACGACGACATCGACCTCGCTCATCGCCTCCAGATGGCGCCCGCCCTTGATCAGTACGCCGTGCTCGGCGGCACTCGTCACGCCCGAGACGACCGACACCGGGGTCGAGATGACGAACGCACACGGACAAGCCAGCACGAGCAGCGTCAGCCCGTACACGACCGCCGTCGCCCAGGTGACTCCCAGCACCGCCGGGCTGGCCGCCGTCGTCAGCACGGCGAAGGCCACGACCGCCGGCGTGTAGTACGAGGCGAAGCGCTCGACGAACTGCTCGCGCTCGGTCTTCTTCGACTGGGCGTCCTCGACCATCCGTACGATCTGCGACAGCGTGTCCCGCCCGGCGGCCGCCGTCGTCTCGATCTCCAGGTATCCCTGGTCGTTGATGCTCCCCGCATACACCTCGTCGCCCGGTTCGACCGCGACCGGCACGCTCTCGCCGGTGATCGGCGACTGGTCGAGAGCGGATTCCCCCTCGACGACCTCGCCGTCGACCGGGACCTTCTCGCCCGGACGGACGACGACGATGTCGCCGACCTCCACGTCGCCGACGGGGATCGTCTCGGACCCGTCCTCCCGTCGAACCGTCGCCCGATCCGGCGACAGCTCCATCAACTCGCGAAGTGACTGCCGAGCGCGGTCCATCGAGCGGCGCTCCAACAGCTCCGCGAACCCGAACAGACACGCCAGCGTTGCCGCCTCGAAGTAGAAACGCTCGCCAAACCCGACACTGGCCGCCACCGCCCCGAGGATGGCCACGGACATCAGGAAATCGATGTCGAGATGCAGCTTTCGAGCCGAACGGAGGCCGTTCGCCAGAATCGATCGCCCCCCGACTGCCACGGCGGCCAGAAAGATCGCATCCGCCCACAGAAGCGTACGCCCGGCGGCGGCGAACGACGGGGCATTCGCCGACGGCACTGCAAATTCCAGCACGAGACCGGCCGCGACGAGCACCCCACTGACGGCCGTCTCGACCGCGCGGCGGCTCGTCCACAGGTCGCTCCCGGCGACCGCCGACTCGGCAGCCGGGTCGTCCTCGCCGCGAACGTCGGCGACCGAATACCCCGCCGCCTCGACCGCCGCCTCGAGTTGCGACTGCGGAAACTCCGTGCCCACGACAGTCAGCTCGACGGTCCCGGACGCCGGCCGCGCATCGACCGACCTCACCCTCTCGACCTCGTCGAGAACCGCCGTCACCTTTTCGCCGCACGAGGGACAGTCCATCTCGGGGACGACGAGGGTCCACGCCTCGCCGGATGGTTCCTCGCTCGCCCCCGTTGCATGCCCTTGATCGGCGTCGCTCATCACTGCCGCCTCAAATCGCAGCTCCGCCGCGCTCGCCGGTCCGGATGCGAACCGCGTCGTCGACGTCACTGACGAAGATCTTTCCGTCGCCGGGCTGGCCGGTGTGCGCACTCTCGCGGATCAACGCGACGATCTCGTCGACCATCTCGTCGGTCACGACGATCTCGAGCTTGGTCTTTTTGGCGAATCGATGCCCGCCCCCCTCGACCGGCTGATCGGTGTGCGCAGCTTTGCTGCGCCCCCACCCCGCCGTATCTTCGACGGTCACACCCGGCAGGTCGTCGCGCTCGGCCAGCGCGTCGAAGACCGGGGGCTTCATATGGGGCTGGATGATGGCTTTGATCTCCTTCACGGCCGCCTCCTCGAGGTCACAGTTCCACGCGCTCTTCGTCCGCGATCCAGTCTTCGATCCAACGATACACCGCCGGCAGCACGATCAATGTCAGTGCCGTCGAGGTAAACAGCCCGCCGACCACCACCGCGGCGAGCGGCCGCTGGACGTTCGACCCGATCTCGTCGGCTATGAGAAGCGGTACCAACCCCAGAATGGCGACGGTCGCGGTCATCAGGACCGGCCGGAGCCGGTGTTTGGCCCCGGTCTTTGCGGCCTCGACCAGCCCCATCCCCTGCTCGCGGAGTCGATTGGTGTAGTCGACGAGGACGTTTCCGTTGAGCACGGCGACCCCGAAGACCGCGATGAATCCGACCGCTGCCGGCACCGACAGGTACAACCCGGTCACCCACAGGGCGACGATCCCGCCGATGACGGCGAACGGAACGTTCATGAAGATCAGCCCCGCGTACCGGAGCTTGCCGAACGCCATGTAGAGCATCAGGAAGATCAGCAGCATCGTCACGGGCACGACGATGTAAAGCCGCTTCATCGCCCGGCGCTGATTCTCGAACTGGCCGCCGT
>JBDGRG010000098.1:4031-9537 GCA_042218355.1 Bradymonadaceae bacterium
CGTACTCGACCCAGTAACCGGGAGTAAGATCGACCTGCTCGTCGACCTTCGTCTGGATCTCCTTTACGACCTGGCCCATCGACCGGCCCCGGACGTTCAACTGGACGTACAGCCGGCGACTGGCCTTGTTGCGCGAGATCATCTTCGGGCCCTGGAACACCTTCACCTCCGCCAGTTGCGAGACCGGAACCAGCTTCCCGTCGTCTGTCCGAATCGGAAGGTCCCGGAGCTGCTGGATGCGCTCTCGGTCGGACTTCTGCAGCCGAACGAAGATGTCGAATCGACGGATCCCTTCGAAGACTTTCCCCGCCTTGGCGCCGCCGATCCCGGTTTCGATGTTGGACATGAACTGATCGACGGAGATCCCGAGACGCGCGAGCTTTTTGCGATTCGGCCGCACGACGATCTGGTTCTTGCCGCCCTGCTGCTGGGTCCGGACGTCGACCGCGCCCTCGACCGACTTGGTCACCCGGGCGATGTCCTTTCCCACCCGTTTCAACTCCTGGAGGTCGCGCCCGTAGATACTGATCGCGACCTCCGCGCGGATGCCGCTCAACAGACGGTCCGTCCGGATCTGGATCGGCTGAGAGATGTTGAACTTCAACGCCGGGAGTTGCTCGTTGAGTTTCTCCGCGATCGCCGTCTGGAGCTGTTCGTAGTCTCGACCCTGGCTCCACTCGTGCAACGGTTTGAGGCTGACGATCGCAGCGATGACGTTGACCGGCTCGGGGTCGCCGCCGACCTCGGCGCGTCCGATCCGCGTGTGCGTCTCGTCGACCTCCGGAAAGTCGTCGACGACGTCACTGATCTTCTTCCCGTAGTCGATGCTGCTCTTCAGATTCGCACCGGGCGGTAGGACCGAACGGATTTGGAGGTCTCCCTCCCGAAGCGTCGGCATGAACTCCGAACCCAGGTACGGAAACAGTGCCAGACTGCCGGCCAGCGCCGCGACCGCCAGCCCGAAGACCAGCGGTCCGCGATGGACTGCCCACTCGACGACCGGGTCGTAGGCAGACTTCAGGGTGCGCACCAGCCACGGCTCGCCCTCCGCAGTCGACGCGCTGAAGACGTAGCTGGCGACCACTGGCACCATCGTCAACGCCAAGATCAGCGCGCCCAGCAGGGCAAACGAAATCGACCATGCCATCGGGGAAAACATCTTCCCCTCGACCCCGCGCAGGGTGAACAGCGGGAGGAAGACGATGATGATGATGCTGATCGAGAACACCACCGGCCGGCCGACCTCCCGGGTCGCCCGCCGGACAATCTCGACCATCGATCGGCCGCTCTCCTCGTCGGTCTCCTCCAGATGCCGGAAGATGTTTTCGACCACCACGACCGCCCCGTCGACCATCATGCCGATCCCGATGGCGAGCCCCCCCAGACTCATCAGATTCGCCGTCAACCCGACCGCCTTCATTCCCAGAAACGCCACCAGCGCCGACAGCGGCAGCGCGGCGATCACGATCAGCGTCGACCGGAGGTTCCCGAGGAACAGATAGAGGAAGATCAGCACGAGAATCGCCCCTTCGAGCAGCGCGTCGCGGACCGTGCCGACCGCCTTGTCGATCAGTTTGCCCTGCGAGTAGAACGACTCGATCTTCATCCCCTCGGGAAGTGCTTTCTCGGCGGCCTTCAGGTTTTCGTTCAGACGGTCGAGCACCGCCTGGGTGTTGGTGTCGATCAGCTTCATCACCACCCCGCCGACGGTCTCCTTTCCACCCGACAGCAGCGCACCGCGCCGAATGGCTCGCCCGTAGGACACCTCGGCGACGTCGCCGATGGTGACCGGGGTCCCCTCGTGTTGCTTCAAAACCGTGTTTCGAATGTCTTTCAGTCCCTTCTTTCCCGGGCGAACCCATCCGTACCCTCGGACGATGTACTCCTCCCCGGCCCGCTCGATGAACGACCCGCCGACGTTTTCGTTGTTCTTCATGATCGCCCGGCGGATGTCCCGGGCCGTCAGGTCGCGAGCAATCATCTTCCCCTGGTTCAGGCGAATCTGGAACTGCCGCTTGTAACCCCCCACCCCGAGGACCGCCGTCACCCCTTTGGTGGTCCGCAGTATCGGCTCGACGATCCAGTCCTGCGCGGTTCGCCGCTCCATCAGCGAGTGGTCCGCCCCCTTTTTGTTGGCGACCTCGTACATCTTGATGCGCCCCAGCCCCGTCGTCATCGGCCCGAGCCGGGGATTGCCCAGTCCCTTGGGAATTTTCTGACGTGCCTTGGAGAGGCGTTCGGAGACCAGACGGCGGGCGTACCAGTAGTCCGTCCCGTCCTCGAAGTAGACGTTCACGCGCGAGAGCCCGAAGATCGAGGTGCTCTGCACGCGGTCGAGGCGGGGAATGCCGTACATCGCCACCTCGATCGGGTAGCTGATCTGTTTCTCGACGTCGACGGGGGACAGCCCCGGACTGACCGTGAAGATCTGGACGACTGTCGGCGACGCGTCGGGAAACGAATCGACGGGAACCGACTCGTACGCCCAATAGCCGCCGCCGACCAACCCGACGACGAAGACGAGCACCATCAGGCGGTTGTCGAGCGCCTTGTCGATGAGACGGTCGATCATGGATTCGATCTCCTCAGAGCGGATCGTTCCGATCGCCTCGAATCGTGCACATCTCGAGCGACGCGGAGGCGCGACCGACGCCGCGAGGCCAGTCGCGCTCGCGGTTGTCGGACCTCAATGGTGGCCTCCGCTTCGGCTCGACGCCGTCAGCGTCGCCTTCAGGTCGAACGCCCCCTTCGTGACGAACTCGTCGCCCGCGGACAGCCCGTTTCGGATCTCGACCAGCCCGGACCGCTCCGCTCCGGTCTCGACGGGCTGAGCGCGGAAGTGACGGTCCTTCTCACCGGGGACGAAGACGACCTGCTGCCCGTGCGCCTGCTGGACCGCTCCAACGGGGACGACCGCATACTTGCTCCCCTTCTCCGGTTTGACGTGGACCGCCCCGAACATGCCGGGCCGCAGTGCGCCGTCGTCGTTGCTCAGCTCGACCCGCACCTCGAGCGTGCGGGTGTCTCGGTCGACGGTGTCCGCCACCCAGTCGACCGTCCCCTTCCACTGGCGCGCCGGATACGCCTGGACCGTCACCGTCGCCTGCATCCCCGGCTCGACTTTCCGGATGTCGCTCTCGGTAATTTGACCGATCACCCAGACTGGCTGGTTGCTCGCGACGCGGAACAGGGTCGACTTCGGTCCCTTCACTTCACCGACCGTCGCCTTCTGCTCGATGACGCGTCCCTCGACGCCGGCCTCGATCGGATAGAACGGACCGCTGCCCCCGGACACGCCGAACGCTTCCAAGGTCGAACGCGCCTGTGCGAGCTTCGCTTCCGCCGTCTTCTTCTTCTGACGGGCGTCCAGCAGTTTTCGCTCGGAGACGACGTTCTTTTCGTGCAGTTTCTTCACCCGCTGGTAGTCCGCCCGTGCGACCTCGACTTCGGCCTGCGCGGCCTCGACCGCCGCCCGCGCCTTCCCGAGCTTCGAACTTCGGATCACGGCCAGCGTCTGGCCCGCCTCGACCGTATCGCCGACGGTGACCTTCAGTTCCGAAACCTGGCCGCGCACGAGGGGGGTTACTCGGGCGACCCGACTCGGTTCGTGGCGGACCTTTGCGGTCGCCGACACTCGGCCGGCCAGATTGCCGCCGCGAGCAGTCTCGACCTGAATGCCGTAGCGTTCGACCGCACGCTTCGACAGTTGGACCGACTTCGCCCCCTCGTGGCCGCCGGACTCGTGTTTCCCGCTCCCGTGACCGCCCGATTCGTGGGCCTTCTTCTGTTCGTGCTCCGACGACCCCGACCCGGACGATTCACCCGGGCTGGTCGCCCCCTTCGAGGACGATTCGCATCCCGTAACCGCCGTCGCCAACAACGCGACCGCAATCATGGTCGTCCATCGACTCGTCATCGGGAGCCTCCCGAGTCACGCAGTGAAGGTTCGCTCCAGAATTCACGACCGATCAGTTGCTCCAGTTTCGCCCCCGCCTCGACGTACGCACGCCGCGCCTTCAGCGACCGTCGGCGATTCGACAGCAACTGCCGCTGGGAGACGGCCACCTCGTCGATGTCGAACTGGCCGGCCTCGTATCCCTTGCGCAGGAGTTTCAGCTCGCGCTCGAAGGCCGGCACGACCCGCTCCTCGAACACCTCCACCCGGCGGTCCGCACTGCGAAACTGCTCCGCCGCACGCCTCACACGGGTCGTCAGACGCTGGCGAATCGTCTGCAACTTGGTCTTGCGAACGTCGACCGCCGCCGAGGCCGCCGCTCGAGCACCGGTGTTCTGATTCCAGACGGGAATCGGCAGTGACAGCTGGCCGACCAGACCCACGGCATTCTCGCCCGCCTGCGGGTCTTTGACCTTGGCGAACAGCCCGATGCCGGGGTCGGGCCACGCGCGGCGCTTCTCCAGTTCCAACTCCGCTCGGGCTGCCTCGACCTTCGCCTTCTGCCGTTCGATCGGCGGATAGGACGATCGTGCCGTCTCCAGCAGCGACTGTCGCCCCGTCGAAACGGTCGGTTCCGGGAGCTCGCCCTCCGGCAACGGCAGCGCGTCCCCCTTCCACCCCGACACTTCGACCAGGCGCCGCAGCCGCGAGCGAAGCTGTTCGCGGGCCCGCAGGAACTCCTCGCGAGCTCGCGCGGACTCGCCCTCGGCGAGCAATTTCGCCGCCTCCGGGATCTGCCCGGCTGCGAACTTCCGCCGGGCGACCTCCGCCAACGTCCGCGCGAACCGGCGGTCGAGCCACAGCATCTCCAGCCGCCTCAGATCGATTCGAGCCCGGTTGTAGAGTCGATGGACGTCGACGTGGACCTCCCACCGAACCTCCTCGAGCCGGCTCTCGAGACGTACCTTGAAGGCCTTCGCCGCTCGAACGCGCGCCGCCCGGTCGCCGGCGATCGGAAACCGCTGAAAAATGCCGACCTTGGACTCGCCGAACCGGAAATCATCGACAGTGAACCGCTCGGCGCCCGCCTTGATCTGGGGATTGTGGCGGTTGAGTATCTTCGCTCCCTTCATCCGGGCTTTCGCACGCTGGAGCCGACTCCTCGCCTCGCGGACTCGGGGCGCGCGGTCGCGCGCCACCTCGAACAACTGGCGGGCGTCGGTCCGCGAGACCTCACCCACGTCGAGAAGTTCCGATGGGTCCGGTGGTTCGACGGACTGGAGTCGTCGAGTGAGCTCCCCGGCATCTGCGTCACTCGCGCGTCGCGGCTCCGAAGCCGACGCGACAGATGGGTACGCGGACGTGACCACAGCGATGGCGGCCAGCGAGGCCAAAGTCGACGCCACTCGGCTCGCCCTTCCAACGTGTGGGGAGTTCGACATCGCTACTATCGTAGGTAGTAGAAATGGACCCGCGAAACGCAGGCTTACTACTACCGACAGTAGTAGTCAAACACATTGCGACAGATTCGGCTCGATTCGAATCGCAGGGGTGGGAACACCCGACGCGAGGTCCGCATCGGAAACGGGCTGGGGATGGACCGTCAGCGAG
>JBDGRG010000098.1:9547-14960 GCA_042218355.1 Bradymonadaceae bacterium
ATCAGACAGTGGAGATCGATCGGATCCACACCGAGGTAGTGCGGTCCGAGGACGAGAAATCCCCCCGTCACGAGGAGACCGAAGCAGAGCCGGCCCCCGACCCCGCCTTCGGAACGCTCGGCCTCCGGCAGCGCGTCGGCCAACAACATGTTCACTCGTGTCTTCAGCGTGACGTCGTCGTCGCCACACAATTCACACGGCGAGTGGCCCTCCCTCCGAGCGCGCGCAGCCTCGACCAGAGCGTCGGCCAACTCGACCGGATCGGCCCCGCGGTCGAGTGCTCCGCGATCGCAGCGCAGCTCCCGTGCGAAGCTCCAGGCGGACGCGAACCGGTCGAGCCGGCCCCAGAACGGATTGAGAACGCGCGAGAGCGAGACGAAGAAGGCCGACAGCGGGTCACCGCGTTCGACATGAGCCAGTTCGTGCAACAGCGCCGCTCTCAATGCGGAATCGTCGAGCTCGTCGAGCAGCGAATCGGCGACCTCGATCCGCGGCTGGAACCACCCGCGCACGGCACAGCGCCGTCCTTCGCAGGAAACCACGCAAATCGGTGGCACGTCGTCGGGATTCATCCCGCTGTCGACGAGAACCCGCCGGATGCGTTCGCGGGCGTGCAAACGGTTCGCCGTCGGATGCGCCGGATGGCGACGCGACCAGTCACGGTACACCCGCCACGACTGGACCGCCCCGAGCAAGCCTCCTCCCCCCACGAACAGGGCCCGAAACCAGACCCCGCCGCTGCCGGCGAACCACCGGCAACACGTCTCCGCCAATCCCGTACCCGCACCGTGGACGACGGCCGAGGCCAGCCACAACAGCGGGACGAGCACCGGCGCCGTCATCGCCGCAACGACATCGAGACCCGCGTACGACGCGGGACGTTCGAGCGCCCCCAGCCGGCGATCCAGATACACACCGGACGCGCACGTCGCGAGTCCGACGATCAACAGATATACCCAGGCCCCGGCCGCCGCATAGTGCGCGAGGACCCTCATTCCTCCTCCCCGCCGAGCTGTCGCCGACGCCGTTCGATCTCGTCCGAGAGCCGATCGAGCGTCTCGGCGTCGACTTCCTCGAGATCCCCGACCAGCGCCGACACCGCCGCCCGGCGTCCCGACTCCGGAAGGCTCTGCATGACCTCGACCGCAACTTGCGCGTGAAACTCGTCACGGTCGAGTTTCGGCGAGTACAGATAGCGCCGTCCATCCTTCCGGCGGTCGAACAATCCCTTGTCGAACAGGCGCTTCACAGTTGTCATGACCGTCGTGTAGGCGATCTCGCGATCCTGCTCGAGCACTTCGAGCACGTCGCGGACCGCGAATTCCTGCCAGCCGCCATCCCAGACGACCTCCATCACCTCGGCCTCCAACTCGTGGAGGGTGATCTGCGTCCCCTCTTCACCCAGTCGAAGTTCGAGCTCCTCGAACATACAACCCTCCTCTGCGACGGGAGCGTAGCCCGACCCCGATCCGCCGTCACCCGGTCCAAACGGGGCGAGCCGGACGCAACGGGCCGACGACCAACTACGACCAGTCGTAGGTCTTCTCCGGACGACAGTCAATCTCGTCTCTCGTGCGAGCACACCCCGGTGTGACTGGTCCGCGACGACGACGCGCTCCATCCCGATGCATGGGGGTGTTACACACGTCGACCCGCCGGACTGCTGGAGCACCGGCGGGTCGACGGGGGCGTCGTCAGAGCCACGCTTCGCCCGGTTCGTCGCCGCTCGCGCGGCCGACCGAGCGCTGGGCGGGCCGTCATCGGCGAATCAGATCGCGTATCCGAGCGTCACCATCGGCTGGAAGAGGACCTTCGACTCGGTCTCGCCCTCCTCCTTTTCGATCTCGACGCCGACCTTCGGGTTGAGACCGACGTGGACCGTCTCCATCGGGTACCACTGCAGACTCGGTCCGCCGAGGACCTCGTACTTCTTGAAGTCGAATCGCTTCTCCTTGGTATCCGCCGTCTCGACAACCGCTTCGACGCCGGCGAACAGTTCCGGATCCGAGACCAAGTAGTTCAGCGCCAGTGTCAGCCCGTACTCCTGCTCCTTCTCCTCGCCGCCGAGCTTGCGCTCCCAGACGAGATTGGCGGCTCCGAACAGCTTGTTGCTGAGATTGCCGCTGAGCAGCAGTTTCGGCTCGACGGACGGCGGTCCGCCGCCGTGCGCGAATTCGGCGTAGAGCGTCGGATTCCCCCAGATCTTGCCCCAGTCGGCGAAGGCCCAGCGCAGCTCGAACTTCTGTTCGGCCACGTGCATGTCACCCCAGCTCTTCTTCGTATCGGCCCCCTTCGGGTTCAGCTTCGTCTCCTGCGCCATCACCAGGTAGTAGTCGACCTGGAGACGATGGCCGATGCCGGTCTCGAGCTCGATCTCGGTCGTATTCTCGACGAACGTCGGCTTTTCGACCGATTCTTCCGATCCCCCGCCGCCACCGTCTTCGCTGCTCTTGGACGGGCGGTCGGCGCTGAGATTCATCGTGGGAATATGAAACACGTTGATCTCGGTCTCACCTGGCGGATTGACGTACGCCCGAGCGGAGGAGAAGGGTCGATCGAGCGTCCACGACGGCTGATCGTACTCGCCGATCGGCTCGTTGGCCTTGGTCCGCTTCGCCTCGTCGGAGACCTTGACCGCCGGGACCTCGACGGCTTTCTCTCCTTTCTTCTCCTCTTTGGCCTCGTCGGTCGCATCACCCGTCGGATTTTTGACGGGGTCGGCGGCCGATACGGGAGCCGATGCGCAGACGGCGAAGACACCGGCGACGACGGCGATCCAGCGTCGAGATACCATCATGTCAGAACCTCTCGGGCAGTCGATACGAACTGATGAAAACGATTCGACGACAACAGAGCGGAATCGGGGGGAGACCGGCAGACTCCTCGTCGAGGAGTTCGGTCTCCGCCGGCCCAGGTTAATTGAAATTGATTTTCATTGTCAAGGTGGTCATCCATCCCGGCACGAACGGCCCGGATCGGTGACCGAACACGACCGCCACGTCATCTGGGCGTGAAAGCCGGCATCGGCGGGCAATTTCATCCAGAGGTCGCGGCCTTCCGCGTCGTGGAAGATTTCCAACGCCCGCTCGATGCCGTGGCCGGTCGGTTTTCGGATGACGAAGGCCCCGTCGATCCGGCGGCGGTCCACGGCAACCGAGACGTCTCCGACGTCGAACAGCAATCCCTTCCTCGTCGAACGCAGATGTCGGAGTTCGGCACGTCTTCGGATCTCCGTCCCCGACGCGACGACGCCGACCTCGACCGACACCGCGGCGCCTGCGAGACGCTCGACGAACCGATCGATCTCGAACCGACGGATCTTGGTCGTCCAGCGATCGTCCAGCTGGTCGAAAAGTTCCGATCGCGCAATGCGAAATCGCCGGCAGAGTTCGTCGATGGACGCCGTGTCGTGTCCATGGCGCCACTCGGCGTGGAGGGCCTCCCTCTTCAGCGTCGAACGGTGCACCCTCGGTCCGCTCGACGAGACGACCGGGGGCGGATGGGGTCGCTGGCAGTCGTGTTCGAGCGCGGGGAGATGATGGGCCAGGCGCTCGACCTGCTCGGCGGCGAGTAGAAATTCGACCAGCGGGCGACCGGATGCGGCGAATGCGCAGAGACGCGAGGGCGACTCACGACCGTGCATCTCCAGGTATGCGCTCCCCCAGTCGTCGAGATCGGAGACGAAACGTCCTTCGGGCCATGTGATCTCGAGACATCCGTCTCGCCTGCGGAATCCGGCGCGCTCGACCGAACGGGCCGACAGTGCCACGGCATTCGAAACTCGGATGCCCTCCGCTCCCGCACCGGCGACGGCCGCGATCACGCGGTCCCAGCGATCCGCCATCCGAATGACGTCCGAACCGCACCGACCAGCCCAGGACTCGAGGTCGGCCTCCCAGCGTCCGAAGGCGGTATCGGACTCGGCCCGATCGACCGTGCCGTCGTCGCCCACCCTCCAGTCCGTCGACACCGCGTTCCGCCGCGGCGAGATCTTCGTGTTCCGCGTCCGTTTCATCGGGCAGCTCCGTGCTCGAGCCTCGACTCGGAGAAATTGAAAATCGATTTCACTTCACCCGGCATGTTTCAGAACCGCGCGGCGACTGTCAAGGAAAATGAAAATCATTTTCAATCATCGTATCAGCAGACCGAATCTGGCAGCCGTCCCCTCCATTCGTCAGCGCGAATCAAACGTCGTGCGCCCGTGCTGCGATCCCACCGAAATACGTAACCGACTACGATGTGGTTTTAGTGAGCGAGGCTTTTCACATCGATTCCGACCACGAGTCACCAGCATGAGCCGAACCATCGGAACACTCGCCGACGAGACCGGCGGATTCGCACGGACCGTAGCGTGCGAGGTTCGTCACGCCATCGGCCCAAAACTCGCCGTCCGGAGACTCTCGGCGACGCCGCCGGCACCGGGTTGGTCGGACCTCTCGAGTTCGTCGACGACGGCGTCGCTGTCGTACTCGACGCGCACGTCCTCGACGAACCAGGCCCCATCCTCCCACTCGGCGATGCCGTAGGCCGCACGACGATCCTCGTCCCAGGGGAGCCCGACCGATCCGATCGACCTGAGACGCTGCCCCGCCACCTCGCCCGAACTGGGATTGTGGATGTGGCCGAAGGTCACCAGGTCCGCCGAGACGCCCTCGACGAGTTCCTCGGCGCGGTCGGCGGGCGTCTCGGCCCACTCGTCGTAGGGATGCGGCTGCAGGATCAGCGGGGTGAGCACGTCCGAGGGATTGGCGTGAACCACCAACAGGTCGTCGGTTTCCTCCGTCCCCGGGGGCGGGTGCAACCGGAGGTCGAAGGGGCGCGCCTCGAGCCAGTCGAGCTGCTCGGCGGACAGATGTCGGCGAGTCCACTCGAAGGGCTCGGGATCGGGCGGCTCGGATTGACCCGTCACCCACTCGTCGGTGTTGCCGCGGATCGCCGCCCTCGCCGCTCGCCGGATTCGGCGGACGCACTCCGCCGGCCGCGGTCCAGCGTTCGCATAATCGCCGCCGAACACCAGGGTCCCGATACCGCGCGACGCCACGTCCTCGAGAACTGCTTCGAGTGCCGCCGCGTTGCCGTGAACGTCGTAGAGCAGTGCGGTTCGCTCGGTCTCCACTACATCGCCTTCGCTCATCACGACCTCCTGTCGGATCGGTGACGCAACAAACCCCGCCTGACCGGCTCGCTCGGACCGAAACTGTATCACGATCGACCGTTCCCCGCAGTCTTCTCGGCGAACGACCTCGCCTCACCGAGGAACCGAGCAGCTCGGACCCTTCGCCGACACGCGCGATCGGTCCGACAAGGGTCTGATCGGAAACCCTGGGAACCTTCGCCGCCGGCCGAGAGCAGCGTCGACCGCGCTTCCAGCGTCCGGATGCAACCGCCCGCTCAGAGCTGGAAGCTCTCGCTA
>JBDGRG010000099.1:0-4987 GCA_042218355.1 Bradymonadaceae bacterium
CGGAAAGCCGCGCGCATAGTCCCCACCGCCCGGGCGCTCGATCTTGATCACGTCCGCCCCCATGTCGGCGAGCAGCAGCGAACAGAACGGCCCCGGGAGCAGCCGCGTCAGATCGAGCACCCGCAATCCGTCGAGCCACAGTGTCTCGTCACTCATCGTCGACCTCGAACGTTGTCAGCCTGCTGACAGCACGCCGGTGGCCAAGATGGCCACCGCACCAACTCCGACCCCGTCTCATACCCGCCCCACGCCCTCAGTACCCCGATACCCCAGTTCCTCAGTACCTCCGCACACCACCAGAGCTGCGAAGCTCTAACTACGTCGCATGCCCGCAGATCCGCCTCTCGCTTCTCGCTCGCAAATCACCACGCGTGAATCGCATCGATCCCGTCTCACACCCGCCCCACCACCTCAGTACCCCGATACCTCAGTCCCTCAGTACCTCTTCACACGACCAGAGCTGGAAGCTCTGGCTACGTCGCACACCAGCCCCACGCCTCTCGCATCTCGCTTCTCGCCCTCGACTCCCGCGTTCCAATCGCTTCGACCCCGGCTCACACCCCTCGCCGCCCCGATACCTCGATACCCCGATACCTCACGAATAAAAAAACCCGGGAGCGAAGACTCCCGGGTCGCTTCGGACAGAGCTGTCGACGGGGGGTCAGCCGATGAACTTCTGGAGCTTCAGCGCCAGCCCCATGTCGCCGTCGACGGAGATTTTGCCCATCATGAAGAGCTGCTGGCCGGACTTCTTGCCGTTCCACATGTCGACGAAGTCCGACGAGGAGACCTCGATGGCACAGTCGGGGTCGTCGTGCTCCCCTTCGCTGACGTAGTCGCCGTCCTTGGTGAAGTCGATCGACCACGTCCCGCCGTCGGTCAGCGAGAATTCGTAGACCGCGCCGATGTCCTGGACGCTGTCGTCCCCTTCGAGCTTCTCGGGAAGTACCTCGTCGAAGATCTCTTCCGCTGTCAGATCCGACATCTCAGACACCTCTCGTTTGAGTCGATCGCAAGGCGAAACTCGCTGTCGCAGCCGCATCGGCTATCACGTGACTCGGCCGCTCGCAAGACGTCGCTGGGGCCCGGACCGGCGGTGACGCCCGTCTTGTCTCCAGCGCACCAGTGGGCAATAATTCGCGCTGCACCGACTCGTCGCCGTTCGACCGACCCAGATTGCCGAGATGCCCACCCCTGCGCTGCCGTCCGCTCCCCGCGTCCTCGTGACGTACAAGAAGAGCCGACTCGAGTACCACGGCTCCGAGGACTCGCCGGATGCCGGTTCCGGGGGGAGTGGGCTCAACGACGAACTGGAGGAGGCACACCGCGCGCACCGGCGGAGCATCGAGCGGGTGACCTCGGCGCTCGAGACCTCCGGCCTCGACTACGAGTCGATCTACCGGGGCCAGCTGCAGGGCGTCGATACCTTCGACCTGGTCGTCACGGTCGGGGGAGACGGCACCGTTCTGGACGTCTCGCACAAGGTGTTCGACACGCCGCTGCTGGCGATCAATTCACACCCGAATTCGAGCGTCGGCTACTTCTGCGCCGGCCGCGCTCCCGAGTTTCCGGACCTGCTCGAACGGGCCATCGACGGCGAACTCCCGGCGTTCGATCTGGAGCGGTTCGACATCGAACTCGACGGCCGCCAGCTGAAGACCCCCGTTCTGAACGAGGTCCTCGTCGCTCACCAGAATCCGGCGGGGGTCGCTCGCTACACCCTCCAGCCGGCCGAGGGCGGCACCGAGGAACAGCGCTCGAGCGGCATCTGGATCTCGACCCCCGCCGGTTCGACCGGCGCCATCCGCTCGGCGGGCGGTTTCATCCTTCCGCTCGACAGCGACTACATGGAGTACCTGGTCCGCGAGCCCTATCCTCACTCGCGGGAAGTGTATCGCCACGAGCGGGGCGTCCAGTCGATGGACCATCCCTTCGAGGTGACCTCTCGAATGGAGAAGGGCCGCATCTTTCTCGACGGACCACACGTCTCCCACCCGTTCCCGCCGGGTGACGTCCTCCGCATCGGTCGCGGCGAGTATCCGATCACCATCTACGGACTCGACGAGCGGCGACGGGCGCGGTGACGGTACGCCGCGAATAGTGGCTTCGGCCGGCCCTCTCGCACACGGGCGCGCCTGTAAGGGCCCACGTTTCCGCGTGCACCTGCGCGATGAGCCCGGCGCAGAATTCGGAGTCCCCGGGGTGTCGGCGCTCTCGCAGCCGTGGCCCAGCTGCGATTGCCCGCTCCCCCGCGGAGTGCTACCAACGATCGGAAGCTCACCGTCAGTATCTCGGGAGGTCACCGATGAGTCGAATCGCAGTCGTCGGAGGCACCGGAACGATCGGAAGTCGCGTCGTCGAAGCCCTCGATAGCGACCACGAGGTCGTCGCGGTCGGCCACTCCAGCGGCGACCTGCAGGTCGACCTCGCATCGAAGACTTCCATCGAGTCGCTTTACGGCGAACTCGGCCACGTCGATCATGTCGTCTCCACGGCGGGCGTCGCGGAATTCGGCCCGCTCGAGGAGCTGTCGGACAACGACTTCGAGACGAGCCTCCAGAACAAGCTGATGGGCCAGATCAACCTGGTCCGCGTCGGGGCCGATCGGCTCGACGACGGCTCGTTTACGCTGACCAGCGGCGTCCTCGCTCAGAATCCCATCCCGGGCAGCGCGGCCATTGCGACCGTCAATGCCGGCCTGGAGGGGTTCGCCCGTGCCGCGGCGCTCGAGCTGGAGGGGCGCGCACGGGTCAACGTCGTCAGCCCCGGCTGGGTCGCCGAGACCCTCGAGGAGATGGGCCGCAACCCCTCCGACGGCGTCCCCGCCTCCGAGGTCGCCCGCGCCTACGTCCGCAGCGTGGAGGGCGACGATTCGGGTGAGATCCTCCAGGTCCTCCGGGACTAACCCCTGACTCGGCATTCAGACCCATGACCGACCGAATCGCCTCTCTGACGGAGACGCCCTACGCCACGGTCGACGACGCCGCCGACCGGCTGGGGGAGCTGCTCGACGCGTTTCGCGACCGACACGACCGGCGGGCGGTCTTTCTGACCGCCTACCACCGGATGACGCTCGCCCTGCAGGAAAAACTCGGTACCGGGTTCTTCGAGGACGAGCCGTGGGTCCGGTCGTATCTGATCTCGTTCGCGAACCTCTACCGCGTCGCGGTCCACGACCACCACGTCGGCGAGGTCGACGACCTCCCCGACTGCTGGCAATTCACGCTCGAGCACGCCGTCGACGAGGAGGGGCTGGTGCTGCAGGATCTGCTGCTCGGGATCAACGCCCACGTCAATCACGACCTGGCGCTCGCGCTCGACGAGGCGGGGCTGGAGTCCGATACCGGGTCCAAATATCGAGACCACACCGCGATCAACGAGGTCATCGCGACCGTCGTCGACCCCGTCCAGCAGGCCATCGCCGACCACTACTCGGAGGCACTCGGGGCACTGGACGAGCTGTTCGGGCGACTCGACGAGATGGTGACGAACTTCAGCTTCGAGAAGGCCCGCGAGTTCGCCTGGCGGCACGGGCGCGAACTGGAGAAGGCGGAGGGGGGCCGCGAACACCGTCGGGCCGCGGAGACGCTCGACCGGGAGGTCACCGAGCTGGCCGAGGCCATCGCGGGTCCGCCGGTGGTCGCGTCGCTGGTCGGCGAGTTCTTCGACGGGGACGGCGAGCCGTGGTGGCTGCGGCTCGACGACGGGGCGCCGTCGGCCGACTCCTGACGTTCGAATCATCCCCCCTCGACCTCCTCGAAGAAATCGGCCAGCATCCGGTTGACCGCGTCGGGCCGCTCCACCGCGAGCGTGTGCCCGCCGTCGGGCAGCCCCTCGAACCGGGCGTCGGGCAGGGCCTCGGCGAGCCGGCGGCCGACTTCGAACGGAATCGCCTCGTCCTCGCGGCCGTGGACGACCAGCGCGGGGACGTCGACGGCATCGATCTCCCCCTCGACGCTCGGCCGATACAGCACGCCGTCGACCGCCCGGTAGACCTGTCGCGACCGATCGGCGAGGCGGCGGCGCTGCTCCCGGCGGACCTCCTCGCGGTCGGGGTCGTTCAGAAACGTCTCGCCGAAGAAGATCGGCATCAAACGCCCGGCCAACCACCGCGGGCCGAGCCAGCGGGCGATCGAGGTCAGCATTTCGTACTTCGGGAGGTTCTCCTCGGGCTCCGGCCCGGCGCGGGTGCTCAACAGCGCGATCGACGAGACTAGTTCGGGTCGCCGGGCAGCCAGGCGCAGGGCGACGAACCCGCCCATCGACGTCCCGACGACGTGGCACGGGGCGAGGTCGAGTCGCTCGATCAGCCGCGCGGCGTCGACGTAGACCGTCTCCATGTCGATCGCCGGCGAATCGGGGACCTCGCTGTCGCCCTGTCCCCGATGGTCGTAGGCGACGCATCGCCGTCCGTCCGACAGCCTCTCGATCTGCCGCTCGTACTGGCGGCGGTCCATCAGCAGACCGTGCGAGAACAGAATCGGCCGGCCCCCGCTGCCCCGCTCCTCGTAGGACGAGTTCTGGCATCGGTAGAGCCCGTCTGGAGTCACTCGACGACTGCATTCGGTGAACTCGCCCCCCTCGAGACCGGGAACTTTGTTGCCCGTTCGACCTGTTGTGTTACGGTTGCCGGGCGGCCTGACACCAGCCAATCACCCGCCCCAGACGCAACCGATGGCCGACCGAACGTCGAACGCCCCCGACGGTCCCGATTTCCTCCGCATGCTCGGGTGGACGGTCCTGCTGTCGCTGGTCTTCAGCGCCGGGTTGATCATCGGTGAACAGGTCCTCCGCCGCAACGGCCGCGCCCCGGTCGTCGACACCTCCGGCCCCTCGGCCCTGTCGACGGAAGCGAAGGATCCCGACGAGACGCCCCCGCCCGAAACCGAGCCCGAGACCCCGGAAACGGTCTACTCGTTCTACGAGAAATTGTCGGAGGGCGACGAATCGGACCAGAGCGATCCGACGGGCGAGAGCGGCGGGAGCG